>JACOTZ010000198.1 GCA_016178155.1 Acidobacteriota bacterium
AGTACCGCCCCGCCACCGCCGCCGCCGAGGTCCTGGTCCACAACCTCGCCCCCGCCGCCTGGCGCAAGATGCGCATCGCCAACATCGAGGCCGGCGCCTTCTACGTCGCCGAGCGCAAGCTCGATTCCGACCTTCAGAAACGGTTCAGCGATGCCTCCACCCCCACCCGCCAGGCTCTCCTGTTCCGCGCCGACTGCTATGATCAGGGCGTCCTCATGAAGGCATCCGCCTACGATGCCCGCGTCGATTTGGCTTTGTTTCGCACTCTCCGCCGCCTCGATCAGCTCCCGCCCGGACCGGACTCCACCGCGCCCGCCGAACACACTCCTGAGCCGCCCCTCGAATCCGCCGATTCAACAACTTGCCCGCTTATGCCGGAATCCGCGGAACGAACCCATTCCCAAAATCGGACACCCGTCGCCCCAGCCGGGTTGCCCGCCAATCGGACTCAGCCGGGATCGACCGCGCCAGCCAGACGCAGCCGGCAGCCTCGTCCCGGCGATCACAATCAAGCGGTGCTTCGCGCCGTACCCGGCGCCCGATCCTCAGCAGCCGCCCCGGCCGCGCCACGACCCTCAGCCGCCTGCGCGGGCCAGCGCGATCCAGAGCACCGCCACCACGAGGATGAGGAGTGTTTCCATGAACCCCGCGCCCAGCCGCTCGCCGCGACCCGGAGCGCCAAAATCTTCGACCATTCTACTGCCTGCTTGCACAAGTCGCCCTCTCGCCGGTGCAAAACGCGAACCGGCGCTTTCCGAAACCGAAGGGGCGCGGCAGCCAACCGCGCCCGAGTTCCGCAAGTCGTTCCCCACGGGCGAAAATTTATTTTTATCGCTATTTCAATAATTTAGAGAAACTCGTGTGGAATTTCGCTCGGCCTTGCGCGGTAAACGTGGATCATGAAGAACCATGTGAATGTCTGGGGTTTCTGGTTTGAGCCGGGGACCGGACACATCTACGACCAGGACGGCGGTCAGCAGCCGTTTACCTTTCAGAATGTCAGCATCTTTGACCAGTATTCCGGCCGGGTCTACCCGGCCAATCCTCTGCAGTTCGCCACGCGCGAGACCGCCGGGAGAGTTCTCGCGCACCTGCAGGCCTTGACACCCGCTCTGGAGCTCAAACTCCACGAGAGTGTCTGGGCCGGCGGTCCTTACCTCCGGCCCGCCGTCGAGTATGGCGTGGAGACACCGAGCGGTACTGTTATGAACGCCGGTCTGGTGGCGAATTCCATCATGCGCAGCGGAGCGTTCGCCGATGCGATTTTCAAAGCCGAGTTGGCCAGGTTTGCCGTGCGGCGAGAGCAGGAATAACCGGGCCCGCCGCGCCCGCGGCGATCATCAGGATCCGCCGTGCCGCGAGCGCGCCACTGTGGATGCAACACTTCCGCAAGGCGCGATCGCCTGGCCGGCCGAAAGCGCGGGCGCAAACAATAGCGGAGCAGCGCGCCGGACCAAAAGCGCTGCTCCGTTCCACCAGCCGCTGCTATCCTCAAAATCGGCCATGAAAAGTTACCGCAAGGAATTGTGGTTCGAAATCCCAACCCGCCGCGGGTTCGTCAACATCACCCGCCAGGTCGAAGACTGCGTGCGCGCGAGCGGCGTCCGCGAGGGTCTGGCCCTGGTGAATGCGATGCATATCACTGCCTCCGTCTTTATCAACGACGACGAGTCCGGCCTGCACCAGGATTTCGAGCGCTGGCTCGAGGGACTCGCACCCCATGAGCCCATCTCCGTCTATCTGCACAACCGCACCGGCGAGGACAACGCGGACGCGCACCTCAAGCGCACGATCATGGGCCGCGAGGTAGTGGTCGCCATCACCAACGGGCGGCTCGATTTCGGCCCGTGGGAGCAGATCTTCTATGGAGAGTTCGATGGACGCCGCAGAAAACGCGTCCTCGTGAAAGTCATTGGAGAGTAAAGGCGCCCGGAACGGCGGCGAATCAATAGAACAAGTACTTCTGCCACTGCTGGTCGCTCTTGGCGAGCAGGCGCATCAGGTGGCGGCTGGTATGCAGGCTGAAGGGACGCGGCTGGCGCCCGAGCCTCATACCCGCCTCCTCGGGCGTGCGGTTTCCTTTTTTGTTGTTGCAGGTATGGCAGCAGGCGACCAGGTTTTCCCAGGTCGTCTCGCCCGCGCGCGACCGGGGAATGACATGGTCCAGCGTCAGATCCACGCCGGGCGCGGTGCGGTGGCAGTACTGGCAGGTGTAGCGGTCGCGCACCAGGATGTTTTTGCGGGAAAGCGCGCGCGTCTGGTGCGGAATGCGGCGATACTCCAGCAGCCGGATTACCGACGGCAGCCGGATGATCTGGCGTGCCGAGTGAATGACAATCGACGCGTGCTCCTCGGTCGAAGCCACGCCCTTCATCACCAACACCAGCGCCCGGCGGGCGGCGCAGACGTTGATCGGCTCGTAGCTGGCGTTCAGAACGAGTACGGATCTGTGGAGGCGGTTCCCACTGGTCATCGTGCAACTCCCGTAGTCGCGAGGTCGGAAAGCAATACGGAACTCGCAAATCCTGTCCTTCGCCGGTCGACGCGGGCAACAGCCGCGACCGTGACGCGCCGCGCGCCGGCGCGCTTGAGCGCCGCCGCGCACGCGCTCGCAGTCGCGCCCGTGGTCAGCACGTCGTCAACCAGCAGAATGTGCTTGCCCGCGACTCGATCGCGGCGCCTCACGGCGAACGCGCCGGTGACGTTGGCGCGCCGCTCGGCATTCGTCAGTCCCGACTGCGGCGCGGTCGAGCGGCGCCGGCGGGCGCCGTTAATCACTGGGACCTGCAGCCGCTTCGAAACGAACCGGGCGAGTAGCAGCGACTGATTGAAGCCGCGCCGCCACAGGCGGAACCAGTGCAGCGGCATCGGCACCACCGCATCGAAGCGCTGCTCGCGAGGCAGAGCCTGGAGCAGTAATCGGCCCAGCACGCTCCCCAGCGGACGCACGCCGCCGAACTTCAACAGGTGGATGAGCCCGCGCAGGGGCCCCTCGTATTCGCCATAGCAGAAGACCGCATCAAAGCCCTGCAGGCCGCGCCGGCAAAGACCACAGCGGCCGGCGTCATCGAGCGGCGCCGCATTCACAAACGGCATACCGCAGGCGCTACAGAAATACTCGGCAATCAGCGGCTTCGGTTCCGCCAGGCAGGCCGGACACACGGGAATCCTGGAAATGTGACGCAGCGGCTTGCCGCACAGACGGCAGTCATCCGGGAGAAACAACGAAAAAAAGGCCGAGGGAATCCCTCGCAGTACAGCGGAATCGATGTTGCGACCAGGTCTAAACCATCGACTGGGGAAGACACACCTCCCACCTAAGAGATATTCTACAACGGCGCGGGCGCTCGCGCACGCCCGGCCGCGGGCCTCACGCGTCCCCACCGCCGCGTCCAGGCGCAGCCTCGGGCCCGCCGGACCATGGCGATATAAGAAGGAGAGCGGGGGTCTGCGGCAGCGGCGATGCCCGCGAAATGCCGGCTACGAGCCTTGCGGCTGAGATCAGCGCCTTTTGGCAACCGCTCCCTCCCGGCGCGGCTCAGAGTGAACACTTCCGAGCCGCCCCGAGAAGCGATTTTTGCGCCAGGCACAGGCTAGCTTAGCTACTTTCCGGCGCAAAATTCGGTTTTTGAGCCGTCCAACCGCTCGCTCAGAAGATGTGAAAAATTGAGCGGCAACCGGCAATAAGCGCTCCATCCGGCGTCCAGCCACGGTTTTGCTGATGCGCCCCCCTCCCCCGAGTGGGTGGGCCTCCGCATCGCTTTATAATGCAAAGCGTACTTGACAGTACCTCGAGGACGGCGACCGAGCGCAACGTAGTAGATGCAGCCCTTCCGCAAGCCGCAGTCGAGCGCTGGTGAGAAATGCGGGCTAGGGTGGCGTAGGGCCGGGGCTAGGGCCAGGCTACGGCGCTGGTAAGCGAGGGAAAGATGGTCTAGTACCGGCGTTTGGCGCTTTTGATAAAGACACCCCCGAAAGCCGCCGATGAGTAGGCAAGAATGATGGTGCCAAGCGCCGCACAAGTGGAACAGAGCCCAGCTTCCACTCTCGACTGGAGCGACGTGCTCGACCGGCTAGGCAACGATCAAGCCCTGCTGCGTGAAATCGCGGAGCTGTTTCTCGAGGAGTCGCCGCGCTTGATCACCGAAATCGCCGCCGCCGTCAGAAATCGCGATGCCCAGGCGCTGGAGCATTCGGCCCACACGCTCAAGGGCTCGGTCGCCAACTTCGGAGCCAACGCGGCGTTCTACGCCGCGCTCCGTCTCGAGCAGATGGGCCGGACCGGCGAATTCACCCGCGCCCCTGAGTGCCTGCTGAGGCTGCAACTCGGTTTCGCGGATCTTTGCTCCGCTCTCACTGCACTGCTCCGGAGCTGAGAGGCTCCCCGCTTTCTCACCCGCGTTGTCGCCCCGCCAGCGGTCAGACATATACCACCAGCGAAGATCGCACTCGATCACGGCGCGCATCCATTTCGTCACCGCCTCAGGGCGGGCGCGGCGGAGGTCGCGATTGCCAGTTCGGGACGGTACGTGTTCGCGCCGTGCGTATCGATTCCTGACGCGCCTGCTATAGTAGCTAGAGCCCGATGTCGTTCGGTTTTTCGCGAAGTGCACACACCGTTGCCTGCGGCGCGCCGCGGCCGTTCGCGGCGGTTCAGAAACAACGCCCCGCACTTCTCCTGCTGTCCGCCGCTGGTAGAACGAAATGACGGTGGGCTAGAGCCGCCACTGTATGACCTCCGAACAGGCGACGGAACTCGTTTGCGCGCACAGCCCGGATTCTGACGATGCATTCATGTTCTACGCGCTGGCGACGCGCAAGATCCGCTCCCGCATCGTCAACTTCCACCACGTCCTCGAGGATATCGAGACTCTGAACCGCAAAGCGCTCGAGGGCGCTTACGAGCTGACCGCCGTTTCCTTCGCCGCCTATCCTTACATCGCGGGCAAGTACGTGCTCATGGCCAGTGGATGCAGTGTTGGCGACGGCTACGGGCCCATGGTCATCGCGATGCGCCCCATGGCGCCGGAAGAGCTGAAGGGCAAACGCATCGCGGTCCCCGGCAACATGACGACTGC
Organism: Acidobacteriota bacterium; assembly: GCA_016178155.1. Taxonomy (GTDB): domain Bacteria; phylum Acidobacteriota; class Terriglobia; order Bryobacterales; family Bryobacteraceae; genus JACOTZ01. The sequence goes on from JACOTZ010000198.1 coordinate 5,079, forward strand.
GTTCCTCACGCTGCACCTGTTGCAGCCGGACTTTCAGCCCGTGGTGATGCCGTTCGACAAGATCACCGACGCCGTGAAGGAGCACGGGGTCGACGCGGGCCTCGTGATTCACGAAGCTCAGTTGACGTACGGCAAAAGCGGGTTCCACAATGTGATCGACCTCGGGCGCTGGTGGAAGAAGAGCTTCGACTTGCCGCTGCCGCTCGGGGCCAATGCCCTGCTCCGCAACCTGGCGCCGGACATCCAACGCGAGTGTTGCCGCCTGATGCGCGAAAGCATACAGTATGCGCTGGACAATCAGGAAGAGGCCCTGAACTACGCGATGCAATTCGCGCGCGATATGGAGCAGCCGCTGGCCGAGAAGTTCGTTGGCATGTACGTGAATCACTTTACGTTGGACGCCGGCGAACTGGTGCCCAAGGCCGCCCAGAAGCTGGTGGACATGGGACACGAAGCCGGGCTGATTCCGCACCGCGTCGCAGTCGAATTCATCCGCTGATACGTCTGTAATCTGTTAGGTGAACCCGCATGTGTTATTGCAGCAGACCGCTTGTCGTTTTGATGTGCTCGCTCGCGGCTCTGGCTCAGGAGCGCCAACCCGACCCCAAACAGCGCGAGCGCGCCGTCCGCGAGCTCGCCAAGCGAAGCCCGGAGGCGATCCCGCAGATCGAGCCTTACCTCTCTGACCCGGTGCTCGACGTGCGCCTCGAAGCCGTCAAGGCGCTGACCGATCTCGGGACCGGGGACAGCGTCCCTCCCCTGCTCCGCGCCACGCGCGATAATGATCCCTCCGTACAGATGCGCGCCGTTGAGGCGCTGGTCAATTTCTACTACCCGGGCTACATCCAGTCGGGGTTGCAGCGGGTGGGCACTGCGATCAGGAGCCGGTTCACCGACACGAACGACATCGTGGTGCCGCGCTTCGTGAACGTGCGGGAAGACGTGGTCGCTGCCCTGGGCCGGCTGGCGAGCGGCGGATCGAGCATGGAGTCGCGGGCCGTGGCCGCACGTGCGATCGGCGTACTCCGCGGCCGCGCCGCGCTGCCCGATCTAGTGCGCGCGCTGCATTCCAAGGATGACACGGTCATTTACGAGGCGCTGATCGCGATCCAGAAAATCGGCGATCCGGCCGCGGCGCCGCGCGTCAGCTTCCTGCTCCGCGATCTAAAAAAGGAGGTGCAGATCGCGGCGGTTGAGACGACCGGGCTTCTCCGCAATCGCGAAGCCCTGCCCGATCTGCACAAGGTGCTGCAGCGGACCGAGGACAAGGAAGTGCGGCGCGCCGCGGTGGAGGCCATCGGGCGCATTGCCGATGCATCCAGCCGCGAGGTCTTCCTGCGCTACCTGAACGACAGGGACGAGGGTACGCGCGCGGCGGCCGCCGAAGGCCTCGGCCGCCTGAAGAATCCCGCGGACAGGGAACGGGTCGAGAAGCTCTTCGCCGGCTCCGGCGTGAAAGGGCAGCACCGTCTGGCGCTGGCCTTCGCCGCGGCTCATCTGGGTAAAACCGAGCTGTCGGAGTTCTCGCCGCTGCAGTACGTCGTCAACAACCTGAATTCGTCCAAGTACCGCGCCATCTCGGAGGCCTACCTGATTGAGCTGGCGCGCGAGCCCGCGGTGCGCAGCCTGCTGCACACCATCGTCCACCGCGGCACCCGCGATGAAAAGATCGGCCTGGGGAGAGTCCTGGCGGCGAGCGGCGACGCCAGCTCGCTGCCCTATCTTGAGAAACTGTCGAAGGATTCCGACGAGGAGGTCGCGCAGGAGAGCCTGCGGGCCCTGCGCAACCTGCGCGCCCGGCTGTAAGCAGCCGCGCCAGGGTGCCCCGCGTCGGGCCAGACGGGCACGCCCGGCGCCCTCCTGCGATGGGAGTCCTGCCGCGCGTACGCGGCCTTTCGCTACTTTGCTTTCCTCTGCTTCTGCTGGCCGACACGGATTCGGAATTGGGTGGTCTTGCCTTCCTTGAAGCCCTTCCAATCGAAGCGCGCCGCCGCCTCCCGCAGGTAGGCATCGACGTCGGCGCCTTTCGGCAGAACCGCCACAAGGGTCGTGGAATCCGAGCCATCGGGGCTGGTGATACGGTACTTTTTTGCGTTCGGAATCGCCATATATATTTCTTATTCTAGCGAACGCCCGCCGCGTACCTGCTTCGGCACGACCGGGGCTCACACGTTTCACCAGCGCATGATTGGTTGTCGACCCGGCATCCCGTGAGCTACGCGACGGGCGCGCCGGCGGCGGTCCCGGGGGCCGCCTCTAGTCCGACCGGCTCGCCTGCGGGGTCCCGGTCCGCGACTCGAGCAGCTCGCGCACCTTCCCCGAGAGCTGCTCCGGGGTGAACGGCTTTTGGAGGAACGCGACGCCGGGGTCGAGAATGCCATGCTGGCTGATCACGGTATCGGTATAGCCCGAGACGAACAGCACTTTGACGTTGGACCGCAGGCCGCGCACCCGGTCCGCCAGTTCGCGGCCGCTCATGCGAGGCATGATGACGTCGGTGATCAGCAGGTCCAGGGGCCCGACGTAGCCCTCCACCATTTCCAGGGCCTCCGGTCCGCCGGCCGCCGCCAGCACCGTATAGCCCTGCTGATTCAGCATCTCCTGCATGACTTTTCGCACGCCGTCCTCGTCCTCGACCACGAGCACCGTCTCCGAGCCGCGCCAGCGGTCGCGCTCGGGGGCGCCGATGACCTCGGCATCCAGGGGCTCCTCCACGCGGGGCAGAAAGACCTTGAACGTCGTGCCTCGGCCGACCTCCGAGTACACGACGATCTCGCCCTTGCTCTGCTTCACGACACCGTAGCTGGTCGAAAGACCAAGACCGGTGCCCCGCCCCTTTTCCTTGGTGGTGAAGAAGGGCTCGAACAGGTGCGCGCGAATCTCGGGGGGAATGCCGATGCCCGTGTCGCTGACGGCCAGCATCAGGTAGGGACCGGACTCGAGCCCGAGGTGCCGGGACAGGAACTCACGGTCGATCTCGGCGTTCTCCAGCTCGATCGTGACCCGGCCGCCCAACGCCATGGCATCGCGCGCGTTCACCACCAGGTTGACGATCACCTGCTCGATCTGCCCGGGATCGACCTTCACTTTGCCCACAGGCTCGTGAACCAGCACCTGCAGGTCGATGTCCTCGCCGACCAGCCGCTTGAGCATGTGGTTCATGTCGTGGACCAGAGCGCCCAGATCCACCACCTTGGGCTGCACCACCTGTTTGCGGCTGAAGGCGAGCAACTGCTTGGTGAGTGCGGTCGCGCGGTCGGCCGCCTTGAGCACCTGCTCCATGTCCTCGTGCAGCGGGTCGGACGGATCCAAGCGGTCGAGCAGCATTTGGCAATATCCCGCGATGACGGTCAGCAGGTTGTTGAAGTCGTGCGCGACCCCTCCCGCCAGCCGGCCGACCGCCTCCATCTTCTGGACCTGGCGGAACTGCTCTTCGAGCCGCTTGCGCTCGGTATTATCGGCCACCACCACCACCACGCCCGTGACCATCCCGGCGCCGTCGCGCAGCTGCGCACTCCACACGCTGACCTCCACCACCGAGCCGTCCTTGCGGCGGCGGGTGGCTTCCATGCCGACCAGCGGCTGGCCGGCCACGGCCTCCTCCAGCTTGGTGCGAAAGGCCCGCTGGTCCTCGGGGAATACCGTGGGCAGGGGCTGGTCAATGACTTCGCCGGCGGTATAGCCGAAGATGTGCTCGGCGGCCGCGTTCCAGCTCTTGACATTGCCCTGCAGGTCGAGCGTGTAGATGGCGAGCGGCGAGGTTTCGATCACCGCCCGCAATGTCTCGTTCGCCTGGCGCACTTGTTCTTCGGCGTGGCGCCGCTCGGTGACGTCGCGCGCATTCAACACGGATGCAGCGCCGCTGGTGAAGCGCCGGCCGATGACTTCGAGCACGCGCCAGGCGCCGTCGCGGCGGCGAATGCGGCACTCGAACGGCTGCGCCCCGCCCGGATCGGAATCCGCGCCGAGCACGGTTCTGACCCGCTCTTCGTCCTCGGGGACGATCAGCGAAAGCAGGTTCTGGTTGTGGAATTCGCCCGGCTCGTAGCCGAGCACGCGCGTCACGGAGGGACTGCCGAAGCGGATGGTGCCGTCCTCGTCAACCACCATGATGATGTCGAGCGCGTTCTCGATGAGCGAGCGGAAATACTCTTCGCTGCGCTGCAAGGCTTCCACGGCCCGCTTGCGCTCGGTCGCGTAGCGCATGGCGCGCACCAGAAGCTGGCTGGTGACCTGGCCTTTGACCAGGTAGTCCTGCGCGCCCTCGCGCACCGCCCGCACCGCCAGCGCCTCGTCATCGAGGCCGGTCAGCACGACGATCGGGATCGCCGGGACCTCGGCGTGCATGCGCACCACCGTGTCCAGCCCCTCCGCGTCGGGAAGCGAGAGGTCGAGCATCACCACGTCGAAATGCTCGCCGCGGACGCGCTGGAGCGCCTGCTCGAGGGTGTCCGCGTGGCTCAGGCGGATGAGGGTGCCTTCGGCTTCGCGCACCGCCTCGCGGATCAGCCGCGCGTCGCCCGGGTTGTCCTCGACGAGAAGGGCGCTGATCTGGCTTAGACTCATCCTGCACTCCAGGTACGGAGCGCAGCCCTGATCGTAGTGACGTTCGCCGGATTCGACATGCAGGGCGGACACCGCATTCTACTACAAGGCGCCGCGCGTACCGCCGCGACCACCGGCGGCGGCGCGCCGCGACCGGGGCGCCATGCTTGCTTCGCCGCTCCTGCATACTGTTAGATATGCGCTTCCTGGTGGTCGAGGATGAGAAGCGAATCGCGGATTTCCTCGCTCGCGGGCTGGAGAGCGCCGGCTACGCCGTCGATGTCGCGCACAATGGCGCACGGGCGCTGGAGCTGAGCCAGGGCACCGATTACGACCTTATCGTTCTCGACCTCATGCTGCCCGATATGGACGGCCTCAACGTGCTCGCCAAGATCCGCAACCGCAAGAGCAGTCCGCCGGTGCTCATTCTCTCCGCGCGCGGCGACCTGGACGATCGCGTCCTGGGACTGGAGCGGGGGGCCGATGATTACCTGGTTAAGCCTTTCGCCTTCGTCGAGCTGCTTGCCCGGGTGCGCGTCCTGCTGCGTCGCGGGCAGCCGATGCCCGAGCGCCTGCAGGTGGGCGACCTCGTGCTCGACTGCATTCGCCGCAAGGTCACCCGCGGGAATGAAGTCATCGAGCTTGCCCCGAAAGAGTTCAGCATTCTCGAGTACATGATGCGCAATCGCGGGCGCCCGCTCAGCCGGACCATGATCGTCGAGCATGTCTGGGATATGGAATACGACGGCCTCACCAACATCGTGGACGTCTATATCCGGCACCTGCGCAGCAAGATCGACGAGAAGTGGCCGGCGAAAATGATCCACACGGTCCGCGGGGTCGGCTACATGCTCGATTCGAGCGAGCGGCCGCACGCCCCCGACCGCCCCTGAGATGAGCAGCGACAGTCCAGCGGCCTTTCGCACGCACGTCACGCGCGGACTGCGCTTTCGCCTGACCACCAGCTACGTGCTGTTCTTCACCGCGCTGCTCAGCTTTCTCGGGCTTTTCTTCGTCGAGACCCTGCGCAGTATCTATAGCGACCAGGTGCGCGATCTCCTGGATGAAGAGTGGGGAGCGATCAAAGGCTATCTACGCATCGAAAAAGGCAAGCCCGCCTGGTTTTACGACCGCGAGGATCCCGACGAAGCCTTCGTGGTCGAGCGGCTTCGCCGCGTCTACTTCCTGGCCGACGCCGAGGGCCGTGTGCTCGAGGTCTCGAATACGTACCGCGAGTTCGGCATCGATCCGCCCGATGCCGTGCGCGCGGCGCTGCGCTCGCCCCAGCCGGCCTGGCGGGTGCGGCGCAATGAGCAGGGCATAGCCTACATCATCCGCTCCGGCGTGCTCGTCGACGGGCGCCACCGCATGTACATGGCGATCGGGCGCTCGCTCGCGGAAGGCAGCCGCCTGGTGGACCGCTTCGCCTGGACCTACTTCCTCGTGCTCCCGCTGATGATCCTCAGCGGCTGGCTGATCGGGTGGCTCATGGCAGGGCGCGCGCTGCGGCCGCTCGAGGAACTGGCGCGCACCGCGCAGCGCATCACCGGCTCCAATCTCGCAGTGCAGATCCCGACCCGAGGCGCCGGCGATGAGCTCGACCGACTCATCGAAGCCTTCAACCGCATGACCGAACGCCTGGACAGCTCGTTCCGGCAGACACGCCAGTTTTCCACCGACGTCTCACACGAACTGCGCACGCCGCTTACGGCGATTCGCGGCCAACTCGAGGTGGCGCTGTTCGCCGCGACTTCCACCGAGCAGTACCGCGAAGCCATCGTGAACGCGCTTCAGGACGTCGAGCGGCTTTCGCAGATCGTGCGCGCCCTGCTGCTGCTGGCCCAGTCGGAATCGGGCCAGCTTGCGCTGCAGAAGCAGGTGCTCGAAATTTCGGCGCTGGCGCGCGAGGTCGCCGACCAGTTGCAGATTCCGGCCGAAGCGGCGGGCGTGCGGCTGAGTGTATCGGCCGCGCCCGCGTGCCTGCTGGAAGCCGATCGCGTGCAGATGGAGCGGCTGCTTTCAAACCTGCTCGCAAACGCGGTCAAGTACACGCCGGCCGGAGGCTCGGTGTCGGTGGCGGTCCGCTGCCGGCGGGACGAGGTCCGAATCGTGGTCGACGACACCGGCGTCGGCATTGCGGCGGATCACCTGCCGCACATCTTCGACCGCTTCTACCGCATCCCCTCGACGGAGAAGGATCCGGAGCGCGGCCTGGGTCTCGGGCTCAGCTTTGTCGCCTGGATCGTCCGCGCGCACGGCGGCTCGATCGACGTGCAAAGCAAGCCGGGCGAAGGCACGCGCTTCACCGTCCGCCTGCCCGCGGGCAATGTCCGCGAGCCCGCGCCCATGCCGGCTCTCGAGCCGCAGCGAAAGAGCTGAGTGCGCGGCTGCGTCTTTGCGCTTCGTCCGAAGCAAGGGCGTTTTCGGGGGGCAGCGTGCATGCTATACTCGTCGATGTTGTCGCCTCTCTTTCCCCCGGGCGCGTAGCTCAATTGGCAGAGCAAGTGACTCTTAATCACTAGGTTGCAGGTTCGATTCCTGCCGCGCTCACCAACATTTTCAACAGCGTACGGACTATTGAATCAGTCCTGGAGCCTCCAGTGTGGGGACTTTTGTGGGGACTCCATCTAAATTCTCGGCTTTAGTCGGGACTGAAGGAAGTTCATCTGTCTTCGTTGGGTTCAGTGACAGGGACTTCACCGCATCCCGTTTGGCGGCCATTCGGATATGGGAGTAACGCCCTCACGATACGCGCCACAGTTGCGGCACGCTGCTGCATGTGCAGGGCGCGGACCCGTTCGTGGTCCAGAAGGTCCTGGGCCACTCACAGTTGACCACCACGAGACGTTATACGCACGTGCCGATCGAGGTCACGAAGACTGCGGTTACCGGCCTGGAGTCGGCGTTCGAGGCCGAGCGGAAGAAGCAAGAGGAGAAGCAGGACCGCGAGGCGGCAGCCGAAGTGAAGCCGGCAGGAGTCCAGCCGCCATCAACACGGGTCCAGTAGCCACATTCCGGACGGCGCGGGCAACATCGCGCCGGCCGGGACCGTCCTCGTTGCAACGACACGACCGCCCTAACGCTCGATCAGGTTTGCCGGTCCAGGAGCCGGATGAATCCTTCCTGTGCGAAGTGCCGGTCGTGGGTCAGGATCTCGTGAATTTGCCTTTGCCTCATGATGTTCATGGAGATGCAGTCCGTGAGGCTGTATTCTTTGTCGGGACGCCTTTCGTAGAGTGCCAATCCAGCCAGGAACGATTCGTGCGACTGGGCGACCACGTCGATGCCGGGATCATTGAGAATCTCGCGCACGAGTCGGCAGGCCAAGCGTCTGACGTGATCGCCGTGAGCGGAAACGGCGGTCAGGAATTCGCTCAGCACCTCTTCGGTGGTGACCAGCAAAGAGTCCGAACAATCCGCAGCACGGGCGGCATCAGCCCACGCATCCCCGGGGACGAAGATCGCAAGCCAATAGAGCGTGTCGGCAAAGACCCGCCTCACCTCTTCGGCGTTCCGTAGACGTAGTGGTCGATCTGGCTGGACAGGTCCTTCGGCATCCGCCGCAACTCCTCATCGGGGATCATGCGGCCCAGGCGTTGCGCGATTCGGGCGATGCGAGGCATTTTCCGAGACGCGCCAGGCGGCGTTACCCTCTTGGTTCTTCCGTTCTGGCGTGCCATAGCAATTCAAGCATAGCAAGGCAGCGCGATGGTAAACACGGGAGACGACGGAGCCGCTTGGCCGGGGAACCTGGTCAGTCCACGGCGATAGAAACCAGGCATAACGGATAGAGGCGATATAAACCGGCAACCCCGTAGCAGATAAAAAGGTTAGCCGCAAATGGCTGAAAATGCTAAGTCTTTGAAAACACGCCATCCGTAGACTCTTAATCACTAGGTTGCAGGTTCGATTCCTGCCGCGCTCACCATTCCAAATCTATGCCCCGGACGAGGCACGGCAGCCACGCACTCCGCGCCAACGCCTGTACGAAGGCCAAGGCGGCGCTGCGGTTGTTGCGTGGGTGGCATGGGCGCCGAAGCCGATAAGGTGCCGGCTCATTGCGTCCGCCCGGGTTCTATCCCGCCTTGCGTTCACGCTCGAGCGCTTGATGGAGCAGCCCCTTGAGATAGGTCTGGTACGGCAAACCGCGTTTCTCCGCAATCTGCTGCGCAGTCTCGATGTCGGCGATTGGCAAGCGGATCGTCGTGGACCTGGTCGCACCGCGGACCACCGGCAGCCGCTTGATCTTTCCTTCCTTTTTGGCCTTGAGGAACAGCGCGGTAACCACCTCCGGGTGCGCGTCCCACCATTCAGCCTGCTCCTGTTCCGATTTGAACTTCGGAATCCTGGTCCTGGTTGGCACCACTCCTCTCCTCTGTAGATCGCTCGCTGTTTTGCGCGCATCGGCTGCGCGGTGACGGACCGGATCTTGCCCTTCCGCTCGGTGATCACAAACGTCAGTAATCGGGCCGCATTCGTCTCCCCCCAGGCACAGCCTGCGGCGCTCGCGCTTCCCTCTTTGAATCTCGATTACCATCGGCCCGTTCCGATAGGCTTCTTCGCACTCCTGGGCAGTGACTCCGTGCCGCGCGATATGCGCCACGTTTCGCCTCATCCCAGTCGAATTCCATTCGCACCTACAATGTACATACGGTCCGTTGCGGAAGGCAAACTTCCGGGCGGCCACATGGCGGGAGTTCACCGGTCAGTGACGCGGTCAGTCACGCGGTCAGTCACGACGATAGAAGCGGAGCGCCGGCGTGCGTACTCTCGATTTTGTTCGACGTCTACGATGCGGCGCTCGAGGAGCCGTCTGATTGCGCGGCGATGATCAGGGCAGGCGGGCCATCTCGTGGGGTTGCGGTTCTCAGACTCGATCGAGTGCCTCCAGCAGCCGTGGAGCGCCCGGGCGGCGCGCCGCGCCCCTGACTACCTGCTGACCCTGCTCGAAGACCCGCCCGATTACGGCG
>JACOTZ010000199.1 GCA_016178155.1 Acidobacteriota bacterium
TAGCAATTCTGAGGCCACGCGCCCGCCGGCATCACGGTGACAGAAACCTACACACCTTGTAAAGAGTCGAAATAAACGGATGAGCGCGCTGGCTGATTTTCCCTGGGTTGTTCGTCCCGCCCCGGCGCCTCGGGATCGCACCGCTCTGGTGCTTTCAGCGGGCGGGATGTTCGGCGCCTACCAGGCAGGCGTTTGGCGCGCCCTCGAAGGCGCCTTGCAGCCCGACATCGTGGTCGGCGCGTCCATCGGATCCCTCAACGGCTGGCTGATCGCGGGCGGCTGCAGCGGGCGCGAGCTGGTGCAGCGCTGGTTGACCCTGAAGGAAGCCGCCCGCCACCGCTGGCGCATTCCCAGGTTTCTCTCTGAGGGGATGGTTGACCCTTGCCACGTCGAGCGCTGGATCCGCGACATCCACGAGGCATGCCGGCCGCGCCTCGACTACGGCCTGGTGACCACGCATCTGCCCAGTCTGAGGCCGCACCTCTTCCGCGGCCCCCACCTCAGCTGGAAACACCTCGCGTCCTCCTGCGCGGTGCCGCTGTTTCTGAACCACCATCGCTTGAACGGCTCTTACTACTCTGATGGCGGTCTGGTGGAGCCGCTTCCCGTGTGGGCGGCGGTGCAGATGGGCGCCACGCGCATCGTGGCCGTTGACCTGCTGGTCGATCGCCCGCGCCTGCTGCGGGCGATCACCTGCGCCGCTGCCTGGTACTGCGGCCACCGGCCCGGTCCCTTCGGCGCCGTGGAGATCCTGCGCATCGCACCCGCAAGGCGGCTCGGGACCGCGTGGGAGTCGATCTGCTGGAGCCGTGAGAACGCCGAACGCTGGATCGAGCTGGGCGAAAAAGATGCGCTTGCAGCCAAACATTTTGTTGTAAAATGTTTTGAGCGTGTTCATTGAATCTCGTCCGCCAGGAGCCTGGGATGCCCGTTTACAATGTCTATCGCATGAAGGAGCAGGTTCGGCAGCAGTTTCGTTGGGCGCCGCACACCATTGGCGTGACCAACGTCAGGCCGAAGGACTATGAGCTGGTGCGATCGCTCGAGGCCCCCCACCCCTACGCGGTCTGGGTCGCGCTCAAGGATTCCGATCAGCCGCTCCAGGTCGGGGATATATTGGAGGTTGAGGGTGGCGAGCTTCGAATCTACAAGTATGTGGGTTTCGAGGAGGCGCAGTGGCAGCTCCCGGAAATCAAGACCGGGATCGAAGGAGCAGCCGCGGCCTCGGGTACGCCATCGATTGCACAATAGTGGTGGCAAAATCCTTTACCGCATGTGATCCGGATCTTGTGGGCCGGATCAATTCCTACGCACTCGTCTGTTATGTTTCGGGGCCGCTCGGCAGGTTTCTCGACAGCCTGCGCGAGGAGTTCGTCACCGGCTGCCGGCCGCATGCCCACGTCACGGTGCTGCCGCCGCGGGAGCTGAACGCCAATCCCTTCGAGGCTGGAGAGGAGATCTGCAGCGCCGTGCAGAACTTTGTCGCTTTCGAGGCCGAAGCGACCACCATGGAGATCTTCCCTGACACCCACGTCGTGTATCTAGATGTTGGCCGCGGACGGGAAGAGTTTCTTCACCTCCATGGCAGTGTGAATCGATCTCTCCTTCTGCAGCAGGAGAAGTTCGTTTATCACCCGCACCTCACGATCATCCAGAACCTTGCCAGCCGGGAGCAAGCGGAGGCTTTCCTCGCCGTCGCGGCAGCGCGCTGGGCGGAGTTCCAGGGTTCGCGGGTCTTCTCCGTCGATCATCTGACGTTTGTGCAGAACACCCGGGACGACCGTTGGATCGATCTGATGGAGTGCGAGCTGCGCCGGGCGGTCGCACTGCAAAGCCGGTAACCGGCTGTGGGCAGCCGTGTAATCTGCTATTCCTGGAAAGAACCCGCATGCCGGCAAAGAAAACGACTCGCAAAGCCGCAAGCACAACCGCCAAGCCCTCGGGCAGGAAGTCCGCGGCAAAGCCGGTGGTGAAGCGCGCCGCTGCCACGGCGCGAAGCAAGAGTCCCGCGGCGGGCAAGCCGCGCGGCGCTGCCGCGGCAGTCAAGCGAGCCGCCGCCAGAGCCCCAGGCAGGAGCGCCGGGACCAGGAGCGCGGCGAAGAAAATTGCCGCCCCGCTCGATTTGTCTGCCTTCCCGCCCGAATCCATCAGCCAATTCGAGCGCTGGATCTGCCTCGCCTGCGTTGCCGACGTGTTCACGCGCTATATGGGGATGCCGGCAAAAAAGGCCCAGCTCGAGATCAAGCGCCACATGCCCACGCTCGCGGAGCTGCACGCCGATCCGTCCGGCCGGCCCTTCTTCCCGCCCGGGACAGCGGCCGAGATCTGCCCCTACTGCGGCTCCGGTCCGAAGGCCCACGCGCGGCTCGACGTTTACCGCATCGAGAGCGGCAAGCCAACCGATACGCTGCGGCGCGCGTTGATCAAGTCACTGCCATCCTCGGAAAACCAGTTCGCCGTACTCGAGGGAAAGGCGACGGGACAGCACGCGTTTTACGAGTGGCTCGATCATGTCAGCGAGAAGCTCAATTTTGACGATCCGGGCTGGCTGCGCGAAGTGTCGCTTCACTACCTGGGCCGCAAAGAGCCGAAGGTCGACTGGGCGGAGATCCTCCGAAACGCCCAGTCGATCCGGCGCTCACGCCGCCTCGAAAGCGGCTGGGAAGTGGACGCCGGGCGGCTGTTCCTCGCCCCCGTGCTGTTCGATGAGCTGTTGCTCGTGCAGTACCTGGTCAGCCGTTCCCACAAGGCCGGCGGCCTCACCCTCGAGGGGCGCCATACGCTCGTCGAGCTGTTCGCGCGCCTGCGCCACGGCGGGTACCTGCGCGCGGTCGGCATCCAGGCCCACAACCCGTCCGACGCGCTCGAGCAGCTTCTCGAACATCTAAGCGGCGGCGAGGCGGCCGTCAAGTTCCACTACATCGTGGACCGCCGCGATTTGCTGGAGAAGACCAAGGCGCTGAAGATCAAGCAGCCGCCCAAGGCGAAGACCATGCAGCGGTGACACGCGTCGTGTCGCGGATGGCAAGCAAACCCCGTTAGAATACAGCAGCTTCACGCCCAAGAGAGTGAATGTCCGTAGAAATCTTGGCTGGAGAGACGTGTCTCGTCAGTACCGCCGAGTCCACCGTCCGGCCCGTCCGGCTGACGGTCTGGAAGGAAAGTTCGTCGCCCGAGATTTCAACCAGCATGAAAGCACGGTCCTGATCGAAGCCTCGGGCGGTCAGGTCCGTTCTTGCCAGATCGCCCTTCCGTAGCTGGCCGGAGTTGCCGCAAACAAAATAGGTGACGCCGTTCTGCGGTTTCGTGCGCTCATAGATATGGTCATGCCCGCTGAGCGCGACGTTGACTCCATACTTGACGAACAGAGGCTCAAGCAGTTTGCGCAGCCGGACGTCGGAGCCGTGATGCTTGCCTGACGAATACATCGGGTGGTGGAATACGCAGATCTTCCATTCGCTGCCGGAGCCGGCCAACTCTCTTTCCAGCCACTCCACCTGGGGCTGATCCATGTAATTGCTGTCCAGAACGAAAAACCTGGCGCCGTCCTGCGGTTTGAACGTGTAGTAGCGTTCCCCGTTCATGTTGAAGTACTTGTAGCGCCGCTGGCTGGGGTGATCGTGGTTTCCCAGTGCCGCGTAGAACTTCACTTGTTCGGACAGCAGACGTTTGTACGGGTTCTCGAACTTCCCTGCCAAGTCCTTCGGCGACTCCCCGCCGTATACGTTGTCCCCCAGCATCATCACGAAATCGAACGGAAAAACCTTGTGGTATTCCGCAAGCTGGGCGCCGATTGCGTACTGAGGTTCCTCCCCCGTGCCCGTGTCACCGATCACGGCGAACCGGACCGACGTCGGCTTGTTCGATAAACTGAGCCCGGCCGCCCGGCCGTAAGCCGCCGTTAGCAAACCAAGAAAAGTACGTCTATCCATCACAGCAATACTCCACACCCTGACCGGTGATTCAGATCAGTTCCACCTGAGAGCTGCACTGAGCGGCACGGCGGACAAGATCATTTTACGATGGCAAGGCCTCTCTGCGTCAGCGGTTGCACCTCCAGCAACACTGGTCAGGCGCGTGGCGAGCCCGGCTCGCTCCGGAGGGCGCCCGCGACCCACCGGTGGTGGGAACTGAAGAGACCGCTCCTACACTTCGACGGTGAGCAGTCCGCGGAGGTTTCTGCGAAAGGGCATACGCTTCCGTCGCGCCTCGGGAAGAAACTTGCGACATGCCCGGCGCGGCGCCTGCGGCAGAAGTTTTTTGAATCGTTGGAACCGCGGCCTGCCGGCGGTGAGCCGCTCTCACGAGATTCGCGAGGCGCCCCGAGCTGCGGCGAGCACGCCTTGCGTACGTTGAAGCACGATTATGGCCGGGAGCGATCCACCAGCACCACAGTCGAACGCTCCTCCACTCGCTCGAGGACAAGTTCACGGCCGTCCGGGGAGATGTCGAAGTCGCGAATTTCGAAGTCGGGACTGAGATTCGTCAACTGCCGCTCGACGCCCGTCTCCAAGTCAGCGAGCCAGACGTTCTTATGTTGAATCTCTCCTCGCAAAAATACGAGTGCCCGCCCGCGAGAGAGAAACGTCAGGCGTCGAGCCCCCCGAGTCAAAGTCAGCGCCGGCAGGGGATGTGTTGCGGCCTCGGCTGTAGCAGCTTTCACCGGGAAGGTGGCGCCGATGTCGGGTCCGGAGTAGACAACGAACTGGCCATCGGGCGCCCACGCGGGATCGACCGAGTACTCCTGGACAAAAAGCGTGGGGGAGCGACCGTCGAGCGGCACGGAGAACAGGCGTGGGACGCCTTCAATATCCGCCGCCGATGTGATCGACTGGCCGTCCGGCACCCATGCTGGAGCGCCCCGCAGGTGGAGCGAATCGGCCGCAATCCGCGCCTTCGTGCCATCGGCCTGCATCACGTACAAGAGCGTCTGCCCCTTCTGGCGGACCGAGAATGCGATAGACCGTCCATCGGGGGCGATTGCCGGACCGCCCAGGATTTGCGCTCCCGGACCACTCCACAACTCCGTGCCGGTTCCGTTGGCGAGCTTCCAGATACTCTCGCTCGTGCCCGTCGCGGAAACATAGAGAAGATAATCCGGACCCAGCCGTGGGCAGAACCCTGTGGTGGTCGTCAGCGGGATTCGAGCAGGCGCATCTTTCTCAGTGGGTGAGTCAGGGATGCGCAAGCGCCATAGTGTTCTCTTCAGGGTTGAGCGCGTGACCACTAGACGGCGGCCGTCAGCGCTGGCCGCCAGCGACGTGTACCGGTCAAAGGCGGAGGTCAGCCGGTGGGGAACGCGGCGCTCGACATCCATGCTGTGGAGCCACGGCCCCGAACCGTCGGGATCGCTAGCGAGATACAACAGCGTCCGCCGGTTCAATAGGACCGGATGACTCACGCGTCCACTGTGCGACGTAATCCGTTCAGTCGTCCCGCCCGCCGGACTGATGCGCCAGATGTCCAATTTGTCCGGAAGGGAGCCCTGGACGAAGTAAATGAATGACTGGTCGGGAGCCCACAACGGAAAATGAGAGTGGAGCCCGGCGGGTGCAGTGAAGATGGGCCGCCCCTCCGATCGCGGGCTGCCGTCTGACACGAACAGCGGGTCTCCGGGTCCCGGGGTGTGGTAGGCGAGCTGGGAGCCGTCGTGCGACCAGTCAAGCTCGGCCACGCCTTCCAGGTAAGGCCTCGGCTGTCCACCCAGGGTCGGCACGGCCCAGATGCTGATGTTGCCGGCGCTCGATCCGTCTCGCCTGCGAACCCAAAACGTGACCAACGAGCCATCGGGCGAGAACCCCAGGCTGCGGATCGATGGATTAACGAGTTCGGGCGCGCTTCCCCGGGTCAAGTTGTGGAGCTGTCCCGAACCCACCTGCGTAACCCAGACGTCCATTCGTCCGTCCCGGTCCGACAGAAACGCCAAAAACCGGCCGTCGCGTGACAGAGCAGCAGCCTGCTCCACTCCATCGAACTCTGTGACAGTCTGAAATCGCGCGTCAGCGATGGGGCTTTGCCAGAAGTACTCCGTCGTTTGAATCCAGAGGCTTGCTCCAATCGCCAGCGCGGCCCCCACCCCGGCCAGCGGCAGGACCAGCCTCCATCTGGTAAATCGGGTCCCTGGGGCCGGGCGCGGCGGCTGCGCAGTGGGATCGGGAGAGGGAGTACTGTTCCCGTTCTCCTTCGCTGGCCGAAGATTCCGGCCGCGGGCCCACGCGTCCAAATCCGCACGCGACGCATAGACCGAACCTTTCCTGTCATGCAGGTGCCGCTGCACGGGCATCCCCTCCCGCTTCTCCCAGCGCTGGACGGTCGTCACGTCGCGGTTGAGGTATGCCGCGATTTCTTTCCACGAGTCCAGCCGGTCTTCGGGCAGTCTCCCGGATGGGGGAGTGTCAGGGGATGGTTCGCCCATCGCGCTCTCCTCATTGGGTCCGCGGCTGTGGCGAGCCCGGTACCGCGATTGTAGCGTACACGGCCGGCGCGGCAAAACACAGCATTCGACGGCAAATAGAGGAAACGGCTGCGATTCTGCCCTTTGCCGTTTGACGGCGCTGCCGAGGTGCCCGATAGTGTCCACGCGCCTCTATCCGGCGACGCTAACGAGTAGAAGGAGATCGATATGCGAAAAAAGCTTTCATGGGTGCTGTTGCTCAGCGCCGTGGCCGTCGTCACGGCCGTCTATGTCGGGAATGCCCTGGCGACACCGGCTTCAGGGTTTACAGGCACAACCATCGCGGTGGGACGGTTCGGCGAAGTCGATGTCTTTAACCACATCCCGCACAATCTCCATGTCTGGCTGTCGATGCAGAAGACCAAGGGGTTGTCAGACTTGTACGTGCAGAGCAACGCCTGGACGCCGGGAGGCAGCACCGGCTGGCACACACACCCCGGACATAGCCTGATCATCGTCACGGCGGGAGCGGTGACGGCCTATGAAGGAAACGATTCCGGTTGCAAGCCCGCCTTGTACACACAGGGGATGGGGTTCGTCGATCCCGGCGGTGACCACGTGCACAACATCCGGAACGAAGGCTCGGTCGAGGCGCGCACCGTCGCGGTCCAGCTCATTCCGGCGGATGCGGTGCGCCGGATCGACGCTCCAAACCCGGGGAACTGCCCGTTCTGACGGGCACAGACCGAGGGACCCCGGGACGCACATTGGGCCAGCGCGTCCAGGGCTCGTCCGGTGTACACCGTGACGATTGCAAGCAGGTAAACCGGGCCTCACGGCGTAGTCTTCCCGTGGAGTGACACAGCCAACCGATGAGCGGCCGATGGCGGAGCGCAGCGCCGGTGGGATTTTATTCCAAGAATTTTGATTCGTCAGAAGAAATCGTGGGTCGATGCCGGCACGGGAAGCTTGCCAAGCTCTCGCTGGCGTCGGGAAAATATGTCGGCGCCATAGCCAGCGCACGCCCGTCGGCGGCTTTGCGGAGAGCGGCGACACTTCTTTCAGGCGCCGCGCCAGCCGGCTGCCTGGAAAGCACAGGTCTGGCACGTAGCTTATATGCTCCGGGGCCCACGCCATCGAGAGAGAACCGGCCTTCCGTGTCGGTGGTCCCTATCGCGCCACCACCGCCGGCGACCATAAAGAGTTCCACGCGCACGCGCGGCACGGACGGCGGTCGGCGTCGACGACGCGCCCTCGCAAGCTGCTCAAAGGCGCCATCGGGCAGTTGCGTCTCCTGGCAACATCCCGGCGACGCAGCATTCAGAACCGCTGTTGATATCGCGCGCTGATCCGTGAGAGCGCCGCCGCGTAATCCAGACGCGTCTCGTTGTAGTTCACCCACTCGAACGGATACGGCGGTGCGTTCGTCGCCTTGAAGCGGAGGATCAAAAACTCGTCGAAATCGGGCGCGGCCGAGGCCAGCAAGCGATGTTCAGCCTCCGGCGCCTCCTGGTACGGGTGCAGGAAGCCCTGCTTGCGTGTCGTCGGAAACGGGCGGTCGCCCTCATAGCCGACTGTCCTCTCGGCTTGGTTGATGCCGACGACGGCGGTACAGATGGGGTTGCCACCGCCGCGCTTGAACTGGACCACCTGGTTACGTTTGATCATGGCCTTCGCGAGAATCTTGACCTCGATGCCAATTTCCACAGTAGCGATCGGGCCGCGGGCGACAAGATAGCCGGGGTCCGTGATAGCGGTCTCGCCTGGTATGATCTCCCCGAACGTCCCGTCGCCGCGGCGGGCGGAAACTCCGCGGCGCTTGTTCTGAACGTTCAGGACGCGATCTTTTCGGTTGATAGCGGCGTCTACCAGCTTGGATGAACGGTTGATCGTGATCAGGTCTTCGTGGAGATGCATCGCGACGAAGTCCCCCTGGCTCGAGTCGCGATGCTTGTAGATCTTGCCTTCAAATAACCGCCGGAACTCCGTCAGCAACCGGTATTCGAGTTTCGGGGCTTTCTCCGTCAATAATGACCTCGGCTTCTATTGCGCCGACGAAACGACGCTGCCGGGCCGTCTTCGTGATCCTCTGTTGCGCGATATCCACGTAGGCCGCTTCAATTTCGTTGGCGATTGAATTTCTGCCAGATATGATAGCAGCCTGCGATGTAGAGCCGGTGCCCGCGAACGGGTCCAAGACGGTGTCGCCAGCAAAGGAGAACATCTTGATGAGGCGTTCGGCCAGTTCGACGGGATACGGCGCGGGATGGCCGTCGCGGGTTGAGGCGCCGCGCAGATCAGCCCATATCGACCGGAACCACGTCTTCATTTCTTCCTTCGTAAGCATCGACAGGGCCTTTTGGAGGGCCGGCGTGGTTCGATACTCGCCACCCTTCCGCAGGAAGAGGATGTACTCGACGTCGTTCTTGATGATTCCGCCTGGTTGATACGGCTTCCCGTAGAAGCCGGCGCCGTTTCCTTCGGCCTCCGTTACGCCGTTGGCAATTTTGTTCCAGAGAATCGGTTGGAGGCAATCAAGGCCCAGCTTACGGGCGTGGACCTGAATGTCTGAGTGCAGCGGCACAAGATGATGGCGGCCGCCCCGCTTCCTGGGAATACAAACGTCGCCGACGACGCAGCAGATTCGACCACCGCCTACAAGCACGCGCTGGCACTCCCGCCACACGCGGTCAAGTTCCGAGAGGAAGCGCTCATAGTCCTCGAAATGGCCCATCTGATCGTCGTTGCCGGGAGCATATTCTTTCAGCGTCCAGTACGGCGGTGAAGTCACGACGAGATGGACTGAAGCGTCCGGTATCCACGAAAGATCGCGGGCCTCACCCATTCGAAGACGGTGCGTGGTGCGATGGTAGGGTTCCGGCCAGGGTACTTGGCGGTAGTGGGCATTCGCCTGGAGCAGTGCCCGAAGGCCTTCGGGCGTGTTGTCTTCGGTGGGAAGGACGGGCGTCTGCCTCCTTATTGGCTTGTCGAAGAGACCTTGCTGGGCCGAGTGGCCGTTCGCCCTTGCCCGCCTTGGCCGTGCTTTGTCGGGTTGCACCATTCCAAACTTCAGCTTGAACTTGCTGAGAGCAATTGTACCGTCGTGTGTGGCGGTTGCGCACATTCTCCTGGTCTTATCGATTCGAAAGAGCCTGTGCTTGAACGCCCGATTGCAGCCATGTCACGCCGCCTTCTCCTTCTTGGGCGGCGGGAGA
>JACOTZ010000200.1 GCA_016178155.1 Acidobacteriota bacterium
AATGCATCCGGTCTTTTGTGTAGTCGCCGGGGCCGGATCGATCCAATCGTAGGAAACGCGCCAATCCGTCGACACCCAGTTCACGGCGGAGGATCTCCAGAGCGTGCCGTTCAAATTGTTCGTCGGTCATCGTTTCAAGGCTACTCATGTCAAATTCTCTTTACTCCAGAATAGCGGATTCAGGACGGCAACAAGCGGCACAACGTGACCGATGCCGCGTTTGTTGCGCAGCGTGTAAATGAATACGAGCGCCCTGGGCATGACAACCCTGAGAGATTCAACGCCTGCGGTCTTCGGGCTCTGAATTAGCTTGCGGCACTCGCTGGCAAAGTTCGGTATCTGCTGACCGAACGGCGGCGATGCCTTCAGGATCTCCGATTGAAGCAAGCGCAATACAGACTCACAGAGTTTGCCAGCCGCAAGCCCGAGGCTCTCGTCATTCCCTTCTGCGAGTCGCTTCTTTACATCCAGGAACGGTTTAATGATTCGGGACCGGAACTGCGCTGGAACACTCGCCAACGCGACTTCGAGAGGAGATTTACTTTTTGATGTATTCCCACTGGCCATCTGCGTTCTTCGTCCGTGACAGTTTATTGTTCCGCACGAGCCGTCCTAGTGAACCGGACAATTCGTTGTTCTTGAAATTCCGCGCTTTGGTCTTACAGTGATCAACAACCGCGCCGATGGTTCGTTTCTGGTTGAAGAAGCCTTCGCTGATGAACTGTTCAAGCGTGGGCATTGGATCAGTGCCCGTGGACGCGCGCTTCTTTCCGTTGGCAGCTTCCGGCGCAGCGGCGCTCCCCTTGACCCTCCCTCGGCGCGCTCGCTTCCTCGGCGAAGGTGCGGGATTGGCGTCTGTCTCTGGGTTCTCTGGATCGACACCGGCACCGCGGAAGACAAGTTCGACGATTTTCAACTGGACCTACTCAGACTTGAACTTGTTGACGACATCCGACAACTCACCAAGCTGCCTTTTCACTTCATCAAAGTTCTTGATCACGGGGACTTCCTCTTGGGCGAAGGTGGCCATTAACATATTTCAACATCGGGACTTATTTTTGTTTGAAACGGATCCTACAATTCCTGAGCAGGCTACGGATTGTGGCACAGTGAGCCAAAAGGGCGAGAGAAGTCAGCTTCCCTGTGCCAAGACCAGGAGATTTCTTCGTCTGGAAGTGGTTGAAAAGATGGAGCGACCCGCCGGGCTTGAACCGGCGACCTGCTGATTACGAAATAGGGGGGCGAGTGTCTCTTGCGTCTACCGCGTTTGTTTTTCAAACACTTGCGCGTCTCTGATTTCCATCCCGTCTCCCGAATGGTGGCAAAATCCTCCGGCATTGCCACCATGTTTGCCACCACATTCTGTCGCGTGTTCCGCCGACTGGAAGGCTCATCGCGCGACACCGGCTGACCTCAGCACCTGCACCAGATCCGCTGCCACCGTCAAAGCGAATTCCGGTTCAACCAGCCGGCCAGAGATTACGACCCGGTCGGAGTGGCATTGGCCGTGGAGAATCCGCAACTTGCTCATCAGGTGATAGTCGAGGAAGTCGAGCGGGAGTGCGAGTGGTTGCTTGTCCTTCAGCCTCTTGCCCACCTCCGTCAGACCTTGCTCCAGCGTCATCTTCCCAGGTGCCTTGCCCAGCGCCACGAGCACCAGGGACTCCGCCACGTTCTTCGCCGCTGTAATCAGGCCGTATGGAATGTTGCCCGCCAGGCACTTCTGCACGTCTCCCCAATCAGCGACGAGCTTCTGTCGCAGCAGGTCGTCCCCGATGGTCGAGAAGTCCACGTCCGGCAGGCCGCTTGCCAGGCGCACCGGTGAGAGTGTGAACATCTGCCGGCCAGCCACATCGAACTCTACCCTCGCGATCCTCCATAGCGTGCTCGCATCCGAAGGTCCGCTGAGAAAGTAGCCACGAGCACCGCGCACGAGGTCGCTGCCCCAGGAGTAGTTGTGGAGCGTGGCTGCGGCCAGGTATTCCTCGGCGTTCAACGCGGCCTTGCCGTGCTTGCCATCGGTCCAGTTGATGCTGACAGTCTGGTTCCGCCAGAAGATGACGCCGGAGCGGTATGGAGGACCGTCCGGACACGGCATCGTCATGAGGAGCAGCGGATGCCGACCCTGCACTTCGGCTTTCGCATTGGAGATGGCCTGTTCAGAAGCAGCAGACTCCGGCGACAGATAACTGACGCGAAGGATCGGATGGGTTGGCGTCACGATCTCCGGCATCCCGCCAATGCCGGGAGTCAGGATCACCGGCACACCGCGCCGTTCCGCGATGTAGAACTTCAGCGCGCCCTCAAGCAGACCCATGCCGCTCCTTCACAACGCGAAGTTTGGGCGCGCACCGGTCTCGGACCGCTCATGCGCTCATCCCTCCTTCGTCCGGTAGGTCTTCAGATCTGAATACTCCACCAGCATGTCGAGTGTCTTGAGTGTGAACACCTTGCCGCGCGTTGCCAGCAGAAGCTTCTTCATGTCCTCCCGCCGTACACCGAATCCGCGGCCGGCGATGCACGCTATCACTTCGAAACGAGGCGGCTGCCCTGCGGCCACATCCTTCGTGCTCAGTGAGCCGAGGTGCTGGACGCGCGTGACCTTGTCACGGGCCGTGCCATCATCCTCGGTGATCTTGGCCTCGATGACGACCTTCGGATTGAACGCATCCGGCACGATGAAATCGGGTGCCTGATCAAATCCTGGGACGCGTTCAGCTCGCTTTGTCTTTTGGTAACTGATGCCGGCTTTCGTCAGCACTTCGTCGATAGCGGATTCCAAGCTATCACCAACGAGCTCGCTCACCGAGTCGCGGTGACCGGCGAAAGGCCTCCCAAGGAATCGTTCATATAGGAGCATCGCGTACGGCGCGCCGATCGCCGCGATAGTCCGGATACTGGTTGCGCCCTCGAGTGTGTCGGCCTTGGCCAAGCGATGAATCTTGTCGCCGTCGGTTACGGGTACTCCTGCGTTCAGGAGTTCACAAGCCACCGCTACCATTGCTTTCAGCCGATCGAACGTCAGCCCGTCTTCGCGAATGGGCGCGTCCGGCCTCATGCGTATCCGCCGATCCAGGTTGCGAGCGAATCCCTGGCTTACATCGACTCCGCTGCGCTGCACAGTGATGTAGGCCCACTCCGGCGGTGAGAAGCCAAGCATCGACCTCAATACGATGATGGCCATGGGATGTTGCACCGCCACCGGGAGCACGACGTCAGGCGTTATGTTCTGGAATCCCGCCGTGGCTTGCTTCAACTGCTCGTATCCCGACTCGAAGACGGGGTACTCGATGAAGCCCTCGCCCTTCGGCAGCACGAGAAACTCTGACACCAGGCTTGAGAACACCGCCGACACAAAGCGTTCCGGGTCGGCGAGGATCTCCTGGAAAGATGCCTCAAAAGGATGCATTTGAACGAGCTATTAGGGTATCGCGGTAGGCTGGTTCTCCGCTACGAACTCGACGAGCTCCCGATCTGACTCTTTCGACTCGGCGGACCTGACCAACTGCTCCAGAACGCGGCGGACTCTCGCCAGTTTTTCGGAGGTCGGGGCATTAAGCTTCCACGTGGGTCTCAGACTCTCGATCGCGAACCGTGCCGCATGTCCAAAGAGGATGCATCGTTCGTCGCCGACAGTAGTTTTAATGCCACCGCGCTTCAACTGGTTCCGGTCTCGTTCCAGCGCTACGCGAATCGATGCTGACGCAGGGTCGAACGCAGCGTCCTGCTGGAGCGGGGGCTTACGGGATACGAGAATCGTGTCCATGATGGACGACCCGGTGCCGTTGATGTGAATGGAGGCGCCCATTTCAGCAGGGCATGGAATGGCCGCAGTGCATATAAGGCCGGCGTCGAGAATCGCGACGACAACCGGGCAATAGGCTTCAAGCCGGTTGTGATGATAGGTGAAAGCAAGCGGTGCGCCGGGTCGCATTGCTGACGCCATGCGCTGGAACACCTTCGACAGCCCTGCGGTGAAGTGGTCAAGCCCGCGTTCCATGTTGGCGTTCCCGGTCAGCTCCCCCTCATTCCGCGTCGAAGCATTGCGGAAATGAGATGCAGAGTCTGGCGCGAACCGCTTCAGCCAGACGTAGCAGAAGTCCATTAGTTCGGCGTATTGCACATTGCCGAAGTAAGGCGGATCGGTGAGAACTGCGTCGAGACTCTCAGGGGCCAAGTCCGCTTCGGCGGCGTTTCCACACCGCAAGTCCACAGATCTGGGACTCTCCTCGAACAGGCTGTCCCGCGTCTCACCAATCCACTCACCCGCCATGCGGACAGCGACCTTCCGGCCGCCGGAGTGCCTGATCTCGAACGGCTCGTCACAGTACGCCTTCGCCTTGACGTATTTGTCGATGATATTCGACCACCCGCCGCTGCCGACGCTCATCTCGCTACTGGCGGGGATTCCCAAGAGATTCGATTCGCACTGGACCAATCCGACCGGAAACCCGTGGATCGAGAAGATGTCGAGCGACTTCAGAGCCATGGTGTCGTAGCGGCACAACATGTTCTGGTATCGGAGGAGATCAGAGAGGTTCGTCGCCAGCGCGTGCCGAATGCGCTCCTTCGGTTGTGCGGCAATCAGTCCGGCACTCAATTCCAGCCCCAACAACTGGCGCGTGTTGAACATCTCGCGATACCGTCGATATCCCCACCGGTGTAGACGATTTGTCTCGTCGCCGGACGGTATCTCGTTATCGGGCGCGAAGCGGACTGGGGTATCGGCCAACATTCGTTCTGCGTCGAGAGCCCGGCCCAGATCTTCGGTATCAGGCTTCTTGAAGAAGCGGCCTTGATGCCGAGGCTTGCAGATCGGGCAGAAGTACTCGATCGCGAACATCCGGTGGCGCGGTGGCCCCAAGGCTGGATTCGGATACCGCACTTCAGCGCCGCACGCGCACGCGCAATGGTTCCGCTTTGCAGGTCCTTCGACCTTCACGTCGTGGCCGCAATGATTGCAGGCACCCGGCTGTTTGCGGTCCTCCGCTTCGACCAGTTCGCCGCAACTGGCACAGACGAACACGTTCTTCGGGTGGCGCGCATCTTCGGACAGCAGGTATCCAGGAAAAAGATCGACTTCAGTCGAACAGGCTGGGCACGGCTGGACCTTCACCCAGAGGCAGTACTTTACGTGGGCAGCGCCAGATCCACAGGAAATGCACCGCGTCCGGTAGAGATGGCCGATTTGTTCTTCAAGAGCTCGCCGCAGTCCACCCGCCGCGTCTTTATAGGCGCGCAGATTTATATGCTCGATCTCCTCACGAACAATCCAGTGCGCCATGGGGTTGATGTCGTAACCGACCACATCGCACCCCGTCCGGTTCGCTTCCAACAGAGGCGTGCCGCCACCCATGAACGGGTCGGCCACACGTTTGCCCGCAAAGCAGGCGGCCTTGTAGTAGGACTCGGAAACGCAGCGCCCACCGAATTCAGCCAGAATCAGCCCGCGGAAGAGCGCGCCTGGCCGTCGCGCAAACCATTTGTGAACGGCGATGACCGGCCGGTAGTTCTGCTGGATTTGCTTCTCGCGCATGGCCAATGCGGCGATGAACGGGATGTCGAAGTTTTTCTCGATCATCTACTCAGCTATCCAGTCGGTTGTTGCCATGAAAGGGAGCCATCCAATGTCACAGGATACCGCGCAGCAGATTCGATTGGCTTCGTTTCGAGTTGAGCGGCACAATCCGTACCGGCGTGCGGACGCCGGCTCCGCCGGTCTCGCGGTCTCTAAGACCATATCGGCAGGAACGAGAAGCACGACAGGGAATGCCGCTGGTGGGCGCCGGCCCGTCTTGCCTGGTTCTGCCGATGGCGGTTTGACCGCACCCTTCTTTCTGTATTTCTCGCCCACGCTGCAAACCTGCGACGGGGCGAATTGTAGCAGCCGGGCCACGGGCTACCAGATCATCTCCGGCCACAATCGGACCGCCGCCGCACGTCCCGTCGGCCTGAAGCAAATCCCGGCATGGGTCTGCGAGATGGACGACGATACTGCGTTCATGCAATACAGCGATACGAAAAGGAATGAGGGAATGGCTGTCTGCTGTGCGTGACGGCATACACTACGAAGTCACTTGGGACAACGACCTTAAGTCAGGCGTGCGCGTAGCAGTTGAGCGAATAGCGAATACGTTCGCGTATCCTGCCGCCAAAGCCGTTGGGGCAGCGGGACTCCCTCAGTTTAAGCATGCGCGCGCGGAGTGGCCGCGCGCGCATGCGGCCTGTTAGCGGCGCTCAGCGGTCACGCCGGTGGCCGGCGTCCAGGACAGCTTGCCGTGCTCGAAAAACTGCTGGCGCGCGCCGCCGGAGAGAACTTCATCAGAGGTCGGGTAGCCGAGCCAGCTCTTCTCCCAGCCAGTGCCTGACCAGTAGTCGCGGATGGCTCCCAGCACCGCATGTGTTCCATGACGCGAATGGGTGTAGATCGAGCCACCCTGGAAGTGCTGAAAACGCCCCTCACCGTCGGGTGTACGCCGGGTCTCAGTCACCGGAAACCCGAGCGCACTGCGCTCCCAACCCAGGGCCGCCCACTTGTCGCGGATTGGGCCATATACGGAGAACGCACCCGTCTGGGGGTGCCAGTAAATCGAGCCGTGCTGAAAGTGGTTGTACCTGCCGCCGTTCGCCGCAGGCAGCTCATCGGTCACCGGATAGCCGAGAATACCCTTCTCCCAGCCGAGGCCGGACCAGGTATCGCGAATCGCACCGTGCACCTCATGGGCGCCGGTTTCGGGACTCCAGTAGATCGATGCGTTCTGAAAATGCCTGAACCTGCCCTTGCCGTCGGGAGTGGTTTTCTCTTCGGAACTGGGCTGTCCCATGAAGCCGCTCACACCGCCCAAGGCCGCAAACTTGGACTCGATGGCGTTGCCTTCAAACGGATTGCGCGGCTCGAGGCGCTCGCGAGTTCCTTCCTGGGGCAGGTTGCTGAGCTCCTGCTCGGTACCGAACCTGATCCTCTCGATCTGCGTGATCGGGAAATTTCTCGCACCGCCGCGTGCCAGGTCGAAACGCACACTGCGGCTTGAGCCGCTCAGGAACGTACCTTCGTAAGTTGTCCCGTTTCTGAGAATTAGGGTATCAGCCAAGGCTGGGAGAGCGATCGCCCCAGCCAGAGCCAAGATCCGTCGCGCGGATCGCATATCACACCTCCCGCAATGTAATGTTGCAAACACCCTGCCATAGAGGGTGAATCGTCACGGTTATAGACTGCCGCCCTGGTTGTATGCGAAAACCGCCTCGCGCAGCTTGTCATCTCGAAAGATCGCGCGGGCATCCTGTTCCAGAACTCCCAGGAAATCGAAATGGCCGGCGGTCCAGAAAGTGGCCGGGTGCCTGCCGCACAGGTCCGGATGACGGCGAAGAAAATCAAAGAAGCGGAGATAATAGCGGCGCCGCAAGTCTTGCGCGACGGGATCGAGGTTTCCCGTATGGTTGAGAAAAGCCCCGGAATCGACGTGATACGGGCGCGACGGATCCGGGCAGCCAAGTCCGAACTCCCCGATCGCGAAGCTTGGCGTTTCGCCTGCCGTTTTCCGCAAGCGCCGCTTCAGACGCAGCGCGGGGGCCGCGAAATCCGGGTCTTGCGCCACGCTCGGGTAGAAGCTGAAGCTGACGTAATCAAGCCGGGCGAGATAAGTCGCGGCGTCCGCCGCCCGGCGCCGGTACTCGAACGGGCCGCACGCGGCGAGGCCGCGGCGCGCGCGCTCCTGGGTCAGCTCGGCGCGGATCGCGCCGGCGGCATCGAAGAAGTCGTGATTCAGCTTGTGGCCGACCGCGAACGCCGGGTTGCGAATTTGGTCGGCGACCGCGAGCCATTCGAGTCCGAACTCGATTACCGAGACATCCAGCTCGGAGCCGAGCGTGAGGTACAGCTTCAGGCCTGGCCGCGCGACGCTCGCGAGCAGTCCGGCCGCGGGACTCAGGTGATCGCCGGCGCGTGGGTCGAGGTACATGCGGCGGCGCCACCGGTACGGCCCACCGGTGAAGGTGGACTCGAAATCGAGGTGCGGATCGAGCATGATGTGCTCGAAACCCATTTCGGCGGCAAGCCGCACGACATCGAGCTTTGGCGCCTGCGAAAGATCGATGCGGAGCGGTACTTCGTCGTATACCAGCCAGGTGGGATGAAACGTTACGGCGCGAAAGCCGAGCGCACGCAGCTCCTCGAGCCGCCGGGCGGCATCATCGTAAGCGTGCGGGTGAAAGCCCGGGAGCGAGTAGCTGAGCGGCGTCACACAATGCGCCCGCCGTCATGGAGACGCAGGGCAGTGCCGCGCCAGTACACGGTGCGGCCGAACAGCCCGGCCGCCCAAACCGCAAACCCGAACAGATCGCGCAGAGGCATCAGCACCCAGAGCCGAGGCGTGACCGGGCAGCGCAGCACGGCGAGTCCGGCGACGAGTCCCATGAGGTAGCGGAGAGCGAGCAGGCCGCCGGCCGCCGCCCACCAGCCGCTGAGCGCCGCCGCGGCCGCCCAGAGGGTCGCATTGGCGATTGGCAGGCCGGCGTAGGCGCCGCGCGACATGCGGATGGTTCGGGCCCAGCGGACCTGGTGACGCCAGACCTCGCGCCACGATTCGCTGCCGAGATGGGTACGCACCACCAGCGTCGAGAGCCGCACTTTCAAGCCGGCGCGGCTGATGCGCTTGCCAAGCATGTAATCGTCGGCGAGATAGTCCCGGATCGAGGGGAAGCCTCCGATGCGCTGGAGCGTTTCGGCGCGAAACGCGAGTGTGGCGCCCAGGCCGAACTCGTTCACTCCGAACAGCGGCGCCACCAGCGCGCCGGGCGCGAAGTCGGTGGCGATCCCGAGCGCTTCCATGCGGGCGGGGAAGGAGTCCGCCCCGGCGCAGTAGAGGCAGGTCACGAGACCGGCGCGCCGGTCCTCGAGGGGGCCGACGACACGCCGGAGGTAATCCGGCGCGACGTGGATGTCGCCGTCGTTGACGAGCCGCACGGGGTAACGGGCGCGCGCGTCGAGGTCGATCAGCACGCCGACTTTGGGGTTGGGCGCGCGGGTGGCCGAGCGCACGAGCTCGATGGGGACAGCCGGAAATTCGCGCTGCAGCCGCTCAATCTCGGGGATGGCGGGATCGGCGGGATCGTGGACTCCGAAGAGCACTTCGAATTCCGGGTAGTCCTGCCGGGCGTGGGAGCGGATGGCGGCGTAGAAATGCGGGTCGGGTCCATGGACCGGCTTCAGAATGGAGACGGGGGGCAGCGAGTGCGGCGGCGGCTCGCGCCGAAGCCACTGCCGCACGCAGGCAACGATGGCGATGACCTGGTAGGCCGCGGCGGCCGCGATCAGTCCGCCGAGCGCCCAGGTCACACCAGCAGCGCGACCCCGCAGGCGACCAGCAGCGCGCCCGCCCAGCGGCGGTAGCACACGTGCTCGCGCAGGACGAAGCGGGCGAGCACGGTCTCGATGACGTAGGTGGCGGCGGTAGCGGGGACGGCAAAGCTGAGATCGGCCACGGAGAGCAGGATCATGAAGGCGATGAAGGAAATCGTCATCGCGGCCACGCTCGCGATCAGCAGCGGACGGTGCAGAAGCGCGGCCAGGCCGCTCCAGGACGCGCCGGCCGACCACAACGATCCCACGCGTTTCATCTCGCGGCTCTGCAGGACATCCGCGATCGTGGTGGCCGCGACAATGACGGCGACGAGGAGCCACTGGATCATGCCGGGCCTGCCTTGTGCGTGCGCGGCCTGGTGAAGCTCACCACGAGCGTTCCAGCCATAATCAGCAGCGTGCCGATCCAGCGCTTGTTCGAAATGTCCTCGGCGAGAAACAGCTTGCCCATGACGGCGCTGAGCACGTAGCCGATGGAGGTCACGGGCAGGATGAAGCTGAGGTCGGCCCAGCTCATCAGGGTCATGCGCGAGAGCATCCAGACGATCAACAGTGCAACTCCGAACAGGACCACAGGGCTGAAGAATGCCTTGACGTAGAGCAGCGCACGCGGCTGCGCACCGGCCATATAGGCCTTCATGCCCAGGCTCAGCAGAAAATTGCCGAGCACGTTCGCCAGTATGACCAACAAGGCGAGGACGTGGATTTTCAGCCTCATGCGCGGGCGTGCGCGGCGGCCTGCTTCTGTTCGGCGACGAAGCGCTTCCGCTTGGCACGGAGGGCAAGGTACTCCCGGGCCTCCTTATAGAGGCGCTTGCGCTCATCGCGGTGCAAGATGGCCTTGCGCACGACGCGCCAGACGGCCCTGGGCCGGAAATAATACTCGCCGTAGAAACGCTCGACCCAATCGACAAGGTCGGCGCGGTCGAGATCGTGGTAGGAGATGTTGGGGAGCTGGTGCCCCATGTCGTCGGTCATCGAGTCGAGCGTAATCAAGTTGTTGGTCTGGACGTAGTCGTAGAACTCGGTGCCGGGATAGGGATGGGCGATGGAGACCTGGATGGTCTCACAGTCAAGTTCCTTGGCAAAGTCGATGGTGCGGCGAATGGACTCGCGGGTCTCACCCGGCAAGCCGACGATGAAGTCGCCATGGATGGTGAGGCCGAGCTTCTTGCAGTTGGCGGTGAAGCGCCGGGCCATGTCGAGGGTCGCGCCCTTCTTAATGTTCTTGAGGATCTGGGCGTCGCCGCTTTCGTAGCCGACGATCATGAGCCGGCAGCCGGCCTCCTTCATGGCCTTGAGGGTGTCGTAATCGGTGGTGACGCGGGAGGTGCAGGACCAGGTGAACTTGATCGGTTTCAGATGTTTTGCGAGCTCGATGGTGCGGGCCTTCTGGTAGTTGAAGGTGTCGTCGTCGAAGAAGATCTCTTTCAGGCCCGGGAAGCTATCGAGCGCATAGCGGCACTCGTTCGCCACGTCCGCGGCCGAGCGGAGGCGCCAGCGGTGGCCCGAGTGAGTCTGCGGCCACAGGCAGAACGTACACATGGCAGGACAGCCGCGCGAGGTGTAGAACGACAGGAACGGATTGAGCAGGAACGGCACGTTGTAGCGCCGGAAATCGAGATCGCGCTGGTAGGTCCGGGTCACCCAGGGAAGCTCATCGAGATTTTCGATGTAGCCGCCGTCCGGGTTATGGACCATGCCGCCGTTTTTGCGGAAGCTGACGCCGGGGATCTCTTCGAGCGGCGTTCCCCGCGCGTAGGCGGGAATCTGGCGGTCGAACTCGCGGCGGACGATGAAGTCGATCGCGGTCTGGCGCAGCGCCTTGTCGGGCTCGACGGTGACGGGCGGGCCGACGAAGCAGACTTTCATCCGCGGGTTCGAGTCCTTCATCATCTGCGCGATCCGGACGTCAACGTCGAAGCCGGGGGTGGAGGTGAAAAGGACCAGGAGCTCGAAATCGTTGGCCATGGCGACGGTCTGGCTGATGGTGACCTTGTGCGGAGGAGCGTCCACGACCTTACTGTCGGGCAGCATGCCGGCGGGATAGCAAAGCCAAACCGGATACCAGTAGGACTCGATCTCGCGCGAGGCCGGCCAGCGCGAGCTGGCGCCGCCGTCAAAGCCTTCAAAGGATGGCGGGTTCAGGAAGAGGGTGCGCATGGGCGGCTCCTTTGAGCTTACGGGAATTAGCTCGCGGCTTCAATAGCTTGCGGGTATTTCGGGGCGACGCCGCCGGCTGCGGGCGGGCACTTCCGCCGGCGCGCAGACCGTTTGCCGAGGCGCGCGGCTGTGAAGGAGCGGTTGTCAAGCAGGTGGGCACCACGTTAGTGCCCATCTCTCAATAGGTTGCCGCCGAAGCGCGGTGTACAGGCGGCGGAGTTCAGAGTACCGTGCCCGCACCAGCCGCAGGGCGGTTCGGAGGAACGGGGCTTAGCCACAATGCTGTTCAGTTTGCGCGAAATGGTGGGTTGGCGTCGTGGCGTGCGCACTCCTGCGCGCCGCGCCGGCAATCCTGCCGACGCCTGGACACCGCGCGGCTGGCCAAGCAGCGTCGGCAGCCATAAGTGAACAGTATTGGGCTTAGCCACGATGAGGCGGGATGCCGTTGGCCCAGGCACGGGATGCGGCGCCGCCGGAATCGGGGCCGGAAGCCTGTTCTTCCCGCTTACGGATATTGTTGAACTGGATCGCGAGCACGGCTTTGCCGACGATCCGGGTCTCGATCACGCTCTCGATGCGTTTCGGATAGGCCACGCCGTCGCGAATCGCGTAGTCGCGAGTAAAGTCCATCTTCTTCAAGAAGATAGACGGATTTTTCACAAACCGGCCGGTCTCACGGAGGGGCAGCAGGGTCTGGGGATCGAGCCACAGCTCGCCCTTGAAGAGTCCAACCCGCTTCTGGCGGGGTTTCAGCTCGAAAACGTGGACCTGCTGATTGTCCTTCTCCTGGAGGCCCTTGTACTTGAACTCATAGTTGGCCGGCGAGATGGCCATCGAGCCGGAATCCTGTTTCACCTGGGTTTCGGCCGTCATGTAACGCGCGACCACTTCCTTCTTGACCGTGTCATCGCCCGAGAACCCGAGCATCTTGTAGGCGACCTCGCCGGCCTTGGAGACGATCCGGAGCGCGGCCAGCTTGCCCGACTTCTTCAGCCTGGGCAGGGTGCCCTCGAACATCACCTCCATCTCGACGTCCTTGAGCTGGTCCTGCTGGGCCTGGGTTTTCGAGAGGTAGCCCTGGATGAGCCGGGCGGCGACGGGGTCACTGGGCAGAGCGGGGCCTTTGACGCGCCGGGCGGCGCACCCGCTCAACACCGCAAGTGCAACAAAGGTAAGGAAGAGATTAGATGTGCGTAAGTTCAAAGCGGTTCTTTCTAAGGTAACATGGCTCCATGAGCGAGTCTTCGGTGAGCCGGGGCGCGAAGCTGCCTATCTCTATCGGCGCGAAGTCTGAAACCCGCATCCTGGTGACGAGTGATAAGGCGATCTCGTTTCTGGGACTCGAGCAGGCCCGCGTCCTGGCTACGCCCTGGCTGATCATGCACTTCGAGATGACAGCCCGCGACCTGGTGAAACCCTTTTTGTTAGATGGCCAGGACAGCGTGGGGACGCAAGTGAATGTGCGGCATCTCGCGGCGACGCCGATGGGGATGTCGGCGCGTTTCGAGGCGGAGGTGACTGCGGTGGAAGGCCGCCGGGTCCAGTTTCGGGTGGAGGCGTGGGACGAGCGGGAGAAGATCGCCGAGGGCACCCACGAGCGCTTCGTAGTGGACGTGGCCAAGTTCGCGACGCGGGTAGCGGCGAAGCGGGCGGGCCAGTAGGCGGGACAACACCCTGGCGCCCGGATCTGTTATGGGCGCGCCTCGAGCGATTCGGAGACTTCTTCCCACTCGCTCATCAATCCCTCGAGACGGGCGCGTTGCTCGGCGAGGAGGCTCGTCAGGCGAACCGTTTCGGCGGTGCTAACGAAGGTCGCGAGGGAGGCCTCGGTGCCCGCGATCGAGCTCTCGAGTTGCGCGATTTCCCCTTCGAGCGACTGGGCGCGGTCCTTGAGTTTGCGCACCTTCATAGGATTGACGCGCTGAGCGACGGCGGCGCGTGCGGGTTCGAGGGCGGGAGCAGGGGGCTCCGGCACGAACTCGAGCGGCTTGCCGGATTTCCGCCAGAGGTAGTCTTCGTAGTTGCCCGGGAAGACGCGGATCTCGCCATCCTCGATCTCGAAGACGCGGGTGGCGAGCTTGTCGATGAAGTAGCGGTCGTGCGAGACGAACACGACCGTGCCGGTGAAGCGGGCCAGCGCTTCGAGCAGCACATCCTTGGCGCGCATGTCCAGGTGGTTCGTGGGCTCGTCGAGCAGAAGAAAATTCGACGGGCTGAGCAGCATTCTAGCGAGCGCATAGCGGTTGCGCTCGCCGCCCGAGAGCACGCCGATGCGCTTGAAGACGTCGTCCTCGGAGAACAGGAAGCAGCCAAGCAGGCTGCGCAGCTCCGTCTGAGTCTTGCGTGGCGCCGCGTCGCCGAAGTCGTCGATCAGGCGCGCATTCGGGTCGAGCTCCTTGTACTGGTCCTGCGCAAAATAGTCGACCTCGGCATTGTGACCGAGCCTGTACTCGCCCGTGGTAAGCGGCTCGATGCCGGCGAGCAGCTTGATCAGGGTTGATTTTCCCGCGCCGTTGACGCCGACCAGCGCGACCCGGTCGCCGCGCTCGATGATAAAGCCGGCGCCGCCGAACACGAACTTCTCGCCGTAGCACTTGGTCACGTTCTGGAACTCGGCGACGATGCGGCCGCTGGCCTTGGGCTGCGGGAACGTGAAATGAATGGTCTTCTCTTCGGGCGGGATCTCGATGCGCTCGATCTTCTCCAGCTCCTTGATGCGGCTCTGGACCTGTCTGGCCTTAGTTGCCTGATAGCGAAAGCGGCTGATGAAGGCTTCGAGCTGCTCGATGCGCTCCCGCTGGTTGCGGTAGGCAGCCTCGAGCTGCTGATGGTGCTCTGTCTTTTGCTTGAGGTACTGCTCGTAATTGCCGCTGTAGAAGTGCACGCTCTTATTCCAGATCTCGGCGATCTTGCGCACGGTCACGTCGAGGAAGTAGCGGTCGTGCGAAATGAGCACGCAGGCATAGGGGTAGCCTGCCAGGTACTCTTCGAGCCAGTTGCGCGCTTCGAGGTCGAGATGGTTGGTGGGCTCGTCGAGCAGGAGCAGGTTGGGCTGCTCGAGCAGCAGCCTGGCAAGCGCGATGCGCATCTGCCAGCCTCCGGAG
This sequence comes from Acidobacteriota bacterium, assembly GCA_016178155.1. Lineage (GTDB taxonomy): Bacteria > Acidobacteriota > Terriglobia > Bryobacterales > Bryobacteraceae > JACOTZ01. The sequence goes on from JACOTZ010000200.1 coordinate 14,626, forward strand.
AAGGTTTCCGTGGGGCGCGTCCAGTCCTCTTTGCGGAAGCCAAGCCCGTTGAGCACGGTTCCCACCCGGGCTTCGAGCGCATAGCCGTCGCGGGTGCGGAACTCGCTCTCGACGCGGTGGAAGCGCTCGGCAACGGCGGCGTACTCGGGGCCGGCATGATCGAGGTCGGACATCTGGTGCGTGAGCGTTTCGAGCTCCTGCTCCATGGCCAGCAGGCCGGCGAAGACGCTCATGCACTCGTCGAACACGGTGCGGCCGGAGAGACTGAGGCCGTCCTGCGGCAGGTAACCCGTGGTGGTCCCGCGCGTGGTGGTAAGCGAGCCGTAGTCGAGCGACTCGAGGCCGGCGAGCACTTTGAGCAAGGTCGTCTTGCCGGCGCCGTTGGCACCGACCAGGCCGGCGCGGTCCCTGGACGTGATCAGCCAGTCCAGGCCTTCAAAGAGCACTTTGCGTCCGTAGCGCTTGCCGGCGCCGTTGAGCTGCAGCATCGGTTAGTGGACCCGCCTGAGGATTCTGCCCGGCCGCGCATTGGTCAGCTTGCCCTCCCCGACGATCGCGACGCCGTTGACCAGGACGTAGTCGAAGCCTTCGCTGAACTGGTGCGGATTCTCGAACGTGGCCTTATCCTGCACGCGCGCGGGATCGAAGAGGACGAGGTCGGCGGCGAAGCCCTCCCGGACGAGGCCGCGGTCGCGCAGCCCGAAGGTGCGGGCAGGCAGCGAGGTCATGCGGCGGACGGCATCCTCGAGCGTGAGGAGGCCGCGCTTACGGACGAACTCGGCGAGCACGCGGGCATTGGCGCCGTAGGAGCGCGGGTGCGGCATGCCGGCGCCGAGCTCCTGCACGCCGCCATCGCTGGCGATGGCGGTGTTGGGGTACTTGAGGATGCGCTCAACGTCCTCGTTGCCCATGGAGTGGTAGACCATGCCGGCGCCGCCGCTGAGCATCAGCTCGAGGATGGTTTCGATCTCGGCGTCGAGGGTCGCGGGACGGCTCTTGAGCCGGTTGATCTCGGAGATGGTCTTGCCCTCATAGGAGCGATCAGGCTTGAACGACGACACCGTCGCAAAGCTGTAGTCCTCATGACCGAGGTCATGCAGGATTTTCTTCATTTCCGCGGCGATGCGGGCGCGAGTCCGGGGATCCGTGATGCGTTCGCGGACTTTCTCCGGGCCGTCGGCGAGCGCCCAGCTCGGGAGGCGAATGCCCAGATTCGTGGCGGAACGGTCGTAGGGGTACTGGTCCACAACCACGTCCACGCCTTCGGAGCGAAATTTTTCAACCAACGCCAGCGACTTGTCGCTCGAGCCCCACAGGCGCTTGTTGTCGATTTTGAAGTGTGAGAGCTCGACGGGAACGCCGGCGGCCTTGCCCGCGGCCACGGCCTCCCTGATGGCGTCGAGCACGTTCACGCCTTCATCGCGCATATGGCTGGCGTATACGCCACCGTGTTTGCCCGCCGCCCGCGCGAGGGCGACGACCTCTTCGGTGTTCGAATAGGTGCCGGGGATATAAATGAGCCCGGTGGAGAAGCCGACGGCGCCGTCGCGCATGGCCTTCTCCACGATCTCCTGCATGCGGGCGATTTCCTCGGCTGTGGCAAGCCGGCTGGCATTCCCCATGACCTCGCGGCGGACGGAATTGTGTCCGATGAGAGAGGCCAGATTGAGGCCGAGGCCGGTGTTTTCCAGTTGCGCGAACCAGGCCGCGAGGTCGATGCGGGAGCCGCCGCAGTTGCCGGTTACGACCGAGGTGACGCCGTCGGTGACGAAGTTGTCGGCGCGCGGAACTTTCCCGATGCCGCTTTCGACGTGAGCGTGGACATCGATGAACCCTGGCGCGAGGACCCGCCCGGCGGCGTCGATGGTCTGATCCGCGGCGGCGCCGTCCAGGCGTCCAACGGCGGCGATTTTCCCGTCCTTCAGCGCGACATCCGCGCGGAACCAGGGATTCCCGCTGCCATCGACGACGCGTGCGTTGCGGATGAGCAGGTCGTAATCGGCGGCGCGCGCGCACACAACGAACGCGAGTAGTAGGAGAATGCGGAGCATTATTTTCATTTTCTCATGTGGTTCTCCGCGGAACCGGACCCGCGCGGCCGGCGGGTGGCGGGCGCGTGGGGTAGAGCGCCATTCACACCGGGCCAAACTCCACGGAAAAAGGAGGAACACCGGCCGTCTGCCCGCCGCGGCACTGGTTCAATCCGGTCGTTGACCGTGCTGGATTCAGCCGATGACCGCCACGGGACGCGCTCTCTTCCACGATCCCGACGCTCGTCATCGGGAGTCGCAGGTTAATTCAATCGAGCGCCGCCGGAGGCAGAGATGTCTTGTGCATTCTGCCTTCTTTATCCCCCGCCAGCGTCGCCAGCCGCTCGAGCGCGAGCTCCAACTTCTGCGGCTTCTTCAGGACTCCGGCAAAAAGATCTCCCAACCGCTCGAATCTCTTCAGCAAGTTGTTGATCGTGAACTGCTCGGGGGTGAGGCCGCGCTTCACTTCCTTCCAGTCGAGCGGGGTCGCGACGGGCGCGCCATCGCGCGGCCGCACGACATACGGCGCCGAGATCGTTTTGGTCGAGGCGAGCTGCAGATAGTCGAAATAGACGCGGCCCTTGCGTCGTTTGGCCACGGCGCGAGGGGTCGTGAACAGCTCGGGATCCTCGGCGAGCACGAGATGCGACAGGATCTCGGCGAACGAGCGCGCCTGGTCATACGTGTAGCGCGGCTCGACCGGTATGTAGACGTGCATGCCGTCGCCCCCGGTGGTCTTGGGGTAGCCCTGCAATCCGATGCGCTCGAGCACCTTGCGCACCAGCAGCGCCGCCTGGACGATGCGGTCGAAGCCGCATTCCACCGGATCGAGGTCGAGCAGGATGAAATCGGGGTTGTCGAGCGAGCCGATACGGCTCATCATCGGGTTCTGGTCGATGCAGCCGAGGTTGGCGAGGTACAGCAGCGTCGCCCGGTCGTTGGCGATCACGTAGCGGATGTTTTCCCCGCGCTCGGAAGAGTAGATGGGCTCGATACGCAGCCAGTCGGGATACTCTTCGGGGATGTTCTTCTGGAAGAAATGCGGCTCGTCGATGCCGTTGGGGTAGCGCTTGAGCGAGAGCGGGCGGTCTCGCAGGTGAGGCAGGATCAGCTCGGAGACGGCGTCATAGTAATTGATCAGGTCGCGCTTGGTATATCCATCGCGGGGCCAGTACACCTTGTTTAGATTCGTGAACTTCAGGCGCCGGCCGCCAATCTCGAGCGCAGCTTCCTTCAGCGAGGCATCGAGCAGCGGACCGGCGCGCCTGCCGGCGTTCACTATGTGTTCCTCCGGCGGGCAGCGCGGTTCCACGGCGGGCTCGGCGGCTCTCTCGCGCACGCACTCCTCGGGCCGTTTGTCCGTCCGAAGTGACACAAACACCGGCGCGCGCAAGCGGCCATCCCGCGTCCACTCGGCGAATTTCACCTCGCAGACCAGCTCCGGCCGAACCCAGGTAGTTTTGCGCGGAGTGGGCGGACGGACGGCGAAAGGGTGACGCCCGGTGATCAGCGGCTCGAGCTTGCTCCACAGCAACGGCAGGTTGCGATCATCGAACCCGGTGCCGACATTGCCGGCATAGACGAGCTTGTCTCCCTCGTAGACACCCAGTGCGAGCGAGCCGAAGTAGTCGCGCTCGCCCTCGGTAAAACCGCAGATGACCAGCTCCTGCCGGTTCACCACCTTGATCTTCATCCAGCTCCTGCTTCGGCGTGACTCATACTTCGCGTCAACGCACTTGGCGATGACGCCCTCGATGCCGGCTTGGCGCGCCGCTTCCAGCATCTCTTCGGCCGGGGCGGTGAAGTGCGCGGAATACTGCATCCGCGGCGTCTCGCGCAGGATCGATTCGAGCGCGCGCTTGCGATCGATGAGCGGCACGCCGCGGAGGTCGTATCCGTCCCAATACAGAAGGTCGAACAGGTACAGCTTCACGGGTGATTTGCGCGCCAGGTGCGCGATGGTGTTGGGATCGGCATGGTGAATGCGCGGCTGAATGAGCTCGAAGCTCGATCGTCCCTGCTGGTCCAACACCGCGATCTCCCCGTCGAGGATCGCCTCGCGCGCGCCGACGAAGTGCGGCACGACGCTCAGCTCAGGAAACTGCCGGCCGTAGAGGTTGCCGGTGCGCGAGTAGATCCGCAGGTTACCGTCCTGGATAAAGCAGAGCGCGCGCACGCCGTCCCATTTGATTTCATAAACCCAGCGTTCCCCCGCGGGCGGGTGCGACGCAAGCTGCGCCATCATCGGCGTTAAGAAATCCGGCATGGGCGCGGCAACGGCTCCCGGCAAATCGCCGGGCGAGGGCGCGGCCGCGGCTTTCCGCGACGCGGTCTTCCGGCGGGACGAGGCGGTTTTCGGCGCGGCCGGCTTTCGGGGCGAGGCCCCGGTTTTTGCGCGCCTGGGCGGCAGTTCCGCGGCGATCTCCTCCTGGGTGCGCCCCGTCTTCACGCTATAGGCGTGCTCTTCGACCTCCCATCCGGGCACGGCGTGCTCGTCGCGCTTCTTGATGAGGAGCCACTCGTTGCCCTTGCCGCGTCCCTTCATGCGGACCAGCGCATAGGTGCCGCGCAGCTTATGCCCATCGAGCCGGAGCTTCAGGTCGCCGCGGGCGAGCTGCTCCGCGGCGGGAATGTCTTCCAGGATCTCGAGGTCGCCGTAGTCCCACAACATGACGCTGCCGGCGCCGTAGTTGCCCTTGGGAATATTGCCCTCGAAGGGGCCGTAGTCGAGCGGGTGGTCCTCCACCTGCATCGCGAGCGCCTTGACGCCGGGGTCGAGCGTCGGGCCTTTCGGCACGGCCCAAGACTTCAGAGTCCCGCCGAGCTCGAGCCGCAGGTCGTAGTGCAGGCGGGTGGCATCGTGACGCTGGACAAAAAACCGGCGCTGCTCCCCGCGTGTGCCTTGCCTCGAAGGCGGCGGCTCGGGCGTCCGCTGGAAGTCACGTTTACGGGCGTATTCTTCGAGTGACATTTCTATCAGGCCACCATGACGCGCTCACTACGTCGAGGCGCAGATTCAGTTCAATCCCTCCAGTGAGACCGCCGCCATTGTAGCGGAGTTTCGGCTGTAAGCCGTCCCGGGGACGCCAACTCGCGTTTTCCGCGGCCGGCTGCCGCGACACGGCTTGTGCGTATTTGCGGCGCTGTGGGCGGCCTGGTGGGCGTCAGCGCTGTTCATCGAGTGCCTTGAGCTTGTCGAGCCGGCGCTGGTGGCGCTCCTCGCCGCCGAAGCGGGCAGCGAGGAAAATCTTCACAAGCTCCCGCGCCAGCTCCGCGCCGATGACCCGGGCCCCGAGCACCAGGACGTTCATGTCGTCGTGCTCGACGCCCTGGTGGGCCGAGTAGCTGTCGTGGCACAGTCCCGCCCGAACGCCACGGATCTTGTTGGCGGCGATGGAGGCTCCGACTCCGCTGCCGCACAGCAGCACGCCGCGGTCGGCGGTGCCGCCTGCCACGGCGCGAGCGACCGCTGCGGCGAGATCCGGATAATCGGACGGAACATCAGGCTGCTGTGTACCCAAGTCCGCGACCTGATGGCCGCTCTGCCGCAGGAATTCGCCGATTTTCTGCTTGAGCTGATAACCGGCGTGGTCGGCTGCAATCACGATCCGCACGAGCGCCTCTCTTCCTTTGTGCCACAATCTCCACGAACCGTCAGCGGGAGGCAGCCGCGTTTTCACGCCCGCTGTCCATCCACGTCCCAGCCGCTCGAAGCCCACCGGCCGGGATAACACAAACACATTATTGAAACTCGCTCCGGCTGGTGATAGGTTTGCCCAAGACGAATCACGACAAAGTCCCTGCGCCGAATCGGGGCGGAAAATGGCGGAACAGCCTTCCTGGTTGGGGATCCGGATCGCCATTGCAAAGCGAGGCATTACATGGATCCAATCCCCAGCCGCGACCGGGAGCGGCAGCGCCTGGCGGGCTGGCGGGCGCCGCTCGCGATCGTCAGCTCGGGACTAATCGCCTTTCTGACCCTCAGCGGGCTTTTCATCCTGTTTGCGCCCTTCAGCACAGCCGCGCAGATGGCCGTGCTCGTACATACGCTGATCGGCATCGCGGCCATCGTGCCCTGTAGCTGGTACCTGGCGCGGCATTGGCGGCATTACTGGCAGTTCACGCTCAGCCACATTCTCGTTCTCGGCTACGTCGGCGGGGCGGCGCTGCTGGTGTGCGCCGTCTCGGGCGCCGTGGTCACCTGGCAGGCGGCGGCGCAGACGCGCATCAGCGCCGGTTGGGACCTCGTCCACATCGTGACCACGTTCGCTATCCTGGCCTTCGTCGTCGCGCACGTCCTGGTGATCATCCTGAAAGATCGCAGAGCGCGCGCGGCTAGCCCGGCGCCCGCGGCCGCCGCAGGCTATGCTAAGGGCGCCGCGCTGGTGACGGCCCTGGCGGCGGCACTGGTCGCCATAGCAGCGGTCACGTACGGGCCGGCCGCCTCCCGGACAAGCTTCCCCGAGGACTACAGCTACAAGTACGGCAAGGACCGCCCGTTCGCCCCAAGCCTGGCGCGCACTGCCGACAACGGCGCGGTCAACGCGCGCGTGTTCTCTGGATCCTTGACCTGCGGGACGGCGGGCTGCCATGACGAAATCGTCGCCGAGTGGGAGCCGAGCGCCCACCGCTACGCGGCGATGGATGCGGCCTTCCAGAAAATCCAGATGAATATGGCGCAGCAGAACGGGCCTGAGTCGACCCGCTATTGCGGGGGCTGCCACGATCCGATCTCGCTGTTCTCGGGAACCAAGAATCTGTTCGTCGAAGCCGGCCGGCTTACCGCGCTCGAAGGCTACCAGGAGGGAGTATCCTGCCTGGTCTGTCACTCCATTCGCAAGGTGGACGTTAAGGGCAACGCGAATTACGTAATCGCCCGGCCGGCGCGCTACCTGTTCGAATTGGAATACGCGCAGTCTGGCGGCCGCGCGCTGCGCCTCGCGCGCGACTTCCTCATCCGGGCATATCCGAAGCAGCACGTCAACGACCTCTCGAAACGTCTCTTCAAAGCTCCCGAATATTGCGCAGCCTGCCACAAGCAGTTCATCGACCAGGAAATCAACAACGTCGGCTGGGTGCAGCTCCAGAACCAGTACGACAACTGGCGCCAGAGCCGCTGGAACCACCCGCGCGATGCGCGCCGGACCATCGAATGCCGGGAATGCCACATGCCGCTGGTCGCGTCACGGGACCCCGCGGCGGGCGACGGGCTCGACTACAACCGCTCGGCCTCGGACGGCAAGCACCGCAGCCACCGCTTCATCGCTTCCAACCAGATGATGCCGAAACTGCTCAAGCTGCGCGGTTGGGAGAAGCATGTGGAACTGACGGAGCGCTGGCTGCGCGGCCGCTACGAGATCCCGGAAATCGAGCACAAGTGGCGCAAGGGCGCCGTGGTCACGCTCGATATCGATGTCCCCGAACGGGTGCGCCCAGGGCAGGACGTTCACCTGCGCATGCAGCTCGCCTCGAACAAGGTCGGCCACGACTTTCCCACGGGGCCGCTCGATATCATCCAGACCTGGCTCGAGATCGTGGTGACGGACGAAGCCGGGCGGGCCGTGTTCACGCGGGGTACGGTCGATGACAAGGGTTTCATTGACCCCGGCACGTTCATGTTCAAAGCCGAGCCGGTCGACCAGTACGGCAACCTCATTGATCGCCATAACCTGTGGGAAATGGTCGGGGTGCGCTACCGGCGTGCCCTCTTCCCGGGTTTCGCCGACAGCGCCGAGTTCACGTTCCCCGCGCCACGCTCAGCCCACCGGTTGGAGGTGCGGGCGCGGCTGCGCTATCGCAAGGCAGACCAGTTCCTGGTCAACTTCATGTTCGGCGAGAACAGCGGCCTGACCTCGCCGATCACCGACATGGCGGATGCGCAAGGCGCGATCCTGGTGGAGGGCGAGCTGCCGGCTCGTGGGGCGGCGGCCCCGGCGGGGAGCGAATGACACGGCGCCACCGCCTCATCCTGCGCCACACGCTGCTCGGCGGCTCGCTGGTGCTGCTCGCATCGGGCGCGCTCCTGGTGGTGCGGGAGCGGCCGAAATCCTACTCGCCCGGCGAGCGCGTCGAGGGCATCACCAGCGAGCTCGAGCGCGGCATTCCGCCGGGACATCCCGCGGTGCGGTTCGTGGACGTGGCCCGCCAGGCGGGGATCACGTTTCGCCATTTCCCCGGCCGCCGCAGCACGCAGTTGCCCGAGGACATGGGCTCGGGCGCGGCCTGGGGCGACTACGACAACGACGGCGACGCCGACCTCTACGTCTGCGACATCGCGGCGCCTCTCACCGCAACCGCCGCCGAACTCGCGGCCTCCCCCGGCGGCAACCGGCTGTACCGCAATAACGGCGACGGCACCTTCACGGACGTGACTGCCCACGCCGGTGTGGGTTTCAAAGGCGTGGCCATGGCGGCGGCCTGGGCCGATTACGACAACGACAGCCGGCTCGATCTCGCCGTCACCTCCTACGGCCGGCTCGTGCTCTACCGCAACCGCGGCGGCGGCACGTTCGAAGACGTATCGCGCGCCGCGGGCCTGGCGGACTTGCGCGGCTTCTGGACCGGCGCCTCCTGGGCCGACTATGACCGCGACGGCTATGCCGACCTCTATATCTGCGGTTACGTCAAGTACGCCTGGCGCCCCGAGCTGAGCGGCCGGAGCTCGAAGCAGTTCGAAGCGCTCGTGCCATTCACGCTGAATCCGTCCTCCTATCCGCCTGAGCGCAACCTGCTGCTGCGCAACAACCGCGAGGGGACCTTTACCGAGAGCGCCGCCAAGGCCGGCGTGCAGAACCCGGGCGGCCGCAGCCTCTCGGCCGCGTGGTCGGACTTCGACGGCGATGGCTGGCCCGACCTCTACATTGCCAACGATGTCTCCGACAACGCGATGTACCGCAACCTCGGCAACGGCCGCTTCGAGGACATCTCGCATAAAGCGTGGGTGGCGGACTACCGCGGCGCCATGGGCCTTGCCGCCGGGGACTGGGACAATGACGGCGACTTCGACATTTTCGTCACCCACTGGACCGCGCAGGAGAACGCGCTGTTTTGGAACATGCGCTTCAGCCAGGGCGTCTCGAAGCCCGCCGAACTGAAGTTCACCGATGTGGCCGACATGACGGGGCTCGGCCAGGTTTCCCTCAGCACCATCGGCTGGGGCACGTCATTTTTCGACTACGACCACGACGGCCGGCTCGACCTGTTCGTGGCCAACGGCAGCACCTTCCAGGACGAAACGGACCCCTCGCGGCTGGCGCCCATGAAAAACTTCCTGTTTTGGCAAAAGAGCGCAGGCGAAGGTTTCTTCGAGCTGGGCAGGATCTCGGGCGAGGTCTTCGCCCAGGCGCACGTCGGCCGGGGCGCCGCCTTCGCCGATTACGACAACGATGGCGACATCGATATCTTCGTGGTGAATCACGGCGGCGCGCCGCTGCTGCTGCGCAACGAGGGCGGGAACGCGAAGCCCTGGCTGAAAGTGCGAGTGAGGCCAACCCAGAGCCGCACTCCCGTAGGCGCGCTGGTCGAGATCGAAGCCGGCGGAATGCGCCAGGTGCGCGAGATCGGGAGCCAGCCTTCGTACCTCTCGCAGAACGCACTCGAGGCGCACTTCGGCCTCGGGCCGGCGCGGCAGGTGGATCGCGTGCGCGTGCGCTTCGCTGCTGGAGGCGTGCGCGAGCTGAAGCGGGTGGCGCCGAACCAGGCGGTCACGGTCGAGCAATGAAGCACGCGGCCGGCATGGTCCTGCTCGCGGCGGCGGTGATCGCCACGGCGATGTGGCGCGCGCGGGTCGCCGAAGACCCGGCTCCCGCAGGCAGGGTTCGCGAGCGCCAGCGCATCCAGCGGTTCTGGGAAGTCTTTCACGACGCGCAAGCACTGCGGCTGCGAGGCGAATATGAGCGCGCCGCGGAACGCTACCGCGAGTCGGCCGGCATGGACTCCAAGCATGAGGATTCGCTCTACTATCTCGGGATCAGCCTGGAGGAATCCGGCGATTACGTTGCGGCCGCGGCCGCCTATCGCAGGCTTGCCCTTCTGAATCCGCAAAGCGCCCGCGCCTGGTCACAGCTCGGCAGTCTGCTCTCCAGCCGTGCGCCAGGCGCGCCGGTCGACTTTGATGAAGCCAGCCGCGCGCTCCGGCGCACGGTGGAGATCAATCGCGAACAGGCGGGGCCGTTTCTGCGGCTGGGATGGCTCGAGCTGAACCGGTGGCGGCCGGCCGCGGCGCTCGCACATTTCCGGATTGCCGCCGGCTTCGGGTCGCCCGAGGGAATGTTCTGGACCGGCTATGCCCAGCTCCTGCTGGGGCGACGCGCCCAGGCCGAGGCCGCATTCCGCAAAGTTCTGGAGAGCGCCGCGCGCGAGCGCGGGCTCGCCGGCCGCGGCATCCGGGCCGAAGGCGACATCTTGCCCGACCCCGCCAAGCCGCTCTCCGCCATGGAGCGCGCGGTGGTCAAGTCCATGCTGCTATCGCACGGGACACTCCCGAGGCTCACGATGTATCAGCCGCCGCGCCCACAGCTTCCGCCGGGCATTCTGATAGCCGGAACGGTCACGTCGGTGGCCGCCGCCGACTTCGACCGCGACGGACGCGACGACCTGTTTGCCGTCGCCTGGCGCAAACCGGTCAGGCTCTACCGCAATCTCGGCGGCGGCCGCTACGCGGATGCGACCGGGACCTCGGGGCTGGGCGGCATCCGGGCGCAGAGCTTCAGCGCGGCGGTCATCGATTACGACCGCGACGGCGCGCCCGACATCTTTCTCAGCGCGCATGCGCCGTGGGAGGACTCGGCACGCAGCCTACTCCAGCCGCACTTCCAGCCGGTCCGCCACACGCCGCGCCTGTTCCGTAATCGCGGCGACGGTACATTCGAGCAGGTTGCCGGCCGCCTGGGCCTCCGCCGCTGCTGGGGCACCGTGCGCGCGGTCGCCACGGACCAGGACGGCGACGGCTGGCCCGATCTCCTGCTGTACAACGGAAGCCCCGACGCGTGGCGGCTCGAGCCCAACTTTCTGCTGCACAACGCCGGGGGGACCGGCTTCGAAGTGAGTTCGCTCAGCGTGCGATAAAACAGAGTCTATGTTCTCCCGACGCGAAACCCTCCGGCTGCTCAGCGGCGCCGGGGCCGCCAGCCTCCTTGGCGCGCAGCAGCGCAAGCCGAACGTGCTCCTGTTTCTCACCGATGACATGGGCTACGGCGATCTCGCCTGCTACGGTGCCGGCGACACGCGCACGCCGAACATCGACCGGCTAGGCCGCGAAGGCGTGCGCTTCACCCAGTGCTATTCGAACGGCCCGGTCTGTACGCCGACCCGGGCCGGGCTGATGACGGGCCGCTACCAGCAGCGCGTCGGGCTCGAATGGGCGATTCCGCCCGCGGTCCGGGGCTGGGGCCTGGAGACGAAGGAGACGAGCCTGCCGCGCATGCTCAAGGACAGCGGCTACGCCACGGCCATGTACGGCAAATGGCATCTCGGTTACGAGCCGCAATACGGGCCGAACGCGCACGGCTTCGACGAATTCTTCGGCATCCTGAGCGGCAACGTCGACCACTACACGCACAAAGAGATCAACGGCGACCCGGACCTCTACGAGAACACGAAGCCCGTGGAGAAGGCGGGCTATATGACGGACCTGATCAATGAGCGCGCCGTCGATTATGTGAATCGGCAGGGGCGCAATCCGTTCTTCCTCTATATCGCCTACAACGCCACGCACTGGCCGTTCCAGGCGCCCGGCCGTCCTAACGACACGCGTACCCGGCCGACGTGGTTCAACGGCACCCGCGCCGACTACGTGCAGATGACCGAGCGCATCGACCGC
>JACOTZ010000201.1 GCA_016178155.1 Acidobacteriota bacterium
CAGCCCCAGGCGATCACCTTGTCGATGGCCCCGTTGTCCCACAGACCATTGCCGTCATAGTCCAGGAACCAATAGCCGTTGCTATACACGCCGGCCTTGGTCTTGCCATCCCCGTTCCAATCTCCGGTGACGATGGTGGCTCCCGGCCAGCCCAGGAAGAAGCTGCGATCGCTGCCCGAATCGAACGCGCCGTTCCCGTTGAGATCGAGTTGCCAGCTGCCGCTCCGGTAGATCCCGATTTTCATGCCGACGCTCGACAGAGTAGAACCCCACTGCGTCACTGTGAAGACTTGACCAGCGACCATTAATGTCCCGATCCTCGGAGTTGCATCGGTGTTGGGCGCGACCGTGTACCAGGCCCGGCTGGAGCCAATCTGGGCAATGGTCGCAGTATAGGAGGGAAGCGTAATCCACGGCGCGGAACTGGCCAGCGGGGCAGTGCACTCCGGAGGCCCATTGAGGAGAATGTAGCCACTTCCGCCCGCGGGGGGCACCGTCGCGCTGGTCGTGCCCAAGGAAATGCTGCAGCCGCTGAGGGACAGCGCAGATGTCACGCTATTATTCGCCTCGTTTGCTTCCGTGACCACAAGTTGATCATCCGCTACGGCACCGATGTAATAAGGGGCTGCGGCGAAAGAGGCCGGAATCGGCAGATTCCCGCTACAGAAATGCGTTTCGAACGGATTGAGCACCGGCGGAGTGGAACACCACGAGACCGGAACGCCAAGCGGGCTGGCCAGCGCCGGATCCGAGTACAAGCTGACACGGACGCGCAGTCTGCCGGAGGCCGCCGTCCCCTGATTCTTCACGGTCAGCGAGAAGGGAATCGAGTCTCCGGCAGCGGCTGAGGCCGGAGCCGTGAACGAGGTGATCACGAGATCGGGAAGGGTGCCATCGCAAGAGGTTATGGAAGCCTTGCCACCGGCAGCGGAGTCCGAGGGCTCCACAAATCGTGGCAGGGTAGCCGAAGCGTTCGTGAGAGGCGCAAGCGCTCTTGCGACGAAAAAGCCGCCCTGGACGATCGCATTGGACTCGTATGCCACGACCACGCCGAAGCTCACCTGTTCGACGACCAGGGGATTAGCCGACAGGATTTCCCAGACGGCAGAGCCCGCGCCGTCGACGAGCGTGACCGGGGCAATTCCAACTGGTGTCGCATTGAGCAACACGGTTGTGGTTGCCGTCACGGGCGTGTAGGGGCCGGCTCCGGCGGAGTCTGTCTGGACCAGCCGGGCTCCGGTCACTCCGATTCCGGCGGACGTCCCAAACGGAGACGGTGTCGTTGTGACATACAAGCGAAGCCCGGGCGGCACATTCCTGAAGTTAATCATCAGGCGCGTGCCCTGTGAAGCGAGACCGGCGGTGTTCAGGCCGTTTGTGGCCGGAAATGCAGGATTATAGAAACCTGTTTCCGTATCATAGACTTGTCCCGGCAGGTTTTGGGCGGATGGAGCGTCGGGTGCTCCTTGGCTTCGGCGTTTGAAAGCCGCCGAAAAACCTTCCGTGAACTTCACGTTGAAGTTGACAGTGCCACCGGGCGCGGCGGGGTTGGTTACGAGAGCCGCATTCTGTCCGGCACATTGCGGGAATGAAAGACTCAGACTGGTACTATCGGTGGCGTCTCGAACAGTTGTTGTGAGGTCCGGTTCCCAGGTAACCGTCTGCGGGGAATTAGTGATGGTCAGTGGAGGAGGGGCACGCACAAAGACCGAAAGCGGGAACGGTACTCCTGTGACTGTAAGTCCCAACTGGGTTGCGTTAGCCCGGATATTGACGATCCGCAACCGCCGCGTGCCCGCACCGGGAGCGGCGAAGCTGACACCGTTGAAGCGCACCTCGTTAGCCGTGACGGGCACGGCCTGAAATACGTTGGATCCCGGCACTTGCGCTGCGGGGGCAGGATCATCGACCAGCAACAGGACCTCGGACCAACCGCCTTCCACCTTACTGTTCAGTTCGATATTCAGATAGGTATTCAGGGAGACAGTGATGTCGGTTGTTATCTGCGTACCGGAGGTCCCTCCCGAGCAGGTTAGAAGGATATCGCCGAGGAGTTCCGCGAGGCCGGTAGGTCTCAAAATGCGGCTGGGCTCCACAGTCATGTTGCACGTGATCGCCGCAAACGCAGGAACTGGAAGAACGGTGATTGCTGCCAGGAGGGACACGACAACCCTCGAACGCCCCGTGCGCGTTATTGAACGCAAGTATCTGCTTGGCATTCCACTTGCACGCTCTTGAAACGACCTCGAGCCCGAGGGCCCCGCGTTCGCTGCCCCTTGTGACGACTCCGTTTTGGGAACAGCATTTTCCCGCGAAAGGGAATCAAAATCTTCACGGTAGCTGTCGATATGAGGTTACGTTCTGAGAAATAGTGACTCTCCTTGCTGATCAGTCAGGCGACCCTGATGCAGAAAGCCGTGCACGTAATGGCAGGTGCACAACGCAAAAATTCCGTGATCTCGGATCAGGTCTACTATATTCGATCCGACGAAGTGATGCAACAAGGTTGTGATCAGTCCCCTCACGAGTTTCTGGCTGCGGGGGATCACGAGACCCTGGTACGTTCGCCGCGCACGTACCACCTCGCCAATCAGCCTGCGGCGGCAGCCGTAAGATCAGATGGGTTTCGACTCTCCGCAGCAGCCTCGATCAGCGGCTGCGCCGCAGAGGGGCGGTGGGACAGCAATGTGAGGCGTTCCTTCATCAACCTGCCGACGGCTTCCGGTGAGAAATGCGCCCGGATGTAGTCCCGGCCTCTCTGCGCGCGCAAATTCCGCATTGAGGAATCAGTCGCCACCAACCGCATCTGCGCCACAGCGGAATCGAGCAGGGGCTCAGCCCAGAGTGCGCCCTCATCGTAAGGTTCGCAGCCGGTCGGAACCGGAACCAGATCATAATCGACGAGAAACGCGTTGTCGGGCTTCGTGAAATCCAGGTTTCCTGAGTACCCGGTCACCAGCACGGGCTTACAGAGAAACATGGCCTCAGCAATCGTCAGACCGAACCCCTCAGATCGATGCAGTGACACGAGGCAGTCTGACATTTGAATGAGGGCTGTGAGCTCCGAGCGATTGATAGTTCGATCAATGATGGTCACGGGCAGACCCCTCGCAGCTTCCTTTATACGGACCATTTCCGCCGGCCGTTGAGCTGCGTGGTTGATCTTCAATACCAGACAGTGCTTCGGGGAGGCGGCGAACGCATGCCGGAACGCCGCAATCACGCCCAGCGGGTTCTTCCTTTCGAAGATGCTCAGCAAATCGAGGATGGCGATGAAAACCGTCGCATCGGCCGGGATCCCCAGGCCCGCGCGGTCGGCTGGTGCAGAGCTCTCGAGTCGGATGGCGTGAGGCATCCGGATTACAGGTATAAGAGCTTTTCGTCCAATGGCAGATTGGCAGAACGAGCTTGGCGTCCAGATTTCGTGGAAAAACGCGAAGGAAGGAAGCCACCGGTTTGGAAAGTCTTCCAATTCCCAAGCCCAGAACCCAATGTTACAGCGGTCGCGGAGGAAGCGTTGCCCCAGGTCTCGGACGATCAGCTCGGATTGATCGGCGTTAACGTGGAAGATGCTGACCGCGTGGGAGCACAGCGCGTGCTCGCTTCCGACAGAGCGGTCTCTACGTCTGTAGGGGCCCGGCGCGTCCACACTTTTGATGGCAACCGGCAGGCCAATCGCTCGCGCGGCTTTAATCGCACAACGAACTGACTCACCGACGCCCATTTCCGACTGCACGTAGCCGATCATGTTCACGCCGGTGCAATCTGACGCGATGCCGTCACCGTCACCCCGGAGCACGACCGCCGTTGAGGCGTCTCCTACGGCGCGCCCTCGCCGGAGTCCGTCCACTTGCATGGAGGCCACTGTTCGAGCCAAGTTCAGCCTGGCGACAACGCCACCTAACCGTGCGCGCACACTCACAGACCCGACCATCGCCCGCAAAATCGAACGGTGCCAGAGCCTCAGAAGTGGATTCTTCAGGGAAGCCACAACCGTCTCCCACTGGGTGCGGAGCGGTGACAGTAGTATTTCCGAAAGATGGTACTCGCGTGCGCCATAAGTCATGTACCACGCGACAAACCGGAGTCCGTCACGCCCGCATGGATCGGGGAAAAACCGCTGCAGGTCAGGCCGAGACTCGTATATGGCCTTGGACAATTGGCTCAAGTACAGTCGCGCATCACCGTCTCGAATGAGCTGGTTTAGCGCTTCCACCTGAATCGGAGCCCCGTTATCGACCCAAACTCCTCGCTGTCTCAATGTTTCGATGATTCGCTCATTCACAACAGGGTCGCTGCGCCCTGTCCGTCCGACAGGCGACACCCTGCCCTGCTGACTTGTTCTGACAGCCAGAGCAATCGGTGCGACAAACGCGTGGCTGAGATTATGCTCGCGCGTTCCGCTCGATACTACCCAGTTCAAGAACCGCAGGAGGTCTCCGTTAAGAATGTCCGGCATCGCTAGTTGGACATCGGTTCGCGCTCTGTAAATGCGATAGGCAAGGCGCGTCACGCCCGACGGTTTACCGTCGGGTCCGGAAAGCGGTTCATTCCAGATGTCGAGAAACGCTCGGTAGCCTTCCTCTGAAAAAGGATCGGAAAGGCGCGTCGCGAGCTCCGGAGCTTCGTGATGGGCCGGGCGGCCGATGTCTGGAATCTGAAAGCCGTTCTCGAAGGTCCCATAGGCGTATGGCCACGCTCTGCACTGGGCATATCCGGCGTCACACAGCTTTCGCCTGTAATCCAACAGCAGTTCGCGAGCATCGCCGAGATCCTCGATGGTGAATCGGTTTTGATGTCGTGAGAAGGCGTGAGGATTGTCCGGATCGAAGCCGCTAAAATGAAAAAAGCACAATGGACGGCCGTTTACGCGGAATCCGTTCGGTTCTCTCGCGATATGTCGCTGGCCGATGTTCCAGTATGCAACGTTGAACTCCGGGCCGCGGAGGATAGCTACGTCCCTGAACATACCGGGAACCAAGTCGACCCAGCGCTGGTCTACGAATAATCCCTTTGCGAGATCCACGACACAGTGGTCATAGAGCTTCGCCTGCCACCAACTCAAGAAACGCCCCGACTCGTCGCAGTTGCGAATGCCGATAAAACCCAGATTGTAAGTTCCCGACCGCAAGATATCCAAATCGGTTGGCCGGCGCTCGTCCTCGACCGGATCAGTCAAGTGCGGCGTGAGGACGATTGTGTGCTCATCCAGCGTTTTCAAGAGCGGCTGAAGATCGTTGTAGATGTGGATGTCGGGATCAAAATACAGAAGCCTGTCTACTTCGTATCGCGCACAGATGTGCTGCGCTGCGTATGGCTTAACAGCAGTGCTGAGTTCGAGGATCGTATACTTGAAATGGAACCATCGCGAAGCCGGGATGTCGAGCTCTTCAGAGAGAATTATCTCGAAGTCCTCGCCGTGGCGGTCGAAGTATCCGTCGGGTCTGTCCACGAGCACGACAATCCGCCTGACATCCGGGGCGCAGGCGCGGAGTGAAGCCATGAGTACCCGCGCGAACGGCAGATAATTCTTGGCTACGATGGTGAACGCTGCGGCTTTCATGTTCCCCAAGTCAGTCTTTACGGTACGAACGCGGACCCAACGCGAAGAATCTGATCCCCATTGGCGGGCTTTCCATTCTCATAGCGCGGAACGTCGCACCTGAGATTCACCTGGCGAGAGACATCAACGCCGATGAGTCCGGCGGCTAAGAACCAATGTCTGAAACAGGTTTCGTTGGGCAACCACCAGCTAATCTTGTCGACGTCAGTGTATGGGAGGTACTGGCGCGGCAACACATCAGGCTCCGTTTCCCCCAGAACGACGGGGGTGGATGCGATGACACGGTGCCGGCAAACGCTCCGGGCGGCCAGCAACGCCCCAATGGGGTCTCTGAGGTGGCAAAGAATCGCGCCCAAGAACACCAGGTCGAACTTTCGCCCTGCAAACATTGGTGGACTGATGTCGTAAACGCGGCCGTTTTTGAAGCGGACCTGCGATCTGAGAATCTCCTTCATGATCCAGAAGCCGCGGCTCACCGGACTGAAGTAGACGGGGTTTTCGTCCTCGTCCAGGTGGTCTGGAGAAGGCTTCTCTATTTCGACCGGCGGATAGAAGGAGCGGCCGTACACATCGAAGTCACAGTAGCCGCGGGCATCAATCGTAACGACTTCAGCGCCGAGCTGCTCGAAGTAAAACGCGAACCAGCCCGCGCCCGTGCCAATATCAAGAACACGCATGCCCTCCATCGATTCGGGAAATCCGTAGGCAGCAACGTCAGCCCCGATGTCATAGTCTCCCCGAACGCTCAGGCCGTTATCGAAATAGAAGCTGTGATACCACCACGGCAGTTCACGACAGCGCGCGTTGAAGTCCTCAGCTTGAATGTCGCCGGTGAAATGCAGAAGGTGACGCTCTGGGACCTTCAGTTCCTCGCCATACGACGGGGGCTCGATGGACGTTTGTTCGGGCGGCTCAGTCGCTGTCCGATCCGATGGGCTGGGCTGGGCACACCGCTCTTCAACTGTGACGCTGGTGCCTGACCCGCACAACATCGCGAGGGTGGACGCCTCCATCGGGAACTGGTCCTCGATGCCCTGCGTCCCTTTGCGCAAGTACAGTTCCCATTGGTGTCCCCGGACCGCAGGCGGAGCGGTGTGGACTATGCGGAAATCGTGCCTTCGCAGCGTCTCGAGCAGCCAGCGCCAATCGTAAATGACCGCATTGGAAGGGTCGGTCTCATTTATGAACAGCGCGACTTGAAAGTCGAACATCATCGGGAAGGTCATCCGGTCGAAGAGGAACCAAGTCGTGCGAGCGATCCCGTCGTCCGTCAGAACTCGGGCCATCTCACCCAAGTAGAACTCGGTCTGATCTTTGTAAAGGTGAGTGAATACTGAATGGGCGATGACCAGGGAGAATTCGTTTGAGTTGACCGGAAACCGTGCGGTGGATTGTCTCGTGTTCTCAGCTCCGAGCCCGAGGTTCCAAACGTCGTGATGATGGAACTGAAACGCTGGATCCATGGTGGAGAGGTGATCCTGGCACCAACTGATCATCCCGCGGTGGATGTCGATGCCGACGTAGCGTGTCGGCCGCGGGTCTTGCACCATCAACTGCCGGGCAATCCGCCCGCAGCCACAGCCAAAATCAAAGACCGATCTGTAAATTTCTGCGTCACTGAGGTAGGGAAATACTAGAGAGCCGTCCTCAGAAAGGTCAAATAGAGAGTCGTCGTGGCACACAAGTCTGCGAAACTCGGGAGGAGGCAGCGGCGGCAGCGGTGGCGCATACCGGTTGGTGAGCGACGGTTCAGATTGGGCATACATGGAAAAGACGAGTGTATCAAAAAAGGATCGGATGGCCCGTGGGACCAGCGCGGGAAAGAAGGCTTAAAGGAGTTTATGTCGGACACCGGGACTCTGTTTTCGGAAGCTTCGACGTTCAGGTGGCAGGCCCGCCGGAACGGCGGAGCCGCAGCTCGCCCGGCGTCCCGCCTCCCAGGGCAGACCATCGGGCCGTTCATGATGGTGTCTATGCCTACGGTTTCGCACGCCGCGTGACCTCCACCGGCCTCTCCTCTCCCGCGGCGCTCGCCAGCGCTTTGCGACCGGCGGCCAGCGTTTCAATTTCAATGATCCGATCGACGTCGTAGACGGCGCCTCCCAGGTGCCGCCGCTGGCATCCTGCAAGGCGGCCCCGAGGGTGTCATCGGGAAGCTGGGGGCGGGCGCGAGGCCGGGGTGAGGCGCGCGCCCGGAGAGAAGCCGCGCCCCCGTTTCGGCGCCGACTTGCCGGATTCTGGAATGCGCAACCGTCTTAGCGGGCGAGCCGGACGCGGCCCACATTTGTTACGATTCCGGGATGGACGGCCGCGATCTGCCGGCGGCGCAAGCGCATGCACACCGCCCTCTTGCTGGATTCCGGCTACAAAAGACACCGGACCGGACGTGGTCATCCGGAGCGACCCGCGCGCTACAGCGCCATTGAGCGGGCGCTCGCGGACGGGGGATTTACAGAAGCCATGCCGCGCGTCCAGCCGCGCGCCGCGCGCGAGGAGGAGTTGCTGGCGTGCCACACGCCCGGGTATCTCGAAATCATTGAGCGCGATTCCGCCGAGGGGCTCGAGCAGCTCAGCACCGGCGATACGCCGATCGGAGCGAGGTCGCTCGAAGTCGCACTCGAAGCGGCGGGCGGAGTGCTGAATGCCGTCGACGCAGTGCTCGGCGGGAGTGTGCGCAGCGCGTTTTGCGCCGTGCGCCCGCCTGGCCACCATGCCACGGCCGCGCGCGGCATGGGCTTCTGCATCTTCAACAACGTCGCCATCGCCGCGCGTTACGCGCAACGAAAGCACGGCGTCGAGCGCGTGCTGATCGCCGACTGGGACGTGCATCACGGCAACGGCACGCAGGACATCTTCTACAGGGATCCGACCGTATACTTCTTCAGCACGCACCAGTGGCCCTGGTATCCGGGCACCGGGCCGGCGATCGAGACCGGCGAGGGCGCGGGCGAGGGAACCACGCTGAATTGTCCGTTTCCGGCGGGCTCGGGCCGCGAGGAAATCGCCGGAGCGTTCCGGGAGAAGCTGACGCCCGCCGCGAATGCGTTTCGGCCGGAGCTGATTCTCATTTCGGCGGGATTCGACTCCCGCATCGGAGACCCGCTCGGGCGGTTCACGCTCACCGACGACGACTTCGCCGAGCTGACCCACATCATGCTCGAGCTGGCGGACAGGCATTGCCGCGGGCGGCTGGTATCGGTGCTCGAGGGCGGATATTCGTTGAGCGGGCTGGCGGCGGCGGTGACGGCTCACCTGCGGGCCCTGGCCGAATGAGATGCCGCCGTGGCGAGGAAGGCGGCTTGCGCGCAGGCCGGCGTAAGCGCGCCTCCCCGGTATGCCGTCACCGTGAACGCTGCGAGCGCGATATCTCCGACCCGGCCGACTTCGCCGTCTGCACGGTTTCCCTGCTCACCAGTTTGTTGAAGTTGCTCCGTCCGCCGCCGGCGAGCTTGGGCTGATAGAGCAGCCCCAGTTGATTCTCGTCGAATTTCTCGAAGAACTCGTCCCAGGAAATCTCTTCGAGTGACTCCGCTCCCGTGTAGCCGGGGAAATCGAAGCGCAGCATCCCGATATCGCCCTTGCCGCCGGTACCGCGAACGCAAGCCGGATGTGCGCCCCGCTCTTCAGCCCAGCGCCGGATCTCATCGTGGTTCGTGGTCATGATCGCTTCGGACTTGCGGCCGGCGCCGATCGAACGCGCCTGGACGCGCCCGCCGCCTTCGGAAGAGCGGGCCGCGCTCCGCGTGGAACGGCTCCCGGTTGCGCCGCCGCGAGTGCGCGCCGAAGCCGAGCGGCTCCGGCTGTTGATGCCGGGGGAGCGGCCGTTGCCGGCGCGCGCGGAGCCGCGTTTTGCGTGCGGCAGATCCTCCTCCACCTGGCGCGGCGCCCGGGCCTGCTCCTTGAGCATCCGGATCGAGATCTTCGAAAGCAGCTTGTCGGCCTCGCCCTCCTCGTGCAGGGTCCGGTCGAGAAGCTGGGCAGCCTCGCTCATGCCGGCAGCTTTGGCGAGCGTGCGGCAGGTGCCGTAACCTGCGATTTCGTAATGCTCGACCTTCTGGGCGGAGGCGATCATCGATTCGTCGAGCGCGATCTCTTCATCTCCCTTGTGCTCGGAAAGATGCTCCTGCCCCTCTGCCAGGAGGCCCTTCATCCCCAGGCACGGCCTGCTGCGCGGTTTCTCGCCCAGCAGTCCGAAGACCTGCTCCAGGCGCTCGACCTGATTCCTGGTGATTTCGAGATGCCGGGTGAACGCCTGCCGAAGTTCGTCGTCGGAAGCGGCGCGGGCGAACTTCGGCAACGCCTTAACGAGCTGCTTTTCGGCATCGTACAGGTCGCGCATCTCTTCGATGAGTATTTCCTGAACTGTATTCATGGCGTGTCTCCTTCATGCGGAATCGCATCACACCAACTCCCGGTTTGTCACCGCTCGCTGCCGAGCCATCTATCGTTCCGGCGGCCACCGCCCGCTATCGAGGACCGGGTGGCTGAACTCTGGACCGCCTGCACGCTCAGCGAGACGGATTTCGAGACCCGCGGCCATTGAGGCGAGGAATGGGAGCTGGAGAGCATGATTCCGGCTTCGCCATGTGGACTCGGGCGTGCGGAGGATCGTTTCACGTGGGGCGGTGTCCGGTCCTGTAGTGGCCGCCGGCGGCATGGCACGTTGCGGTTGGCCCGGAGCCCGGCGCGGGCGTCCGCCCGGATTCGAGGTTCTGTGGCCGACGCCGGACTACCGCAACATGCGCGCGCGGCCTTGCGCCAGCCAGCGCGAGACGCTGGGCGGGACGCGGCCGCCGTTGGATGCCTGGGATTCTGTATGGGCTACAGCGGCGAGGATGGCCGCGGCTTCCGCGCCGGCATCGCCCGTGGCAGGAGCCCGGCCGCGGGCAAGGAAATCCTCGATCAGGCCGGTGTCCAGCGCGCCGCGGCGGAAGCGCTCGTCTTCGAGCAGGTCCCGGAAAAAGCGGATGTTCGTCCTGATGCCCGCGATGAGACACTCGCCCAGCGCGCGCTGCATCCGGTGAACGGCGGCATCGCGCGAAGGCGCCCAGACGGCCAGCTTGGCCAGCAGCGGGTCGTAGTCGATCGGCACGGTCCAGCCGCGATACACACCGGAATCGAGCCGCACGCCCGGCCCGGAGGGCATTTCGAGGTCGCTGATGCGGCCCGGGCACGGGAAGAACTGGTTGTCGGGATCCTCGGCGTAGATGCGGCACTCGAGCGCCCAGCCGTTCCAGGCGATGTCCTCCTGGCGCAGCAGCAGGGGCCCGCCCGCGGCGATCCGGATCTGCCAGTGGACCAGGTCCAACCCCGTGACCAGCTCCGTGACCGGATGCTCGACCTGCAGGCGCGTGTTCATCTCGAGGAAATAGAAGTTGCCCTGCTGATCGGCGAGGAACTCGACGGTGCCGGCGTTATGGTAGCCGGCCTGGCGCGCGATGCGCACCGCGGCTTCGCCCATGCGCGCGCGGAGGTCGGGATTGCGAGCGACGAGCGGCGACGGGCACTCCTCGACCACCTTCTGATGGCGCCGCTGCAACGAGCATTCGCGCTCGCCCAGATGAATGATGTGCCCGTTACGATCGGCGAGGACCTGAATCTCGATGTGGCGGGGGCGCTCGAGATATTTTTCGATGTAGATTTCGCCGCTCCCGAAGGCGTTGAGGGCTTCGCTCGCGGCATCGCGCAGGGCGGGAGCGAGCTCGTCCTCGGCGTGCACCAGGCGCATGCCTTTGCCGCCCCCGCCGGCGGCCGCTTTCAGCAGCACCGGATAGCCGATTTCCCGTGCAACGGCCGCCGCTTCGGCCGCGCTCGCCACCGCGTCCTGGGTTCCGGGAACGATCGGCGCCCCCGCCGCCGCGGCAATGTGGCGGGCCGAGGTCTTCGATCCCATGCGCCGGATCGCGGCGGAGCCTGGGCCGATGAAGGTGATGCCTGCGCGCTCGCAAGCCTCCGCAAACGCGGCGTTCTCGCTAAGAAAGCCGTAACCGGGATGAATCGCATCGGCGCCGTGCGCCGCCGCCGCCTCGAGGAGGCGCCTCCCGTTCAAGTAGCTCTCCACCGATGGCGCCGGGCCGATATGAGCGGCCTCGCCCGCCATGCGCACGTGCAGAGCGGCGCGGTCCGCATCGGAATAGACGGCGACTCCGGGGATTTCGAGCTCGCGCAGCGCGCGCAGGATACGAACCGCGATCTCGCCGCGATTGGATACGAGCACCTTGCGGAACACTACTGCGCGTTCCTTTGCGCGCCCGCGGGCGTGGCGAGCAGCTTCAGCTCGAGTGTCTGCTGATCGGATTCCTTCAGGCGCGCGGAGACGCCCGAGTTCTCGAGCGGCGCGAGCACGGCGGCGTCGAACCACGCGCCGTCTTCGATATCCTGCCAGGCAAACAGCTTATAGTCCCCGGGCGCGATGCCTTCGATCGTGAACGCGCCGTTCTCGTCCGCCGCCGCGGTCTTGTACAGGTCCTGCTGCCCGCGGCCGCCGGGAACCAGGACGACGGTGGCCGCGGCGGCTGGCTTTTGCTCTTCGCCCATCACCGTTCCGGTCACGCGCGCGGCCTTGTCGCTGAGGATGATCTCGAGCGGGCCGCCCGCGCCCGCGGTGAGGTCGACGATGCCGTCCGTGATCTCCTGGCTGCCCATGCGGATGGTTTTTACATACATCGAGCCCGGAAGCGCGGAGACGCCGGCGCGGTAACGCTCGCGGTTCACTCCTTCGACGATGAACGGGCTGCCGTCTTTGACGGTGTTCGAAAGCGGCGGCGCGAAAAACATTCCATCGGCGGGCTCGAGCGTGACGCGGGCGTTTGGCAGGTTCACATTTTCGGCGCCTTCCACCCGGACCTGCACGGTGAGCGGAAAGGACGGGGAGAGAGTGAGCGCGACACCTTTAAGATCTTCGGCCCCGATCACGATCTCCTGGCGCGCCGTAGAACGCTGGCCGCGCATCTCGCGCGTCATGCGGTTGGCGATGAGAATGTACTGCCCCGGCAGCAGATTCGCAAGCTCGAAGGAGCCGTCGTTTTGGGTGGCGGAGACGTTGCGCCCGAATCCCGCGACCATGAGCTCGCCTCCCTGCGGCACGGCCGTGATCATGACTCGCGGCGCGGGGTTGCCGGCCTCGTCGAGCACGCGGCCGCGCACGCGGAAAGCGGGCGCCTTGGCGAGCCGCAGGTCGATGCCGCGGATCTCGGCGCCGGCGGCGACTTCCACTGGGGCTGCCTGCGCCGGGTTCATGACACCGGGATAGTAGGACGCCGCGTAGGTTTCGCCGCGGCCTCCCGCGGTCCGCCCCGCCATCATGAAGCGCCGCGTTTCCATGACGGCGACGAAATAGCGGCCGGGAGCCAGCCCCGCGATGCGGTATTCGCCCAGATCGTTGACCTGGCCCGAGCCGGCGGGCACGAGCTGGCGGCGCCCGCGGATGTAGCGGTAGCGGAGGGCCTGGACCGCGCTGTGCGACACCGGCTCGCCGTCTTCATCGAGGACCTTGCCCGCGATCACCGCGTGCGGGGTCAGCTTGATGGTGATGCCCTTGAGGTCCTGGCCGGCGGCGAGCGGGAAGGCCGTGCGGCGCTCGCGGCCCACGCCGCGGCCGTAATTCTCGCGCACATAGCCGGTGCGCTCCACCGATAACACGTAATCGCCAGGGTCGAGGTTGGTGAAGGAGAAGGCGCCGGAGGCGTCGGTGCTGAAGCTCTGGTTGCTCGATGGGCTCAGCGAATAATCGCCGCCGGAGCGGCCGACCCGGCTGATGGTGACGTTCGCCTTGCGCAGGGGCTCGCCCGTGACGCTGATGACCTGGCCCGTGATGCTGGCCTTCGGTCCTTCAGAAACGGGAGCCGCCGCCGGGCCGGATTGCGGGCGCGGGCCCCGCCGGGGGCCGGCCGTGGAATTGCCCGGCGGCGCGGGCGGAGGCGGCGCCTCCTGGCCAGCCACCAAGGTAGCGGCGATTAGCAGCACAAGACTTCGCATCGCAGTTCTCCAGATGCTCGGGGAACGTCCCGATTGGGGGGCGGCCGCGCATCGGGTTTCCGATTCGTACAAGCCCCGCCTGACCGGCGGTTCACCGCTCACTTCTTCTATTCTGACGAACGCCGCGCGCAAGCGGCAGGTTACACGCAAGGTGGATACTGGTCTAAACCCATGCTTCATGAACATTTCTCGTCAACGCCCTGCTGTGCTTACCACCTGGCCGCGCGGTCGTGTTCGCGCCTATTCGATCCGCGCCGGTTGCGCCGCGCCGGGCGGTGGCTTGTGCAAGCCGACTGCATCCTCGTATGCCTGGTGACGCTGACCTGCTGTCCGGCGCTCCAGGCGCGGACCACCGTCACCGGCGAACTGAAGCGCTGGCACCGCGTGACCCTGACGTTTGACGGGCCGCAGTCGGGTGAAGATGCCACTCCCAACCCGTTCCGGAATTACCGGCTCAATGTCACGTTCACGCACAAGGCGAGCGGGAAGAGCTACACGGCGCCCGGATATTACGCGGCCGA
>JACOTZ010000202.1 GCA_016178155.1 Acidobacteriota bacterium
AGAAGGTGTGAAATATTCGAAAAAATCATTTCCGGCCTCCAATGTTTGCATTCGGTTAGCCTGTGGAAAAGAGGCCCGAAATCAATTTTTTCACACCTTCTCAGGGAGTGGTGGTGACGAACCTCGGCTAGGCCGCTTGGCCGCTGACTTCCTGCCCAGAAACTCACGATACGCTGAGATGCGCGGGACTGGCGCGCAAGCTCTGCTCGGATAACCGCAGCGCGCCTGGCAGGCTTGACCTGATTCCTGCATGGCGAAACGTTTGCTTGAGCGAACACCCCGGATCGGGCAGGCGCGCCCCTGCATCTCGCGAGGCCGGCGGCGCGGGGCCGTCGAGAATGGAGATCGATGCTACTTGCCCACGACCTTGCGACAGCGCTCGTACAGCTCAATCAGCGCATCCGCATACTCTTCGGAGCTGCGTGCAGGCTTTCCGGTGTAGCCGGCCGAAGCCCCTCCCTTACCGTAGCCGGTCGTCACCGCAATGAACTTCATCAGCTCCAGGGCAATCTCGTCTTTGCTGCGGACAGGAGTGGAAGTGTTCTCTTCAGCCATTTGGTATGAGTCCTCTGAACCGAACAGGCGACAATCCGCTTTTCGAGTAGTGGCGTCCCGCATGACCCGGCGGGGGGTCGCCTGCCGGGCGTGATAAACCTTTAGATTACTGCACGGGGATGCCAGTCAATGCGCGGCGGTTCATCCGGAAGATGCGGGGTGGCGCCCAGGCGCACCTGCTGGAAGCCGACGACGGTTTCTACTACGTTGTCAAATTCCGGAATAATCCGCAGCACCGCCGGGTTCTGATCAACGAGCTGGTGGCCCACAGTTTTCTCGATTACCTGCAGCTTCCGGCGTGTCCGGCTGCCATCATCGAGGTCAGCAGCCCCTTCCTGACCGAAAACCCCGAGATCTCGATCCAGCTCGGCCATGGCCGCCTCGAGGTTCCAGCGGGCTGGCACTTCGGGTCACGCTTTCCCGGGGACCCGTCCCGGACCGCGGTCTACGATTTCGTTCCCGACGCCCTGCTCGAGAAGGTGGCCAATGCACGCGATTTCCTGGGCATGCTGGTCTTCGACAAGTGGATGGCGAACGCCGACGCACGCCAGTGCGTGTTCCTCCGCGCCCGCATTCGCGAGTTTGCACCGGTCTATGCCGACCACCCCCTGCGGGAAGGCTTCCTGGCACAGATGATCGACAACGGCTACGTGCTGAACGGTCCGCATTGGGACTTCCCGGACTCGCCGCTGCAGGGGCTGTACTTCCGGCCTGTGGTTTACGGCGACGTGCGGGGGTGGAACGATTTCGAGCCCTGGCTGAACCGTGTCGTCCATTTCCCGGAGTCGGAGATCGACCGCGCGCTCAAACAGGTGCCGCCGGAATGGCTCGAGGGAGACGAGGCGGCGCTGGAGTCGGTCATGGAGCGGCTCCTTGTCCGCCGGGAACGCGTGCCGGACCTGATCGAGGCCTGCCGGAAAGGACGGCTGAACGCATTCCCCAAGTGGGCCGCGTGAACGCCACGGCGGGAAGCTCCACCACAGTGTAGGCGCCGGAAAGCAGCACGCATCGGCCGGTCGCGCGGTTGACCCCTCGCGCCAGAGGTTCCTAAAAGGCGCCGGCGATCTCGGCAGCGAGGAGACGGGCCACCTCGGGAGCAGCCAGGATCCCATTGCGGAAATGCCCATATGCCAGCCAGACAGTGGTGCCGGGGAGCCGCTCCATGACGGGCAGAAAGGATTCGGCCGCGGGCCGGAGGCCGGTCCAGACGCGTGATGGCTCGCGATCACGCAGCAGTTCGGGAAGCAGGGCTTCCGCTCTGCCGCGCAACTCGGCGGCAACACTCGCGTCCACGGATTGATCGAAGCCGGCATCCTCGGAAGTTGAGCCCGCGACAGTAAGGCCGCTACTCCGCTGCAGGATATAGGTGTGTCCATGACGGATGATCGCAGGCACGGAACCGGGCGGCAAATCGTATCCGAGCAGGTGGCCCTTGACAGGGAAGGAGCGCCGGATCTCGTGGCCGGCCACGGCGATGCGGCTTGACCAGGCGCCCGCGGCGAGAACCGCGGCGCGTCCTGAGATCTGCCATCCGCTGCCGCGTATCGAGACCTCACGCTCGCCGGGCTCGATTGTGGTGGCAGCCGAGCCTTCCAGAATGTGCACTCCGCGGCGCCGGCAGCTCCGCTCGAGAGCGGTCATGACGTGCCCCGGATCGACCAGCGCATCCTCGGGGTAAAACACACCGCGATCGGTCTGTTGGTAGGGAATCCCGAGCTGCGACTGGCGGCGGGCCCGGGCAAACAGGAGGTCGCGTTCGGCCTCGGTCGCGGCCAGTTCCAGCGCGCCACATCGGCGATAGTCAATCGCGACACCCGACTCGGCGGCGAGCTCGTGAACAAAATCCGGGTACAGGCGATGGCTGGCG
Source organism: Acidobacteriota bacterium (assembly GCA_016178155.1). Classification (GTDB taxonomy): domain Bacteria; phylum Acidobacteriota; class Terriglobia; order Bryobacterales; family Bryobacteraceae; genus JACOTZ01. The sequence continues at coordinate 2,423 of JACOTZ010000202.1, forward strand.
AGGAGCATCTCGGCCGTCCACGACGGCGCGTCCAGTTCCCCGCCCGGCGCCAGCATGCCGGCGCCGGCCGTGCTGGCCTGGGCGCCGACACGGCCCGCGTCGATGAGCGTGACACGTGCTCCGGCCTGCGCCAGCCTCCAGGCGATCGACGCGCCGATGATGCCGGCGCCCACAATGACGACGTCAGATGCGGCCACTATCGACATGGTATGGCTTGCCCGGCGGTCAGAAAGCCGAGCCTGTGAAAGGCACTGGCGCTCTGTGATAGCATCACTGAGTCGCGGCTCGGCAGATCTGAGTTTTTCCTTCTTGGACTTGCCCCGCTGCTGCCTTTCAGCGGTCATTCCGCAGGTCAGATTGCGCCTCCGAGCCATCGCGGACGCAACGGCTGGCCGCTGAAAGCTGAGCGCTGACGGTCATGGCCGTCAGAAGTTCAAGTACGCTTGGTAGGGCAGTCGATGCACCGGTATATTCTCCACAATGACCAGATCCTGGACGCTGCCGAGAGATGCCTGTCACCCGGGCAGGTCGGGCTGTTGTCCGGCTGGGGAGTATTTAGCACGATCCGGGTGGCGCACGGCGTGCTATTCGAGTTCGCGCGACATTACGCCCGCATGCACCGTGACGCGGCGCTGATGCGGGTGCCGTTGCCGCCGGCCGATTGGATGGAAACTCGCCTCCTGAAATTGGTTGAGGCAAATGACGCGCGCGACGCAACCCTGCGCGTCGTAGCGGTACGGAACCGAGGTGGAATCTGGGAAGGCCCGGGAAGCGAACGCGATTCGGACGTGATCGCGCTCACCACAAAGCTGACGGACTGGGGCGCGGGTGTCCGGCTCGGGCTGGTGCGGGATGCGCGGCACGCCGCGTCGCGCTTTGCCGGGACGAAGGTTCTGTCCTGGGCAGCCAATCTGACGCTGTATGAGGAGGCGCATCACAGCGGATTCGATGAGGTGGTGTTACTCAATGAGCGCGGGGAGGTGAGCGAATGCACCTCGGCGAACATTTTCGTGGTGGAAGGCAGCCAAATCTGGACACCGCCGCTGAGTTCCGGCTGCCTGCCGGGCGTCACCCGCGAACTGCTGCTGGGGGAAGTCCGCGTGAACGGAATCAAGTCTGGAGAGCGGACGCTGTTCCCCGAGGACCTGGAGCGGGCCGATGCTGTTTTCATCACCTCGACGACGCGAGCCCTCCTGCCGATAATCTCTATCGAGGGATTGAACATACGGCATGACGACCGCGTTCGCGGACTCCTGCTCGACGAGTTCCGGCGCTATCTCGATGACTATGTTGCCGCCCACGCCGGCGGCTGAACGCCTTCGCATATGGCGCTTCGCTGCCCTGCTTGCGGCTCTGAGAATATCCGCTCCTCTCTGTCGCAAACTTTAACGGACGAAATCGGGAAGGTCTTCGGATTCTTCAAGCTTCGCTGCAAGGATTGCGATCACCGCTTCTCGCATTTCATTTGGGACGCCGTGAACTCGTTTTGGGCACGCTGCCCCCGCTGTTACCGCCAGGATCTGGGCACCTGGTCGGTGAAGTATTATCGCGCGCCCACACGATGGCTCGTGCTGATGAAGCTAGGCGCAAAGCGGCATCGTTGCGAGTACTGCCGCCACAACTTCATCGATTTCCGCAGGGCGAAGTTCAAATATCGAGGGCGGGGCAGGCAGGCAGGGGCGCATTAGCCCGAAGTTCCCGGCACCACCACTCCTGATGGTCGTGGCTCAGAACGCTTCCGCTGATTTGACGGCACTTACTGAGCCGCGCGCGTCAGCAAGCGGTTCGAAATCCTGTCGTGACGAACTTCGGTTAGCCCGAAGTTCCCGGCACCGCGACGGAGCCGCCATCGTCCGCGCGCCTTGTTGTGACCCGGAGAAAGCCGCCGGCCAGCGGGAGCCCAGGTGAATTGGCTACGAGCCCTGATGTCATCCTGGCCCGGTGGAAGGAAACCCGGGACCCGGCCGCGGGCGAGCCCGAAAAAGAGAAATGGTTCCAAGTGACCCGATATCCCCAGCTTGCTCTCCAACCGGCTAGCACGGTCTGAGCGTGGTGCTCAGAGACTCCGAGTCGTTTGCCTTCGCTCCCCGCAATCCTTTTGGGGACTGCGCTTCAACGCTCCGGCATCTTCTGCGTCATTCTCCGACCAAAGCCGACATCTCGCAACGGCCTTTCACTCGCCTGCAGCGACTGCTCGTTTCCGTCTCGCCGCGGCAGGGTCAACGATCCCGACCTGCTGCTTCACTGTCTCGCCCAAGCAGCTTGCGGATCCGTTCGGTTCTGAACTCCACTCCTCGCTTTCCAGCGGGGAGGATCGTGATCCAAAACCCGTTATCCGCCGCTCTCTCCGGCAATTCGAACCCGCCCTCGAACCGTCGTTCCCCTTTAGGCCTTTCGGGCCCTCCGGATCAAAACACCCGGTCCGCCGCCGATTTCGAAAGCCCGCCACACGCCTCGCCCGATCTCCGTTCGCTCCCCGGCAGATTTCACTTTCGATCTGCCGCCGGATCATCGCTCCCGGTCCGCTACGAGCCGTCTGACTTCGCTGGTTCCTTCGAACCTCTTGGAACCACACTCATGATGC
>JACOTZ010000203.1 GCA_016178155.1 Acidobacteriota bacterium
ATCTTCGATTCCGAGGCGGCCACGGCTGATGCGGCCGTAGACGCGGCGTGGGCGGCATACAAACACGAAAAACGCCCCGTCAGGCAGAAACTCTCGCCGCCGGCGCGCGAAGGGTGGGAGGAGGTCCAGGTCTATATCTACGAAACCTCGCCCAATGAACGGGCGGTGGCGCAGGCCGTGGCGCGCCGCGCGAAGAATGCCTGGACGGTGGTGATCCTGAACGGCAAACAGCCCACGTTCGAAAAGCGCGGCTCGGCCGTCGGCCAGATCCTGGTGAGCTTGAAACCAGGCACGTTCCAGCGCGAATCGTTCGCGGGACGAAAAGCCGGGGCGCTGAACGCCGAGCGCCTGGCGCAGATGAAAGAGTTCGTCGAGATGGCCATGAAGAAGCTCGATGTGCCCGGCGTGGGTTTGGCCTTCATCGACGGCGGCAAGATTATGTACGAGGGCGGCCTCGGGGTCAAGGAACTCGGCAAACCCGGGCCGGTGGATGCCCACACGCTGTTCATGGCGGCATCGAACACCAAGGGCATGACGACTCTGCTTCTGGCAAAGCTCGTCGATGAAGGCAAGGTCAAGTGGGACGACTTTGTCACCAAAGCCTATCCAAAGTTCAAGCTGGGCGACGCGCGGACCACGGAGCAGGTGCGCATCGAGCACCTGATCTGCGCCTGCACGGGGCTGCCGCGACAGGACCTGCCGTGGCTGTTCGAGTTCCGTAAGGCCACGGCCGCGTACTCGATGGAAATGCTGGGCAGAATGCAGCCGACCAGCGGGTTCGGCGAGGTGTTCCAGTACAGCAACATCATGGCCTCGGGTGCAGGCTACGTGGCCGGCTACCTGTACAATCCGAAGGTCGAACTGGGAGCGGCTTATGACGAGGCGATGCGGAAGAAGATCTTCGAGCCGCTGGGGATGAAGTCGACGACCTTCGACTATGGCCGCGCGCTCAAAGGCAATCACGCCAGCCCACATTCCGACGATGTCGACAGCAGGCAGATGGCCGCCACGATGGACCTGAACTACTCGATCCAGCCCCATCGTCCCGCCGGCGGGGTGTGGACGTCGGCTCACGACCTGATCCGCTACGTTCAGCTCGAGCTGGCGAAAGGAAGACTTCCGAACGGGAAAGTGCTGGTCTCGGAGAGCAACCTGCTGGCGCGGCGCAAGCCGTACGTCAAGGTTGGCGCGTACGGCAGTTACGGAATGGGACTGCAGGTCGACAATCGCTGGGGCACTCCCGTCGTGTCCCACGGCGGCAGCATGATCGGATTCAAGAGCGACATCATGTTCCTGCCCGAGCACGGCGTGGGCGCGGTGATTCTGACCAACGCGGATACGGGCGGGCTGATGCTAGGCTCCTTCAGGCGGCGGTTGCTCGAGGTGCTGTTCGACGGCAAGCCGGAAGCGGTGGAGGACCTGGCGAAGGCTGCCGCGAACTTTAGAGCCGTTCAAGCCAAGTTCCGCGAGCGCCTGGTTGTGCCCGCGGAGGAGAAGGCCGCTGCCAGACTGGCCGCTCGTTACACCAGTCCGGAGCTGGGGGAGCTTGCAGTTCGCCGGCAGGGAACCGCCACGGTGTTCGATTTGGGCGAGTGGCGGAGTTCAGTCGCGTCGCGCAAAAACGACGACGGCACGATTTCTTTCCTGACCATCGATCCTGGCACAGCCGGCTTCGAATTTGTGGAAAGCAAACGCGACGGCAAGCGGGCGCTGATTGTGCGCGAGGGCCAGCACGAGTACATTTTCACGGAAGCGCTATAGGCGGCGAGAAGAAAAGACCGGCGGCGGATTCCCGAGAGTGGGAGGGTCAATGAGGAACTGACCGCGCAGGATGGATCCTGAGCCGCAGCGCGGAGTTGCTCGACCGCTTGCCGGCGTGTCGATGCCGGGCCGCGGGCGGGATGGTTGTAGTTACCGCTTCAAAACTCCCGAATGTCAGAGCGGGCGAGCGAGCTCGCCTGTGTCCCGCGGCGCGGAATTCCGTTGCCATTCGAGGCGCTCTTCTTCGAGTATTTTCAGCAGGGCCATGGCGACGGAGACGATGATGGGGCCAATGAAAAGGCCGATGATTCCGAACGCCTTCACGCCGCCGAGCAGCGAGAAAAAGATGAGCAGGGTGTGGAGTTTCACGCGGCCGCTGAGTACGAGGGGGCGGACGATATTGTCGGCGGTCGAGATCACCCCGGCGCCCCAGGCGATCATAAAGATTGCCTTGCCCCAACTGCCGATAGCCAGCAAGTAGATGGAGGCGACAGCCCAAACCGAGGCCGCACCGGCGAGGGGAATCATCGAAAACACGGCCGTCGCCAGGCTCCAAAGCATGACGGAGGGCAGTCCGGCAATGGTATAGCCGATGGCTCCCAGGGTGCCCTGCGCCAGCGCCACCGCCAGCACTCCATAGATGTTCGCCGTGATCGAAGCCGAAATCGTGTCAATCAACTCCTGATAACGGTGCGCCTCCAGCGGGAGGATGGCGCCGATTCTTTCGCGGATGCGTGGTCCGTCCCGGAGCAGGAAAAACAGGGTCAGGAGCATGATGACGGTGTCGACGATGGTTCCGCCGATGTTGACGGCCAGCGATTTCGCCCAGTTCAGCAGGGCCGCACTGACGCTCTGCAGGCGATCGAGAGCCGCCTGCCGGAGCTGCTCCTGCGAGATGCCGGTGCTGGCGGCGAGCCATTCGAGCGGAGGATCGACAAGGCTGCCCGCGTAGGCCCTCCAGCCGCCTTCGAGCGACTGCTTTTCGTTCAGCCAGGCGTACAAGGCCGTGGTCTCATGCGCGAGCTTGTTCACGATGAGCACGGTTGGCAGAACAATCGCGATCAGGACAATCAGCGTGGCGAGCAACGCCGCTCCGCTGCTATTCCGGATCGAACGGTTCAGACGCAGGTAGAGCGGGTAGATCGCGATGGCGAGCAGAGTCGCGGTGACGATGGGGGTCAGGAACGGCCAGGCGATGACGAAGCTGAGGGTGAGAGTCGCCGCGGTCAGCAGCATCAGGACGAGCAGCGAGAGTCGTTTATTTCGATCAGCCTCGATCATGGCAACGGCTTATTTCCTGAATACAAGAACAGGCTGGCGCCCCGAAGCCGCACGCCCGTAAGATGGCGGCGCCCGTGAAGCCGACCAGGCCACGCGGTCCAGTCCGTGGACCGTATCTGATCAATCGTACGCCAATGCACCACGGTTGCAACGAACAGGCGCGCACGCCCGGACTTCGGCCGAATCACCCGGGGCGGCGGCTCAAGGGCGCCCTGGGGCAATCACTTCCACCCGCAGGCAGCCTGACGTTCACCGCACGCGCTTCGCGAAGCGCTGGCGCCACACTCAACCGGGCCGGTGTGTGTGGCAGGGCATCTCTCACTCGCCCCAGAGGCTGTGCAGTTTGAGCTGTTGCAGGGCGAGCGCGCCATACTTGCCGTTGGGGTCCTCATCGCGCGCGGCGCGGAGATGCTCGATGGCTTTCCCGGTCTCTTCCATGGCCAGAAGCGCCATCGCAACGTGCAATCGCGTACTGGCGAGCAGCGGAGCGTAGGTTACAGGGCACGCCCGCAATGCCCGTTCGATCGCTTGCCCGGCTTCCTGCCGGCGGCCGAGCAACGCCAACGCCCAGGCGCGCGCGGCCCAGCGCGAAGGCTCGAGCCTGGCCGCGATTCGTCCCTTTGCCACCCGCAGAGCCTCGTCGATCAAGTCGAGAGCTTTTTGGGGATCGGTGCCCCGCTTCAGAAGCAGCTCCGCCAAATCGACGCGCGAGGACCCCAGCGGGGTGTCCCCCATTTCGATGGCGTTTTGGAGGCACTTCCGCGCGTCCTCATAACGGCCCTGATCGGCCAATGCTTCGCCCGGGCCGGGAACGTCGGGACCATGCGTCCAGACGCCATCCTTGAAGCGGAAGAGCTTGCGCGCCTCGAATTCGGGCATGACGCCGGGAAAGAGATATGGGAGCAGCGCACATACAGCCATCGGCACCGCGATGACGAGAACGGTCATCAGCCGTTCGTTCCGGCGTAAGGGAAGCCGCGCCATGGCCGGATTCTAACAAAGCAACCGAGAATCGCCTATAACCGTTTTTGACTAATGGGCTGGCCGCGTTTCCGGAGGTTGCAAAACTTGAACCTTTCCGGCCAGCCGGAACCTGGCCATCGAACTCGGGTGGAGCAGTGAACCTGGCACCCGCATCGAAGGTGATATATTGCCTGTAAATCAGGCTGGGGGTCTCTATGAAACGGATCTGTCTCGCAATCTCGATGGCTGTCCTGGCGGCCGTTCCGGCGCAGGCGCAGCAGGGCCGAGGCACCATCTCCGGGGCAGTGACGGACCGGACCGGGGCCGCCGTGCCCGAAGCGGCGATCACCATCGTCAACACCGCAACCAACGCCGCATTCCCCACCGTGACCAATGAAACCGGCTTCTACTCGGTTCCGGCGCTTCCGGTCGGAGTGTATACGGTGGCGCTGGAAAAACAAGGATTCAAGAAAGAAGTGCGCTCGGGTTTGACGCTGCAGGTGGATCAGCACGCGAACATCAACTTCCAACTGCAAGTGGGCGCGACGGCCGAATCCGTCGAAGTCCGGGGGGGAGGCCGCTTTTGTGGATACCTCGAGCGCCACGATCGGGAAAGTGGTGGAGAACAGGCGCATCACCGATTTGCCGCTCAACGGCCGGAACGTGCTCGCACTGGTGCTGCTCACGCCGGGCGTGAAATCGCAGGGCGGCTCCGAGCGCGTTGAATAGCATGCTGGTCGACGGAGGCAATAACAACAACGCCTTTCTCGCCGATTTGAATGTCAATCCCACAGTGGACGCCGTCGAGGAATTCAAGGTGCAGTCGAACGTTATGTCGGCCGAGTTCGGGTTCACGGCGGGCGGCGTGGTCAACATGGTGACCAAGAGCGGCACGAACGGGTTTCACGGGACGATCTACGAGTTCTTCCGCAATGACGCCATGGACGCGCGCGGGGCCTTCGCCGCGTCGAAGGAGCCGTTCCGCTACAACCAATACGGCGGATCGCTCGGCGGTCCCGTGTACATTCCGAAGATCTACCACGGGAAGAACCGCACCTTCTTCTTCTTCAACGCCGAAGAATGGAGGTTCAGCCACAACCGCTCGAACTTCCTCACGGTGCCGACGGAGCAGATGCGGCGGGGCGATTTTTCGCAACTGCGCGACGCAAACGGCAATCCGATCCCGATCTACGACCCGGCAACGACGCGGCCGAACCCGAACGGCAGCGGCTTTATCCGCGACCAGTTCGCCGGCAACGTGATTCAGCGGTCCCGGTTCGACGCGGTTTCGGTCAACATGCTGCAGTTTTATCCCACGCCGAACCGCGCGCCCAGCAATCCGTTCACGAATTCGAACAACTGGATCGGCCAGGTAAGCGAAACGCGCGATATGCAGCAGTGGACGGTCAAGGGCGACCATCGCTTCACGGATAGCAACAACTTCCAGTTGCGCTACAGCTATTACAAGCATTTCAACGACAACGGGTACTTCTCGGCCTATCCCGACCCGAACATGCGCAACCGGCTGGACAACTATGCGAACCGCAACGCCGTACTCACGGATACGCACACTTTCTCTCCCAGCCTGCTGAACGAGTTTCGCAGCAGCATCGCACGCCAGTATTTCCCGTTCCAGGCTTACAGCTACGGGCAGGACTGGCCGCAGAAGCTGGGGCTGCCGTCGAGCGTTCCGGGATACACACTGCCGCGGGTGCAGATCTCGGGTCTTCCCAACCCGGGCGCGTTTTCCGTCGGACTCCGCGGCAACCAGACGTGGCAATTCTTTGACATGATCACCACGATTCGGGGCGGGCACACGCTGAAAGCCGGCGTGGACCACCGTCTGCAGCGGGCGAACAACTATCAGCGCGAGGTTCCTTCGGGGGCATTCAACTTCACCGGCGGATTGACGAATAACCCGCTCAGCCCGGCCGGCACCGGCAACGGTTTCGCGCAATTCCTGCTGGGAGCGGTTTCAAACGCGACCTTCAACGCTTACGCGGGCGAATCCGAGCACGCCTACTCGACAAGTCTGTTCGTGCAGGACGACTGGAAGCTGAGCCGCCGCCTCAACCTCAACCTGGGGCTGCGCTGGGATTACCAGCAATGGCCGGTGGAACGGCATAACGGGCTCTCGAACTTCAATCCCTCGGCGACCAATCCGAACACGGGCCTGGCCGGCCGCATCGAGTACGCCGGCCTTGACTATGGCCGCTCCCGCCTGGAGCCCGCACTGACCGACTTCTCGCCGCGCATCGGCTTCGCGTATGACCTGAGCGGGAACAGCAAAACCGTGATCCGCGGCGGCTACTCGATCTTCTATCCGACCACGTTTTATCGCGATTTCTTCGGCAGCACCGCGGGGTTCGCCAACACAGCCACGGCCTACAATCCACCGGGCAACAACTCGAATCTGCCTGCTTTCCAATTCAAGGACGGGCTCCCGTTCCCCTACACGCAACCCCTGGGGGCGGCGCTGGGACCGAGCGCTTTTCTCGGCCAGGGCGTCGGCTGGGACCAGCCGTCCGACAATAAGACGCCGCGTTCGCAACAGTGGGGCCTGTCGATCCAGCACGAGTTTCCAGGGCGCTGGTTGGTTGACGCCGCCTACTCCGCCAATAAAACCGACCATCTCGTCGCCGGCGCTTATGATTTCAACCAGCTCGATCCGCAATATCTGTCGCTTGGGCTGGCGTTACAGAACCAGGCGCCGAATCCGTATGCGGGCAGAATACCGGGCGCCCTCGGCGGGGCGACGATCGCCCGCTCGCAACTGCTGAAGCCGTTTCCGTACTACACGGCAGTCACGGTGCGCAATCCCCACCTCGGTTCTTCGGTTTACCACGC
>JACOTZ010000022.1 GCA_016178155.1 Acidobacteriota bacterium
GCCATCTCGGGCTCCCAGAGTCACGGTGCTCCGGTTCGTCCAACACCTGGATAAGCTGCAAAGCCCGCCTCCGCCCTTACCAGGGCGGGCTTTGTCAGCTTCATCCAGTTGTTAGGCAGGCCCCTCGGGCCCCTTGCTACGCAGCGAGAAGCGGGGATAGCTCGACGCGCTTGATTGGACTCTTCCCGAGACCCCGAAGCACACGGTTCATCGCTGCCTGCGACAGCTCGCTGGGCCAGGTGATCTCGATGCCGATGGCACGGCCCCCTCGCGTGTAATCGATGAGCAGGCCAGAGGGACCCCGCGCTGTGCGCTGCGCCCTATCTCCGGGGCGGCGGGGCAGGTAGTAGTACGCCACCAGTGGGCGGCCGTGCCGGTAAGTGACCTCAAGGTACGCTTCCTTCATGATCTCACGCTGAATAGGCGGTGATGACCACCAAGACCCTCAAAGATTCATCTGGCTCGACGACGACCTCCCACTGCTGCCGCTTCCGCCTCGTCTCGATGACCCAGCGACCTGGAGCCACATCCTTCCGGTACCCAGTTGCAGCCTCAAGCATACCCCGGAGGTCAAGCTCCGTGAACCCGCGGTCGTCCATCCGCTTGAAGATGTGGGGGCTGAGCTCGAGATCCCATTCCCACCACTCCGGCCAGCTACGCCTCGGGTGTCCTCTCGGCAAGCGTGCGTGAAGCGACAGTCGCGATGATGTAGGCGCCTGTCGCGCGGTCGCTTGCGTTCTGAACCGAGATCTGGTACCTATGCAGCGTGCAGACAGCGCTGAGGTACCGAGGCCGCGAGATCACGACCGCGCAGGTCGAAGCCATCCGCGAGTTCATCGCCGAGCGCCCGGGGGCAAGCCGTCGCGCCCTCTCGATCCAGCTGTCGCTCAGTTGGGGTTGGAGGCAGCTCAACGGGACGCTGTGCGACGCGCTGTGCCGGGGTCTGCTGCTGGCGCTGGCGCGGGGCGGCCAGATCGCGCTGCCGCCAGCGCGGCTGGCGATCCCAAGGACTCGCCGCCCCCCGGCTCCCGTCGAGGTCGACACGACGCCGGTGGTGGCTCGGCTCAGCGAGATCTCGCCGGTGGAGATCCGGCAGGTCCGCCGCACCCCTGAAGAGGCGCTGGTCAACGGCCTGACCTACCAGAGCCGGTTCTTGATCCTGCCCTGGGTGCGGGTGCCGCACCTCGCCTCGCACCTGTTGGGGCGCATGTCGGCGCGGCTCTCGGCAGACTGGCAGCGCGTGTACGCCCACCCGATCTACTTCACGGAGACCTTCGTCGACCCGCTGCGGTATCGCGGGACGTGCTATCGGGCTGCGAACTGGAGCGAACTGGGGCTGACCACGGGCCGGGGCAAGAACTGCCCGACGAAGCAGCCCAACCGCTCGCTGAAGCAGGTGTGGGGCTACGCGCTGGTGAAGGACTTCCGGCGCCGGCTGTGCGGTGAGGGCTGAGTTGGGCACGCCTGCGCCGATGTCCGCGATCGACGTGCCAGCGCTGGAACGCCTGCTGGCGCGGATCCAGCCGCTGCTCGACGCCGCGGACTACGCCTTGATCGAGAGACTGCTGGCGAGCTTGCTGAGCTTGACTCGGCTGGTGCGCGAGGGGAGGACGACGATCACCAGGCTGCGCCGGCTGGTGGGCATGTCGAGCAGCGAGAAGACCGCCGACGTGCTCGGCCCGCAGCCGGGCCAAGACGAGGCCACGCGCGAGGGGCCGGGCCCCGCTGCTCCGGACGCCTCGGGCGGCAAGCAGCGCGAGGCTGGAACGGGTGGCGAGGGCGGTGCCGAGAACGCGTCGGCGAAACCCGCACGCAAGCGCCCCGAGACGAAGGAACCCGTGGCCGGCAGACCGAAGGGATACGGGCGTCTGCCCGTCTCGGCCTATCCACACGCCTGCCACACCCCGGTTCCACACGAGGGCCTACGTCCTGGAGATCCCTGCCCGGCCTGCGGGCACGGCAGGTTGTATGAGCTGGCGGATCCGGCGCACTTCCTGCGCATCCTCGGACAGCCCCTGCTGTCCGCCTCGTGCTGGTGCTGCCAGCGCCTGCGCTGCTGTCCGTGTGGTGCGGTGTTCACCGCGCAAGCGCCTGCGGAAGCCCAAGGCGAAAAGCACAGCGACTCCGCCGTGGCCACGATCGCGTTCGTGCGCTACCGCGCGGGGATACCGCACCACCGCCTGGAGCAGATCCAGGAGAATCTCGAAACGCCCGTGCCCGCCTCGACGCAGAGCGAAGTCGTGATGAAGCGCGCCGAGGATCTCCGGCCAGTCCACGACGAGCTGAAGCGGCTGGCAGCCCAGGCCAGCCTGCTGCACGGCGACGACACGCGCGGAACCATCCTCGAATTCAAGGGCAAGCGCCGAGCCGCCTTGGTCGAGAAGGGTGAGCTGCCGAACCCCGAGCGCAGCGGCCTGTTCACGACGGGCTGCGTCGCGAGCCTCGACGCAGGGCGTCAGGTCGTTTGGTTCGAGACCGGCCGACGACATGCGGGAGAGAACCTGTCGCAGCTGCTCGAGCGGAGGTCGGGGAAGCTGCCGCCGCCGATCCTGATGAGCGACGCGCTGGCCTCGAATCCCCCCCAAGGACACGCGGTGATCGAGTGCAATTGCCTGGCGCATGCTCGGCGCCACCTGATCGACGAGCTGGGAAACCACCCCGCAGAGTGCCGCTACCTGCTGGAGCGGCTCGCGCAGGTGTTCAAGGTCGATGCCCTCTGCCGCAAGTACCGACTCTCGCACGAGCAGCGCCTGCGGCTGCACCAGCGGCAGAGCGCGCCGGTGATGAGCGAGATCAAGACCTGGATGCGGGCCCAGTTCGAGCAGAAGCGGGTCGAGCCCAATTCGGGCCTGGGCAAGGCCTTCGACTACATGCTCCAGCGTTGGCTCAAGTTCACGCTGTTCCTGCGCGTGCCCGGCGCCCCCTTGACGAACAACGTCTGCGAGAGGGCCCTGAAGGCCGCGATTCGACACCGCAAGAACTCGCTCTTCTATCGGACTCAGTGCGGGGCCGACGTCGGCGACATGTACATGTCGATCATCTACACCGCCGAGGTCAACGGCGAGCACGCGCTCGCCTACCTGACCGCGTTGCTGCGCCACGCCAAGGCGGTGGCCGAGCGTCCTGCCGACTGGTTGCCCTGGAACTACCGGGCCACCCTCGCCGGCCTGGCCGCGCGCGGTGATCCCGCGGAGCCAAATGCGCCCACAGCCGCCGCTTGAACCTGCCCGCTGCTGTGCGGCGGGTGCCTGCTCCGACGATGAGCACGGGCCCGCGTGGATGGCTATGCTGCTGCGGTGGAGGTGATCGGCCGCCACTGCGGTGCCGCCTGCGTCGCGTCCGGGTTACCCCCGGCCAGCAGCACCTGCAGCTCGTGCGCCAGCAGCTCGCGCCGGACCTGGCTACCCGCGCTTGGCCAGTACCGGAAGCGGCCTGTCGACAGCCGCTTGTGGCACAGCCAGAAGCCCTGCCCGTCGTACGCCAGGATCCGAATCGCCGTCGCCCGCCGATTCCGGAACACGAAGACCGTACCGGACATCGGATCGCAGGCCAAGGCCTCACGACAGACCCGGCCAAGCCCGTCGATCCCGCGGCGGAAGTCAACCGGATCCACCGCCACCAGGATCCGCATCTGCGGCGTGAGCTGGATCATGCTGGCCGGCTCCAGAAAGCCTGGGCCAAGCCCACCAACTCCGCGCTGCTGGCGTTCGCGAACTGGATCCGCATCTGCTCGCCGCCGAGGCCCACCAGCTCCACCAGCATCCGGCCTCCGCCCAGCGGCCCCATCGGCACCTCGATGAAGGCCGCTGCCGCGGATCCCACCGATCCACACGGCGCTTGCGCCAGCCCAGCTACCCGTTCCTTCAGCCGCTCGTAGTTCAAGCGCAGTGCCCGTGCCGTCGCGTACACCCCTTCCGTCCGCGCCACCTCCGCCGCCTGGGCCCACAGTCCTTCCGGGATCCGCGATCCCCTTCCCCCGTGCTTCCTTCGCCAACGCTCCAACTCCCGACGCAACGCCGTCCCCTGCTCGCCAGACCCTGCTCTCATGGCCCCTCCCCTGTCGCCAAAGAGCGTAGCCGCCGGGCTCAGGCAGCGTCACGCACGCTTGCCGGAAGGACACGCATGTTCAACGAGCCGGTGAAGAACGTCCCGGGCAAAAAAAGAGGGGAGAGGCGCTTGCCCCTCCCCTCCCAGGACATCGAGTCCGACTGGCCCTACTGGGCCAAGATCACGTAGTGCACCACCATCTGCCGGTGGTTGGATTCGTTACGGCCAAAGTCTTGCACGTAGATGCGGAGTCTGCCAATGGACTTGACCAGTTGGGCCTGATCTGGGCGGAACTCCGCCGCATTCATCATGGGAGAATGCTGCGTGTTGACGGCCTGACCAACCGTCGTCGTGCTGTCAAGGTGAGCGTAGATCAACTCCAATTGATCGTAGTCGTGCTGGTTCGGATGTTGGTTCGATGAGGGGTTACTCGTGTAATCCATGCACGTACCGAGGTTCGGGTTGTTGAAGTCCTCGTCCTGGTGACC
>JACOTZ010000209.1 GCA_016178155.1 Acidobacteriota bacterium
AGAGCCGCTAACCGCGGGGCAGGCCGCGGTTACTTAGAGCCAGGAACTTGCGCCGCGGTCGCCGCGCAAGAACGGGATTGCGAGTTTCTGGAGCGCCATCAGCGCGCTAACCGCGCGGTGGGCCGCGACATGTTTCCGAGTTTCGCGCCACGGCATGGGGCAGCTGGTGATTCAGCAGGCGGGGGCTGGCACGCACTTCCCGCGGGCAGCTTGTGGGAGAGCCGGCCAGACGCACGTCTCACATCGCGGGTTCGCCGCCAGCGCCGCTAACCGCGGGGCAGGCCGCGGTCCAAAGGAGTCAGAAACTTGATCCGTCCCTGCCGCGCGGGAGGCCGGCTCGCAGTTTCTCCAGAGCGGTCGGCGTCAGCCGTTAGCCGGTAACGGGCGGGGGCAGGCGCCGGTGTATTTTCCGAGCCGCGCTTCGCACCATGGCGGTGGGGAGCGTGCGCCGCGACGGCATGTGAGGATGGTCGCGAGGCGCGACGAAACGAAACCGATGGACCTAGGACAACGGGACGGATGGTGGAGTAGAGACTGGCGTCCGCTCTCGCTTTACGCCGCGGCGGCCGGCGCGCTGATTGCCGCTCACGCACCGTTTCTCAAGCTGCCTTACTTTTGGGACGAGTTGGGGCAGTTCGTACCGGCGGCGCTCGACATCCTTTACGCCGGGGCGTGGGTGCCGCGCTCCACTGTGCCGAATGCGCATCCGCCCGGTGTGATGGCCTATCTCGCGGCGGTGTGGGCAGCCTTCGGGTACTCGGTCGGGATCACGCGCGTGGCCATGCTGGCGATGGCGGCCACGGGCCTGGTGGCGGTGGCGCTGCTGGCGCGGGAGCTGACGGGCGGCGCCAAGGGCCACGGCCCGCTGTGGGCAGCGGCACTGCTGTTCGCATCGCCGCTGTTCTATGCGCAGTCGATGATGGCGCAGCTCGACATGCCGGCGATGGTCTTCACCACGCTGGCGCTGTGGCTGTTTCTGACAAATCGCACGCGAGCCTGCGCAGGGGTCTGCGTCGCGCTGGTGATGGTGAAGGAGACCGGCGCGACCGCGCCGCTGCTGTTCGGGCTGCTGCTCGCGCGCGAGCGCCGGTGGCGGGAGGCGGCGTTATTCCTGCTGCCCTTCATGGCGCTGGGGACGTGGCTGCTGTATCTGCGCGCCCATACCGGCCACCTGTTCGGGGACAGCGGCTTCACGCGATACAATCTCTGGTTCCCGCTTCATCCGGTGCGCCTCGGGCTGAACTTCGCGCGGCGCATCTTCTATTTGTTCATCGACAACTTCCACTGGATCGGGACGGCCGCGATCGTGCTGGCAGGGCGGCGCACGAGGCTGTTCCGCACGCGAGGCTGGGCGGTCACGGGCGTGCTGTTCGCCGCGAACGTGGTGGTGGTGACGATTTTCGGCGGCGCAGCGCTGGAGCGATACCTGCTTCCGGCGCTGCCGGTGTTCTACATGGCGACGGCGGCAGCATGGACGGTCCTGAGTCCCGGCTGGCGGCGAGCCTCTCAGGCGGGGATGATCCTGGGGCTGCTGGCCGGCAGCTTCGTGAACTCGCCCTTTCCTTTCGCGCTCGAGAATAACCTCGCGTTCACCGATTTCGTGCGGCTGCACCGAGAGGCGGCGCGGTTTATCGAGTCGCATTACCGCGGCCGGACGGTGACCAGCGCGTGGCCGTTTCCGGATGCGATGAGAAGGCCCGAATTCGGCTACGTCCGCGAGGGCTTCCGGGTGCGCGGGATCGCCGATTTCCATCGGGAAAGCGTGTGGAAGCTGCAGCCGGGCGAGGTGGAGCTGTTCGTCCTGTACTCCCGCACGTGGGAGCCGCGCTGGGGGGCGCTAAGGTTCGACCGCGTCCAGCGGCTGCTGGCGCGCTATTACTATTACGAGGTCCAGGTCAGCGGCGAGGAGCTGGACCAGCGCTTCGGGCTCGAGCGCGCAGCCCGGTGGGAGCGGCGCGGGCAGTGGGTGGAGGTGCACGCGGCAGACGGCGGGAGCGGAGGTCCGGCGCCAGACGCCGCGGGATCACGCGGGATCAAACAGGCGTTCTCCCGGGCCGGCGAGTGTGATAAGATAGAGTTGCCTCGATGGACCTTCGCCCGATCTCGGTCCCCAAAATCCCGCACGGAGTGAATAAGATCTCAGAATGAGTTTTACCGTTTTCCTCGGAAATCTCCCCACTTGGGTGACAGCCGACGATGTCCGAACCTGGCTGGCGGCGGAAAACCTGGTTTCCGACAGCATCAAGGTGATCCGCAACCCCGAGACCCAGGAATCCAAAGGATTCGCCTTCATCGACGCACCCAACGGCGACGAAATGCAGGCCATCATCCGGCGCTTCGATCGCGCTCCGCTGGAGGACCGGCTGCTGCGGGCGAATCCCGCCCAGCCGCCCAGACCGAAGGGAATGGCGAAGCCGATGCCGGCAGGACAGCCGCCGGAGCGGGAACGCGGGAAGCGCGGGGGCAAGAAGCACAAGCGCGGGGGTCGCGAACCCGGCGGCCCGCAGAGTGCGTTCGCCGAAGAACTCGCCAAAGCCCTCTAAGTCAATCCGGGACGTTCGTCCTCGCTCTTTCTTCCCAGAGTTTTCCACAACGTAAGCCAAACCGTGCGCAGGCCCGGGGCTGCGTCGGTTAGCCGAAGTTCGCCACCGACAGGATTTCGAACCGCTTGCTGACGCGCGCGGCTCAGTAAGTGCCGTCAAATCAGCGGAAGCGTTCTGAGCCACGACCGTCAGGACCGTCAGGGAGTGGTGGTGACGAACCTCGGTTAGCCGCCCGCCTTTCGGAATCTGGTTGGTACCGCGTCACCCCGCTGAAGCCTTCGGCCCAGGCCGGCGAGCAGGATCCGGGGTCCGCCAATGAGGCTGGCACCGCCCGCAACTATTTGATTGCAGGAGCGATTAACCCGCGTTAGACTGAGTTGATAACTAACTGTTATTAGCCTCTCCAGGTGGCTGATGTGAACGATCAGGTCGCAGTGCGGGTGCTCGTTGTGCTTGTCATGGCCATGTGCGGCTGGTTTCTGCAGCCGTTCGGCCTGGGCCGCGAATTGGGCGCGGTGGCGGGTGCAGTCGCGGGTCTGAGCATCGTGCTGACGGAACTCCGCCTGCGCATCGTCCCTCTCAAGAAACTGATCGGCGCCGCGATCGGCGCGGTCGTGGGCATGCTGGGAGGGTTTCTGATCGCGTTCATCATCGGGCGCGCCAGCGCGAACGACAGCACGCAGTTGTTTCTGCAGGTGGCGATCCTGGTGCTGGCCGCGTACGCGGGCGCGTCGGTGGGTGCATCCAAGGGGGACCTGCTGAACCTCAACGCCCTGGGCGGGCTGGTGGGCGGCGAGACACAGAGCAGCCAGACGTTCCGCATTCTTGACACAAGCGTCATCATTGACGGCCGCATCGCCGACATCGCCGAAACGGGTTTCCTGGACGGGACGCTTGCGATCCCGCAATTCGTACTGCGGGAGCTGCAACTGGTCGCGGATTCGGCGGATTCCATGAAGCGCAACCGCGGGCGGCGGGGTCTGGACGTGCTGCATCGCATCCAGAAGATGCCGCACCTCGCGGTTCATATCCTCGAAGATGATTTCCCGAACATCCGCGAGGTGGATATGAAGCTGATCGAGCTCGGCAAGGTGTACGGGTGCAAGATCGTGACGAACGATTTCAACCTGAACAAGGTGGCGCAGCTTCACGGCGTCGAGGTGCTCAACATCAACGAACTGGCGAATGCGCTCAAGCCGATCGTGCTGCCGGGCGAGACCATGCGGGTGTTCGTACTGAAAGAAGGCAAAGAGTACAACCAGGGTGTAGCGTACCTGGATGACGGCACCATGGTTGTGGTCGACAATGCGCGCAAGATGATATCGAGAACCATCGACATCGCGGTGACGAGCGTGCTGCAGACGACCGCGGGCAAGATGATCTTCGGGCGGTTCGACGAGCGCGTGCACGCGGTGCACGAGAAAGAAACAGCCGAGCGGCGCGAGCGGCAGCGGGAACCGAGCGCCGCGGCCGCGCCTCCGGTGTAAGGCCGGCGCGGGCACTTCTCGCCAGCGCTCTGCCCGGGGCTTGCGGAAGCGCCCGCTGCTTCCAGCCGAAGTTCGTCACCGACAGGATTTCGAACCGCTTGCTGACGCGCGCGGCTCAGTAAGTGCCGTCAAATCAGCGGAAGCGTTCTGAGCCACGACCGTCAGGGAGTGGTGGTGACGAACCTCGGCTAGACCGTTTCCGTGGAACGGCCGGCCGTGGCAACGGTGGGACCGCGGGGTTCCGCGGAGGAGCCTCCCATTCGCCGGCGGCCGCTACGCTACAATCGAAGTCCAAGGCATGAAAGTATCGGTCATTCTCCCGGCCGCCGGGCTCGGCACCCGAATGGGCCGTGTGCAGCCGGAAAAGTCGGGCACGAGCCGCAAGCAGTTCATGCTGCTGAACGGCCAACCGATTCTGGTGCACACGATTCGCAAGTTCACGACCTGCCCGCTCGTGACGGAGATCGTGGTTGCGCTGCGGCGCGAGGACATCGATTGGGTGCGCGCGCTGCTGGCGGGGGAACGCAGGCCGGTACGGCTGGTGGCGGGCGGCGACACGCGCCAGGAATCGGTGGAGAACGCGTTGGCGGCGCTCTCTCCCGATACCGACCTGGTTGCGGTGCACGATGCAGTACGGCCATTCGTGGACGAAGGGACGATCGAGCGGGTGATCCAGCAGGCGGCAGAGACGGGGGCGGCGATCGCCGGCGTGGTGCCCGTCGACACGGTGAAGCTGGTCCATCTGAACAAAATTCGCCAGACGCTGACGCGCGAGCGGCTGGTGCTGAGCCAGACCCCCCAGGTATTCCGCTACGAGCTGCTGAAACGGGCATTCGAGAAAGCCCGCGAGGACGGTTTCACGGGCACCGATGAATCCAGCCTGGTGGAGCGGCTGGAGGTCGAAGTCAGCGTAGTGCCCAGTACCGATCACAACATCAAGATCACGCGTCCGGCGGACATGGAGTTTGCGCGCCTGTTGCTCTCGCTGGAGAAGAAGACGGCTTGAGCCAGGTTCGCACCGGCCTCGGCTGGGACAATCACCGCATCCGTTCCGGACGGCCGCTGATCGTGGGCGGAGTGCGCATCGAATCCGACGCCGGACTGGAGGGGCATTCGGACGCCGACGTGCTGTCCCATGCGATCACTGACGCGCTGCTGGGGGCCGCCGCGCTGGGCGACATAGGCATGCACTTCCCCGACAGCGATGCGCAATGGGCGGGCGCCGACAGCCAGCAGTTCCTGGCGCATGCCTGCGCGCTGGTGCGCGAGGGCGGCTGGGAGATCGTGAACGTGGACTCGACCGTCATTCTCGAGCGTCCCAAGCTGAAAGAGTATCGGGAGCGGATGCGTGCGCAGCTCGCGGCCACGATGGGGATCGAGGTCGAGCGGGTGTCGGTGAAATTCAAGACGGCAGAGCGCGTGGGTCCGGTGGGGCAAGGTCAATCGGCCGAGGCGCAGGCGGTAGTGACGCTGGGGCGGGAGTAGCCGCGCCAGTCGGTTGCGCCCGCTGCGTTGACCCGCGGGCTCGGGGGACCGACTCCCGGTTACGTTCTGATCAGGGTTCCGAATCGCCGCCGACCTTCAGCACCGCCAGGAACGCCTCCTGCGGAATCTCGACGCGGCCGACGCGCTTCATGCGGCGCTTGCCCGCCTTCTGCTTCTCGAGCAGCTTGCGCTTGCGCGTGATGTCGCCGCCGTAGCACTTGGCCAGGACGTTCTTGCGCATCGCGGGGATGTTCTCTCGGGCGACAATCTTGCTGCCGATCGCAGCCTGGAGCGCGACCTCGAACATCTGGCGCGGGATCAGCTTGCGGAGGCGCTCGATCAGGATTTTGCCGCGCTCGTAGGCATGGTCGCGGTGAACGATCATGGAGAGCGCGTCGACGGGCTCGCCGGCGACCAGCACATCGAGCTTCACCATGGGGGAGACGCGGTAGCCCGCGAGGTGGTAATCGAGCGAGGCGTAGCCGCGGGATACCGATTTCAGCCGATCGTAAAAATCGAGCACGACCTCGTTGAGCGGCAGCTCGTAGACGAGCAGGACGCGCCCGGCGCCGATGTACTCGAACTTCTTCTGCGTGCCGCGCTTCTCTTCGAGCAGCTTGAGGATCTCACCGAGGTACTCTTCGCGCGTGATGACGGTGGCGTCGATGATGGGCTCCTCGGTCTGGCGGATGTCGTTGGGGTTGGGGAAGCGGGTGGGGTTATCGACCTCGACGATTTCCCCGCCGTCCTTGGTGACGCGATAGCGGACGCTCGGGGCAGTGGTGATCAGTTCGATATTGAATTCGCGCTCGAGGCGCTCCTGCACGATTTCGAGGTGAAGCAGGCCGAGGAAGCCGCAGCGGAAGCCGAAACCGAGCGCAGCCGAACTCTCGGGCTCGAAATTGAAGGCGCTGTCGTTCAGCCGCAGCTTCTCGAGCGCGTCGCGCAAGGCCCCGTGCGCGTGGGACTCGATGGGATAGAGGCCGGCGAACACCATGGGCTTAATTTCCTGGAAGCCGGGGAGCGGCTCCGGCGCCGGGTTCTCGGGTTCAAGAATGGTATCGCCGATCTGCGCGTCCGACACCGTCTTGATGTTGGCGAACAGGAAGCCGGCCTCGCCCGCGGAAAGCTCGTCGAGCGGCACGGGCTTGGGCGACTGATAGCCGAGTCCCTCGACTTCGTAGATCTTGTCGGTGGCCCAGAGCTTGATTTTTTGACCGACCCGGATCCTGCCCTCGACGACGCGCAGCAGAATGATAACGCCGCGGTAGGGGTCGAACCAGGAGTCGAAGATGAGGGCGCGCAAAGGCGCAGCGGGGCTGCCGGGCGGCGGCGGCACGCGCTGCACCACCGCTTCGAGCACGTCTTCGATGCCGGTGCCCTGCTTGGCGCTGACCAGGAGGGCATCGTGGGCGTCGAGGCCGATGACCTGCTCGATCTGCTCGCGGATGCGCTCGGGCTCCGCGGCCGGCAGGTCGATTTTGTTGATGACGGGGATGATCTCGAGGTTATGGCTGAGCGCGAGGTAGGTATTGGCGAGCGTCTGCGCCTCAACGCCCTGGGAGGCGTCGACCACAAGCAGGGCGCCCTCACAGGCCTGCAGGCTGCGCGAGACCTCGTAGGTGAAGTCGACGTGACCGGGGGTGTCGATCAGGTTGAGCTGATAATCGTTGCCGTCGCGGGCACGGTAGATGAGGCGGACAGCATGCGCCTTGATGGTGATGCCGCGCTCCCGCTCGAGGTCCATGGAGTCGAGGACCTGCTCCATCATTTCGCGCTGGGAGAGCGCGCCCGTACGCTCGAGCAGGCGGTCGGCGAGCGTCGACTTGCCGTGATCGATATGAGCAATGATGGAAAAGTTCCGGATAAAGGCGGGATCCATGCGGTATGATAGGGCTGAAATTTTATTTTCCCACAGGCCGGCGGACGGGCCTCCGGCCTTCCAACAAACATTCATGTCAACGTTCGGCAACATCCTGTTTGATGCGCCCGCAGACGGCATCGCGACTCTGACTGTGAATCGCCCGCAGAAGCTGAACGCGCTGAACGCGGCGACCATGAACGAGATCGAGCGGGCGCTCGCGGAGGTGGAGGAGAACGCGTCCATCCGAGCGCTGATCGTGACCGGCGCGGGCGAGAAGTCATTCGTCGCGGGCGCCGACATCAACGAGCTGGCGGAGACCGGGCCGGCCGAGGCAGTGGAGAAGTCGAGGCGCGGGCAGCGCATCCTGCGGCGGCTGGAGCTGATGAGCAAACCCTCGATCGCGGCGATCAACGGTTTCGCGCTGGGGGGCGGCCTGGAGCTGGCGATGGCCTGTACGCTGCGGATAGCATCGCCGAACGCGCGGCTCGGGCAGCCCGAGGTCAAACTGGGGATCATCGCGGGGTACGGCGGCACACAACGGCTGCCGCGCCTGGTGGGACGCGGCGCGGCGCTCGAACTGCTGCTCACGGGCGAGCCGGTCGACGCCGCCGAGGCGCAGCGAATCGGTTTAGTGAACCAGGTCGTGCCGCAGGAGCAGTTGCTCGGGCGCTGCCGCGAGCTGCTGCGAAAGATCCTGGCGAACGGGCCGCTCGCGGTCGGTCTGACAATGCAGGCGGTGGACCTGGGCTTGAGCAGCGGGATCGAGGAGGGGCTGCGCTACGAATCGGCGGCATTCGGCGTGACCGCGGCGACCGAGGACCGGCGCGAGGGCACGCGGGCCTTTCTCGAAAAGCGGCAGGCAGTGTTTACGGGGAGATAGATGGCGCGCTCGGCGACGGAGGGGAATCTGGACGCGAAAGGGCTGAAATTCGCGGTAATCGTGGGCCGGTTCAACAGCTTCATCACCGAGCGGCTGCTTGCGGGCGCGCTGGACGGGCTGGGACGCACGGGCGCGAATCTCGACGAAGTCGATGTTTTCCGCGTGCCGGGGTCGTGGGAGATGCCGGTGCTCGCGGGCGAGCTGGCACGGCGCAAACGGCACGACGCGATTATCTGCCTGGGCGCGGTGATCCGGGGCGAGACGCCGCACTTCGACTACGTCGCGGGCAACGCCGCGAGCGGGCTGGCGGCGGTGTCGGCCGAGACGGGAGTGCCGGTAGCGTTCGGGGTGCTGACCACCAACACGGTCGAGCAGGCGATCGACCGTTCGGGTGCAAAGTCGGGCAACAAGGGCTTCGACGCCGCGATGAGCGCCATCGAGATGGCCAATCTGCTGCGGCGCCTGCGCGGCGCGGGCGCCTAGCATGGCCTCGCGTCACCGCTCCCGCATCCGGGCGCTGCAACTGCTCTATCAGATCGACATGCGCAAGCTCCCCGTGGAGGAGGCGCTGTCGGCGTATTACGACAACCTGCTGTCAGAGGAGAGCGAGACGGGGCTGCCGGAGCTGGCGGAGAAGGCAGCGCCGCCGCGCCGCAAGGACCGGTTCATGGAAGAGCTGGTGGAGGGCACGATGGCGCGCGCGGCCGAAGTGAACGCGCTGATGGAAAAGCACGCGCAACACTGGCGTCCGGAGCGCATGCCG
>JACOTZ010000131.1 GCA_016178155.1 Acidobacteriota bacterium
CGCGAGCAGCGCCAGGAACCGCTGCGTGAGCAGCTCGGTCTTACCCGAACCCGCCGGCGCCTGCACGATGAACGAGCCCGCCGCGTCAAGCGCGCGCTCCCGCGCGGCCGCGTCACGCGGGATCACAGGCACCCTCCAAGGGCCGGCAATTGCCCGCGGGCGTCAGGCTGCGGTGCGTGCGCGGGCAGTTTCGGTTGTACGCGCCATTGCTGATGCCCGGCCTCGCGCGGCAGGGGGCCGCCGGCGGGGACATCCGGACTGCCTTCACGACTGCGCCTCCCAGACACGGCAGAGCGCCATGCGGCCGCAGCGCTCGCAGGCAGTGGGACTCTTCGGATCCACGGCCGCGTGTCCCTCGCGGTGATCCGCGGCGAGCCGCTCGAGAGAACGGCGCCACCCGGCCAGCAGGTCTTCCCAACTAGTGATCTCTTGCAAGCCGCGGACATCTCGATAGCCGTTGACCTGAGGCAGCAGGCCATCCTCCCGCGCCACGCCCTTGTAGCAGGGACTGCCGGTCTTGAGCTGGACGAACACGATCGCGTCGGGCGGCGCTTCGGCGGTGACGGCATACAGCGGCAACTGCGGCTCGTCCGGCCGCTCGCCCCACCAGTCGTCGAGCTTCGGTTGGCCGGACTTGTAGTCGAGGATCACGCGGCCGCCCCCGTCCACCGCGTCCACCCGGTCGGCGCGCACCGTGAGCGCCAGACCCGCGATTTCGGCGCGGTATTGCTGTTCAAGATCGGCCACGACGAACGGCGCGCGCGCCGCCTCCAATCCCAGAAACTCGAGCAGCACGTCTTCGAGCCGCCGCTGTTCGAGCTGCCGGAATCGGCTGCCGGCCCGCACCGCATGGTTGCGCACGGCGCCGTGATCGAGCGCTTGCGACACGGCCTCGGAGACGATCTCGCGCAGCTCCTGCCCGCCCGACCGGCGCAGGGTCGCGTGGTCCCGGAGCCGGGCCCAGACATGTTGCAGGGCTTTGTGCAGCAGCACCCCGCGCAAGCGGTCGTCGAGGCCGGCCTGAGGCGATTCGAGCGGTTGCGCGTCCAGCCGGAACTCGGCGAAAGCACGGAAGGGGCAGGCGGCCTGAGCCTGCAGCACCCGCGTGCCGCCGGGGTACTCCGCCACGCCCTCCACGGCCGGAGCCTGCTCATCCTGCCACTCCTCGACGCGCGCAGACTGCCGCACAACCTCCGCATAGGGCGCATAGCGCCCGATGGCATCCACCGCGAGCCGGGGAATGCCGGCAAGCAGCGTGCTCGGGCGCAGCGTCCGGTCCTGGTCGTGCTGGGGGTAGCTGAAGATCACGTCGGGCGAGCTGGCGAGCAGCGCCTCCATCGAGCGGCGCGCAAACTCCAGCTCGCGCTCGGGCGAGCAGTGCGGCATCCGATGCCGCCGTTGCAGGGCAATCGGCAGGAACGGGTTCGGCCGGGCGGGGCGCGGCCACACCTCGTCGTCGAGCCCCATCACCCAGAGGTGCTCGAACTCGAGTCCCGAGGTCTCGAGCAGCCCGAGGATCTGCACCGGCTCATCACCCGAGCTCTCGGGCTGGAACAGGGCCGCGTTCGCCATGCGCCGCAGCCGCGAGCGCGCCTGCCCGGCCGTGAGGCGCGCTTCCACCGCATCGAGCCGCGCGAACTCGCCGAGCAGCTCGCGCCAGCGCTGCCAGGCCTGGTATTCCCCGCTGGTCAGCGCACGCTCGCCCGGCCAGCCGGCGATCTCGAGCAGCTCGCTGAAGCTCCGCGCCCACGCGCTCGGCCGCTGGGTCGCGGGCAGCGCCTCGAGACGCTCCATCCAGCGCCAGAGCATGGCGCCGAGCCGCGGGCAGGTGTGGGGTTTGGGAGCGCCTTCCCGCGGCCGCGAGGCTCGACTCCAGATGCGGCGGAGGCTGACTTCGCGCTCGCAGGACCGCCGCAGCTCGACCTCGAGCAGCGCGCGTTGCGATGCTTCCGACTCGGCGCCCGCCAGGAAGGGCGACCGCAGCAGCGCGCTCGCAACCTCGGCGCGCACGCCCGGCGTCATGGACTCGATGATCTGCAAAGCCGCGCACACCAGCGGCTGCCCGCTCAGAGGCATCCCAAGCGAGATATTGAACAGCGGCTCGGATGGGGATCTCAGCACGGCGCCGGGGTGGAGGACCTCGAGGAAGATGCGCTCGACGGCGGGCCGGAGCCGTCCCAGGTCGGCCACGGCGATGCCGATCGGCGCGCGCGCGCCCTGCTCCAGCAGCCCGCGCGCCCAGCACGCGGCAGCCCGGATCTCCTGCCCGGTGTCGGGCAAACCGGCGCAGGCGGTCCGGCTCAGCGCGGGGCGAGCAGGCGGTTCGACGACATCGATCCGCCAACCCCTTCTTCGCAGCGCCTCTAGCAGCGCTTCCTGTTGCGGCGTAAACTCCTCGAAGCCCGCGAGCAGAACCGGCGCGCCGGGGCCGGGTGCGGCCGCGCTCAGCGACGAGGGCAGCCGCGCCGGATCCAGCCATTGGTGTTGCGCGGTGATCTCTTCGAAGCGGCAGCGCCAGGTCTCAAAAGCGCGCAGGTCTTCGGTGCGATTCCAGTCGTCCTCCTCTTCTGCGTCCGCGCACCAGGAGTGCAGCAGCGACCACGCGTTCGCCGCCTGCTCGGCGGTGGCGGGTGCGTTGACCAGGCGGCCGGTCTCGGCTTCCCGGATGATGCTCTCCCACACCGCCGTCTCCTGCGAGCCGCCGAGCAGCAACGGCGGCATTTCGCCGCGATCGAGCGCATCCTCGACGACCCGGTCCCAGAGCAGCTCGAGCCACCGCTGCCAGGCGCAGATCTGAGCGCTCGGCCAGACCGGCAGGCCCTCCGCCATCCGCCCGGCGTCGTAGTCAGCGCGCAGCGTGCGCGCCAGCCGCAGGCTCGCGGTCACCAGCACCGCGCCCGCGCGCACCGCCTCTAAAGCCTGCTGCCGGGTGAGAGTTGGCACTTCGGAATCCGTCCTCGATTGTAATCTCGCGCGTGAGAGATCCTGCTCTATGGGCTGTTGTCTCTCTGCGCCTGTCTGGCGACGTGGAGCTCGCGGAAGCCGCGGCTTTCATGCGAATCGACGTCAGGGGCCCGCTCAGGCCGGCGGTGGTTCGGATAGCGCTTGGTCCGCGAGCTTCCATGGGCGCGCCCTCCCCTCCCCCGACGCCCGTCCCGCGCACCGCATCGCCGCCCGCTCGGCAATCTCACTGCCCGGCCATCCCGCATATAATTGCAGGTTCCTATGCGAGCCTGCCTTCTTGTCCTGATCGCCTTCCCCCTCCTCGCCGCCGATGCCGTGACTGCCGGCCGCTTCATCGTCGAGCGGCCCACGCTGATCAACCTGGGCTTCGAGTGGCACATCACCGGCGACGACAACCGCAACGCCGCCGTCGAGGTCTCCTACCGCGAAAGCGGCGCCACCGCCTGGAAGCAGGCGCTGCCGCTGCTGCGCATGGGCGGCGAGAAGGTCTACCGCCGCGACCTCCACCTCGACTACACCGTGCCGCCCGCCTTCGCCGGAAGCATTCTCGACTTGCAGCCGGGCACCGAATACGAATGCCGCTTCCGCATGGCCGACCCCGAGGGGGTGCGCGGCGAGGCCGTGCGCACGGTGAAGGTTCGCACCCGCGCCGAGCCCAAGGCGGCCGCCGGCGGCCGCTTGCTCCACGTCTACCCGCCCAACTGGCGGGGAGAAAAGCAGGAGCCTTCCTTCACCGGCCTGAAGCGCGCCTACTACGGCGCCGGCACGGGCGACTGGTCCGTGGTGAGTGAGCGCAAGGCCCAGCCCGGCGACGTCATCCTCGTGCACGCCGGCCTCTATAAGGCGGACCGCCTCAATTACGCCGATCCGCTCGGCATCCCCTTCGACGGCACCTATACCCTCGCCCTCAAGGGCACCCCCGAACGCCCCATCGTCATCCGCGGCGCCGGCGACGGCGAGGCCATCTTCGACGGCGGCGGCGCCCATCGCCTCTTCGACGTCATGGCCTCGGAGCATCACATCTTTGAGAACCTCACCATCCGCAACGCCGATATCGCGTTCTTCGCCGGCGCCAAGGACGTCATGGGCGCCAAAGGACTCACCGTACGCAACTGCCGCATGGAGGATGTCGGCATCGGCGTCGTCACCCAGTACGCAGGTTCGCAGGACTTCTACATCGCCGACAACGTGATCATCGGCCGCGATGACCGCTACCGCCTTCTCGGCTGGTACGCTCCCGGCATCTACGGCGCAAACCGGCTCAACAGCTACTTCGCGGTCAAAGTGTACGGCTCGGGCCATGTCGTGTGCCACAACTACATCGCCTACTTTCACGACGGCGTCTGCGTCTGTACGCATGGCTCGCCCGACCAGGCCGAGGATCACCGCGCGACCGCCATCGACTTCTACAACAACGACATTCATCTGATGGCGGACGATTTCATCGAAGCTGACGGCGGCGTGCACAACATCCGCGTCATGCGGAACCGTGGTGTCAACGCCGGCCAGTGCGGTCTGAGCGCGCAGCCTATCTTCGGCGGACCCGCTTACTACATCCGCAACGTCATCTACCACGTGCCCACCGGCAACGCGCTCAAATTCAAGGTGAAGCCCGCCGGCCTGGTGCTCTATCACAACACGATCATCGCCGAGAGCCGCAACGCCGAGATCTACGGCAACGCCCACTTCCGCAACAACCTGTTCCTCGGAACCGATGCCCGCCGGGAGATTTTCCGCTTTCCCAATTCCACCGCGTACTCGACGTACGACTACAACGGTTACCGCCCCAATCCGGACGTGAAAGACAACTTCTTCTGGAAAGCTCCCGCGCGCGGCGCTGTCTATGAGCCCGAGAATGCGCCCTTCACTGCCTTCGATTCACTGAAGGCCATGAGCGCCGCGACCGGGCAGGAGGCGCACGGCATCGAGGTGGACTACGACATTTTCGAATCGCTGAAGCCGCCTGACGCCGCCGATCCCCACGCGGTGTATTACGCGCGTGATCTCGACTTCCGCCTCCGCGCCGGCGGCAGGGCCGTGGACGCCGGCGTTCACCTCCCCAATATCGATGACGATTTCACGGGCAAGGCGCCCGACCTCGGCGCGCTCGAGCGCGGCCGCCCCGAGCCGGTCTACGGCCCCCGCACCTCCACGGGCCGCCCGCTAAGGTAACCGCAGCCCCTCCGGCATGGCCGCAGTCAACCGGGCGCTTCGATTGCTGGCCAGGACCGCCCAGGCGGCAACCTCCTCCAAGCGCCGGCGCACCGGCTGAGCTGAGGAGAACCGCTACTCCTCAAGCGCCGGATTAGCCACCCGTGGCTGGCACGCAATGAGTGAACAGCACCACCCTTGCGCGATGACCTCTGCACAATTTTTCGTCGCTCGTGTAGAGGACGGAATTGGTGTTCTCAGCCGCCGACCGCGACGCCGCTCACAACATTGCGGGTTCGCGGCCCGGTCTAGAATCGATACAGCTTGCGCGCAGTCTCGCCCGCGACGAGCGCGCGCCGGGACGGCCCCGCTTCATCGAACATGAAATCGAACAGCGCCTTCGCCTGCGCGTGCTCCTTGCGGTCGGTTCCGAGCACGCCCCAGATCATCCGCTCCGCGCCAAAGACCTGAAAGGTACGCTTCACCAGCGGCTTCGCATCGGCATGCGGATGCGGCTGCTTCGAGGAATAGCGCACGCCGGAGAATTTCATGTAGACCCGCGGCAGATCGCCCAGGCGCAGCACTTCTTCGTATTCCGCCGGCGTTCCCTGACCGGCCCGCGAGAGATGGTCGATCACCACCGGCAGGCTGCGGAACTGCGATGCCAGCCGGCGCACCTGCGGCGCGAAGCGGGGAATCATGTGCATCTGCACCGCGAGGCCGAGGTCGGCTGCTTTCGCCCACGTGCGCCGCATCTCCGGCGCCGCGAGGTCCCGTTCGCGGATTGCCCCGGAGCGGGTAGGATATTGTGGCGGCGGCGCAGTGGCGTGGACGCGTAGCGCCACGATGCGTCCGGGCCATTTCTTCACCAGCCGTTCCATGCGCGCGGGCGTATCGGGCGCGATGCCGTCGAACAGGCACGTGCCTTTGAAAAACCCGGGCGACGGTTCGTGTTCGAAACAGAACTCGAGGTAGCGGTGGTCGTCCTGGTAGGGCTCCGGATGCACGATCACGGTATGCCTGATGTCGGTTTGCCGCACGAAATCAACGTAATCCTGCAGCGTCCGCGGCTCCGGCCTGTAGACCGCGTTCGGGTGATATGGAAAGCGCTTGGGGTCGAACAGGTGAAGGTGGGTTTCAATCAAAAAGGCGCGGGGAGCGGCCTCGGCCATTGCGGCGAGACCCACGATACCGGCGCTCCACTCGCGGCGTGTTGGCTGCTTGTGCATATCACGCACAGTCTATCCGAACCGCCGGAGGACCGCGGCTCCAGGTAGCCGCCGGATGTGGGTTGCTCCCTCCTCGATCGCCACCTCGAAATCGTGTGACATTCCCATCGACAGCTCGCGCAGGCCGTGCCGCTCGGCGAGCTCGCGCAGTCTTGCGAAATAGGGACGCGACGGCTCCGGCTCGTCCGACCATGGCGGCATGGCCATCAAACCCCGCAGCCGCAGGTTCGCGCAGCCGCGGATCGCCTCGATGACCGCGGGCACCTCCTCGGGGGCGGCGCCCGCTTTTGTCTCCTCGGGCGACAGCTTGACCTCGATGAAAACGTCCAGCTTGCGCCCGAAGCTGTCCAGGCGCCGGGCCAGTTTGGCGCTGTCCACGGTTTCGATGACCTGGAACAGCTCGGAAGCGTGCTTCGCCTTATTCGACTGCAAATGCCCGATCAGGTGAAAGCGACTTTGTTCGAGGCCGGCGACCTCGGCAGCCTTGCGCTCGAACTCCTGCACGTAGTTCTCGCCGAAATCGCGCAGCCCGAGCTGGTAACCCTGCAGGATGACGGCCGCCGGAAACAGCTTGCTGACCGCGACCAGCGTGATCTCTTCCCGCCGCCGCGCGCGGCGCGCCGCCGCGCGGGCGATCCGCTCCTCGACGGCCGCCACACGCTCGCGCAACGCTCGATCCGCAATCACGTGAGAGAAAATGCTCCGCTTCCACACTATCTTATGTGCGAGCCACGACTCCGGAAGACGCGCACTCCGCCATCCTGCGCTTCATCGAGGCCAGCCGTGAGCCGGCCCTGCTCGAGCCCGGCGAGGAGCAAATCGCCCTGGGTCCGGGCTCGTATCACGTCGAGCTGCGAAACGGCCGCCTGACGCTGCAGGCGTGGGACCGCACCCGCAACCTCAGCCGGCGAGTGACCGGCGTGCTCGAGGACAAGCCCGGACGGCTGGCGCTGGCGATCGAAAAATTCGGCGGGCAGCAGGGCATCGTACAGTTGATCGACGCCGCCCGGCCCCAGAACCTGGGGGCGGTCCGCCGGGGCGCGCGCCTCACCTGGCGCGAGCGCTTTCGCCGCTCGGTCCTGCGCCAGTTCCCGGGATGGTCGATCCATGAAATCTCCAGCGAGCCCGACCTCGAGCACAGCCTGTCGCCCGCGTACCCGCGCGCCTTCCTCAAGAAGAACCGCGCCGGGTGGGCCGCCATCAGTTGCGGGCCGGAAAATCCGGAACCCGACGGCGTTCTCAGCTTCGGCCTGGTCTGGCTCGAATACCTCCGCAAACGCGAGCCGCGCACCATGATCGAGGGACTCGCGCTATTTCTACCGGCCGGCCGCGAGCGCAATACGTGCTTGCGGCTTCTGTACCTCAACCGGAGCGCCACGCATTTCCGCGTGTTCGCCTGCGAGGACGCCCTCGAAGTCGACGTCGACCTCGCCGACTATGGAAACGTCGACACCCGCCTGGTGGCCTGCTCCGGCCGCATCGAGGACCCCTGGACCGCATCGCTCAACGCGCTTCCGGGCGTCGAAACCATCGAGCTCAACACCGGCGGCTCAAGCTTCCGAGTCCGGGGCCTCGAGTTCGCCCGGCTGGAGGATGGCCGGCTGTCGTTCGGCCTTGAGCGCCGCCATACCGCCGCGCTCGAGCATCTCGAAGAAATCCGGCGTCTCGCTCTCGGCATCGCGCGCCTCCGTCATCCGCGCGCCGATCGCGCCGGCAGGCTCTACCTGCGCGATCCCGAGCTCTGGCTCGAATCGCAGGTCCGCGCCTCGCTCCCCGAGCTCGATGCCGCGCTGCGTCCCGCGCCGGTCTACGGGCAGGTGCCCGCCTTCGCGGGGCGGGACCGCGGCATCATCGACCTGCTCACGGCAGATCTCAGCGGCCGGCTCGCCATCCTCGAGCTGAAGGCGTCGGAAGACATCCATCTGCCGCTGCAGGCTCTCGATTACTGGATCCGCGTGAAGTGGCACCTGGATCGCGACGAATTCGCCGGCGCCGGATATTTTCCCGGCCTCGAGCTGCGCCGGGCCGCACCGCGCATCCTGCTCGTCGCCCCGGCGCTGCAGTTCCACCCGACCACCGACGCCATGCTCCGGCACTTCGACCCCGCCATCGAGCTGGAGCGGATCGGCGTAGGCATGGACTGGCGCAGCGAACTTCGCGTCGCCTTCCGCTGGCAAGGCGCCGAAGGTCCCCGCTTCGCAACCGAGCCGGGACCGGCTATAGCGGGAGCCGAAGCCGTTCGGCACGCAGAGGCCTCGTCCGCTGAAGGGACCCATGTGCGAGGCCAAAGCGCTTGATAGTGGTCTGCGGTAAGACTGTTTCCAGCGCGCTCGGCCGCGGCGCACCAGAGCCGACTACTTGCCGTTTATCGTCAGACCCGTTTCCCATCCCGAGCGGGCGGCGGATATAATTCAGCCACCATGTCTTTCCGAGTTCTCGCTTTGGCCTTTGCCATCGCTCTGCTCGCGCCGGTCGGCTCCGGGCAGACCGGCATGGGCAAGATTGAAGGCACCGTCAAGGACGCTTCCGGCGCGGTCGTGCCCGGGGCGAAGGTGACGGTCACGCACGTGCCAACGGCCCGCCGACATGAAACTTCCACCAATCAGGCCGGATTGTATATCTTTCCGGCTGTTCAAAACGGGCCCTTCAGGCTCGCCATCGAAGCGCCCGGCATGGAGATGTTCCAGACCGAGTTTCTTCTCGAAACCGGCCAGACCGCGGTGGTCGATGCGAACCTGAAGGTCGGCGCGGCCACCACCGCGGTCACAGTCACGGCCGACGTCGTCGCCATGGTGACCACCACGGCGCCCACGCTCGCCGCCGTCACGGATCGCGCCCGCATCGAGCAGTTGCCGATCAGCGGCCGCATGTTTCAGTCGCTGGTCGCACAGACCACGCCCGGTATCGACGGCCAATCCTTCGCGCCCCGCGTCTGGGGCCTGAAATGGGGAGTCGAGTTTGTGCAGGATGGCGCCGTGCTGCTCAACCGCGACATCGGCGAAATCGCCGGCCGCCCGCCGGGGATGGATACCATCGAGGAGTTTCGCGTGGAAACCAGCGCCTCCTCGGCCAAGATGAACCGCCCCGCCACGGTGATCGTGAACACCCGCGCCGGCAACAACCGCTTCCACGGCTCCGTGTTCGAGATCATGCGCAACAACAATCTCGGCTTCGGCGTCGCCCGGCAGCGCCAGGACCGCTGGTCACGCCCGTCGCATTTCGTGCGCAACGAGTTCGGCGTGTCCGCCGGCGCTCCCGTGTATCTGCCCAAAATCTACAACGGCAAAAACCGTACCTTCTTCTTTCATTCCTATGAAGCGTTTCGCAGCCTGACTGCCAGCACAAAAGGAGCGCGCCTGCCGACGGCCGCCATGCGGCAGGGCGACTTCAGCGGGCTGGTCGACGGCTCCGGCCGCAAATACACGCTCTACGACCCCTGGACCACGGACGCGCAATGGCGGCGGCAGCCGTTCTCGAATAACCAGATCCCAATGTCGCGGCAGAGCCCGCTCGCCAAGTACCTGTACGGGGTTACGCCGCTGCCCACCGAGCCGGCGGTCAATCCTCTGGTGGCGAACAACTACTGGTATCAGGCGCCGAACAACCGGCTCGAATGGACCATGACCACGCGCGTCGATCACCGGCTCTCCGATACCGACCAGTTATTCGTCCGCTACACGCACGGCGTACGCGATACGTTCGCTCAGTCCGGCAACAACAATTCACCGACCACTCTGGACCTGTCGGCGAATGCGAACTGGCGGCCGATTCGCAACAACACCGGCGTGGTCTCCTGGACGCGCAGCGTTTCCCCGACTTTCTTTCTGGAGACGGTGTTCAATGTCGGCGTCGAGGACCTCAATTTCCTCAATATCGGCGACGATAAGAAATGGGCCGACATCCTCGGCCTGCCGAATCCCTTTGACGAGTACGGTTTCCCGAACGTCACCAGCACGGGGTTGGGCATGGAGTACGTCTCGGCCGCGAACCGGCGCAACAGCATCGTCCATATCTATAACGTTGATGAAAACATCACGAAGCTGCACGGCCGGCACGAGCTGCAGTTCGGAGGCCGCTATCGCTACGAGAAGCTGAACGTGCTGCCGGACCAGCAGCAGGTGCAGGGCGCTCACGCTTTCTCGAGCCGCGCCACTCAGCTCTACGATCCCGGCAGCGGCTCCACCTACGGTGCAGTGCCGTTCACAGGGCATGATTCCGCGAACCTTTTTATCGGAACCATGGGCAGTTACTCGGCGCAGTTTGTGCGCAAGTGGTACGACATGCACGACCAGGAGTTCTCACTCTACTTTCAGGACAACTGGAAGGTGAACTCGCGGCTGACGCTGAATCTCGGGCTGCGCTGGGAGCTTTATACGCCCATCCGCGAGGCCGACAACGTGCTGACCGGATTCGACCCGAAAACCAAGTCGATCGTCAACGGCGCCGACTTCGAGACCATGTACCGCACCCTGTCGTCGCGGCCGGACATCGTCAATATCTTCGGTAATCTGGGGGTCAAGTTCGTGCGACCCGAGGACGCCGGCCTGCCGAACAATCTTATCTATCTCAACAAGTACGATTTCAATCCGCGGG
Source organism: Acidobacteriota bacterium (assembly GCA_016178155.1). Classification (GTDB taxonomy): domain Bacteria; phylum Acidobacteriota; class Terriglobia; order Bryobacterales; family Bryobacteraceae; genus JACOTZ01. The sequence goes on from JACOTZ010000131.1 coordinate 10,938, forward strand.
TAGGCTTCGCCTACAAGCTGACGGAGGGCGGCCGGCCCGTGGTCATGCGCGGAGGCTACGGTATTTACGGCTACCCCATGCCGCTGCGTGATTTCAACGCGCGCATGCGCCAGAATCCGCCCACTACGGCGCGCTTCACCTATAACGTCAACAACTCGGCGCAGACGCCGGATCGGCTGCCGAATTGGGGCTTGCGCTCGGCGCCCCAGTTCATCGCGGGCCAGAACAGCCGGCAGGTTCCGCTCGACCAGCCGGGCGGGATCAGCCGCGGTTCCTTCCTCACGAGTTACTTCAACCCGCACCAGCCGACCTCGCGCGCGCATGAGTGGAATCTGACCTTCGAGCGCGAGATTCTCGACAACACCGTCGTCCGTATCGGTTACGTCGGGACGCACGGCTCGCGGCTTGACATGTACTATTCCTACAACCAGGCCCCGAACGCCTACTTGTGGTTCACTACCACCGGCGAACCGCTGCCCACGGGCACCTACGCGGGCACCGCGATGCGCGGCTTCGAGAACACGACTTTCGGCAACATCGAGGAGTACCAGAAGACCGGCTGGTCTAACGCCCAGAACTTCCAGTTCGAGATCCAACGCCGATATTCGAAAGGTTACGGGTTTCAGTTCTTTTACGTCATGAGCAACGCGCTCAAGGCCGGCGGAAGCGGCTGGGAGGACGACGTGCTGCCGCCCACCAATATATTCATGCCGGGCGCCGTCCCGGAGGACAACAACGCGCGCGCGCGGCTGCTCTACTACCGGCGCGATACCGCAATTCCCAAGCACCGCTACAACTGGAACTGGATCGTCGATCTGCCTTTCGGCCGCGGGAAGAAGTTCGGAGGCGGCGCTAGTCCGGTGCTCAACCGCCTGGTTGGCGGCTGGCAGCTTGCGGGACAGGGATCAGCCAACAGTAGATGGTGGTCGCTGCCAACCTCCAATTGGGCTTTTCCCGATGGATTGGAGTTCTACGGCACGAAGTATCCGATCAAGGACTGCCGGAGCGGCGTCTGCTATGACGGCTATCTCTACTACAACGGGTACATTCCGGCCCATCTCATCAACAAGCCGAACGGCATCATGGGAATTCCCGACAACTACCGGCCCTCGCACACGCCTCTGATTCCCATGCCCGCCGAAGGCCCCGGCTCGGGCGATCCCGCGCTGCGGCCCTTCTACGACAGCAATACGGTCTGGGTGCCGCTGAAGAACGGCACCCTGCAGCGAACCTCGTTCAACACCGGCCTGCATCCCTGGCGCAACCAGTACTTCCAGGGGCTGTATAGCTGGTATCAGAACGCCTCACTGTTCAAAGTGATTCCGGTCACCGAGGCCGTCTTCTTGCGTTTGAACATCGACTTTTTCAACGTGTTCAATATGCCGGGGATCCCGAAGACACCGAATTCGAGCACGGGGATCATCGACGCCAGCGTCTCCGGCAACGGCGCGCGCTCCCTGCAGTTCGGCCTGCGCCTGACCTGGTAGGCGAAACGGTGAACGGGCGCGGCGCAACGTAAGACGCGCTGACTGCGGGCGCAGTTGCTGTGCTTGGCGAGCCGCCCTGGTACGGCGGCGGACGCAACCCGCCTGTGGACCAGGTGCGCTCGTGAGCGATGCGGCTCACGACGTATTATGGGCGATGAGGCTCGCGGCGTCTCGCGGGCGCGGTATTCGAGCAGTGGCTTCAGAAGACGGGCAGGCGGTCGCCATCATCGCGGAGAAACCGTCGGTCGCGCGCGACATCGCCAGGGTCGTGGGCGCGAGCCGCAGGGGCGAAGGCTATCTCCACGGCGGCGGCTACATCGTCACCTGGGCCATCGGACATCTCGTACGGCTGGCGCAGCCGCACGAGATCCGCCCGGAGTGGAAGGCCTGGCGTCGAGACCTGCTGCCGATGCTGCCGGCGGAATGGCCGCTGGTCGTCATCGACGACACACGCGAGCAGTTCGAGATCGTCCGCCGCATTCTCAACTCCCCCAAAGTGGGCAAGCTGGTGTGCGCCACCGACGCGGGGCGCGAGGGAGAGCTGATCTTCCGCTATCTCTATGAGGCGGCCGGATGCAGCAAGCCGGCCTCGCGGCTGTGGGTGTCCTCGTTGACCGCGGACGCCATCCGCGCGGGTCTTGCGTCCATGAAGGACGGGTCGCATTACGATCCGCTGGCTGATGCGGCCCGCGGGCGCAGCCGCGCCGACTGGCTGGTGGGGATGAACCTCTCCCGAGCTTATACGCTGGCGCTCGGCGAGAGCTTCTCGGTCGGCCGCGTGCAGACACCGACGCTCGCCATGGTGGTCGAACGCGAGCTCGAGATCCGCGCTTTCGTGCCCCTGGATTACCTCGAGATCGAGGCGACGTTCTCCACCGAGGCCAGCTCCCAATACAAGGGCACGTGGTTCCGTCAAGGCCCCGAGCCGCTGGCGGAGCGCATGCGCCTGCCGCTGGAGGGCGGCCAGGCGGAGGCGATTCTCGAACGGGCCCGCACCGGCGAAGCGCGCATCGAATCCGTCAAGTCCGAGACCCAGCGCATGGCGCCGCCGCTGCTCTACGACTTGACCGAGCTGCAGCGCCACGCCAACCGCGTTTACGGTTTCAGCGCGCAGAAGACGCTCGATCTGGCGCAGGCTCTGTACGAGCGGCACAAGCTCATCAGCTATCCGCGCACCGACAGCCGGCATCTCTCCGCCGAGGTGGCGAAAACCCTACCGCGCATCGTCGAGGCGGTCCGCAGCCCCTATGCGGACCTGCTCGCGCCCGGCACTGGCGAAACGCCGCTGGGCAGGCGCTTTGTCGACGACGCGAAGGTCACCGACCACCATGCCATCATCCCCACGCACACGCGCCCTAACCGCGCTGCGTTGAGTCCCGACGAAGAGCACGTCTATGACCTGGTCTGCCGGCGCGTCCTGAGCGCCTGGCAGCCGGACTACGTCACGTCCGTCCAGACCGTCATCACCGCCATCACGAATCCCGGAGCTGTCGACCGTTACCACAGCAGTGGAACCTCCGTGCAACAGGCCGGCTGGAAAGCGCTGGACGTCGCGCCGCGCAAGAAGCGCGAGAAGGCGGGGGACGACGAGCAGCCGGTGCTGCCCTCCGATCTCGACGAGGGCGCCCTGGTGCGCGTGCTCGAGACCGCGGCCGAACACAAGAAAACGCGCCCGCCGAAGCGCTTTACCGAAGCGACGCTGCTGACCGCGATGGAGACGGCCGGCAAGACCCTCGACGAGAAGGAGATCTCGGACGCGATGAAGGACTCGGGCCTGGGCACGCCGGCCACGCGCGCCGCCATCATCGAGGTGCTGCTCAAGCGCGGCTACGTGGAGCGCCAGGGTAAGAGCCTGGCTGCGACCGAGAAGGGGATCCAGCTCATCGCGGTCGTGCACCCGGAGGTAAAGAGTCCCGCCATGACGGGGCAGTGGGAGGCCTTCCTGCATCGCATCCATCGCGGGCAGGGCGAGCTGCCGGAGTTCATGGGCGGCATCGAGCGGTACGTAACAGAGGTCGTGGCGAAGATGAATAGCGCCGCGCGTCCGCCGAGCGCGCCGGCGTGGGCCCGCGCCGCGCCTGCATCGACGGCTGCTCGTCCGGCGATGGCCACGCCCGTGGAGCCTGCCGCACGCCAAGCGATCCCGGCGCCCGCGGCGTCCCCGGCTGACGGCGCCGCTCCGCCGGCGATCGGCGCGCCGCAAACTTGCCCCGTATCCCCAGCCGCCACTACCCCGGCGCGTGTCCCGTCGACGACTCGCGCGCCCGTGCCTCCGGCCGCCGGCGCTCCCGCGGCGCCCGCGGTCGACTTGCTTGCGCTGCTTCGCCAGGGCTTCGGATTCGAGTCGTTCCGCCCGAACCAGGAGGAGGTCTGCCGCGCGGCCATTCGCGGCGAAGATGCGCTCCTGGTCATGCCGACCGGATCGGGCAAGTCGCTCTGCTACCAGCTCCCGGGGCTCGCGCGCGGCGGCACCACACTCGTGATCAGCCCGCTCATCGCGCTCATGGAGGACCAGGTCGTGCGGCTTCAGGAGAGGGGTTTCGCCGCCGAGCGCATTCACTCGGGCCGCGACCGCGCGGCTTCGCGGCAAGCCTGCCTCGATTACCTGAACGGCGCGCTCCAGTTCCTGTTTATCGCGCCCGAGCGGCTTCGGGTCGCCGGCTTTCCGGAGATGCTGGCGAAGCGGCAGCCGGCGCTGATCGCGATCGATGAGGCGCACTGCATCTCGCAATGGGGACATGATTTCCGCCCCGATTACCGGCGTATCGGCGGGCATCTGCCCGCCTTGCGTCCGGCCCCGGTGATGGCCCTTACCGCCACGGCGACGCCGCTCGTGCAGGACGACATCGTCCAGCAACTCGGTCTGGAGGGGCCCGGGCGCTTCATCCATGGCTTCCGCCGCGACAACATCGCCATCGAAGTGATCGAGGTGGCGCAGTCGATGCGCCTGGCGATGGTCGAAGAGATCCTCGGCGATTCCGCGCGACGGCCGGCGATCGTGTACACGCCGACACGCCGCGAATCGGAGATCGTTGCGGCATCGCTCGGGACCCGTTTTCCCGCCGCCGCCTACCATGCGGGCATGAATGCCCCAAGCCGAGATCAGGTGCAGACCGCGTTTCTGGCGGGCCGGCTGGAGATAATCGTGGCGACCATCGCCTTCGGCATGGGCGTCGATAAACCTGATATCCGGACGGTCGTCCACACTGCGCTGCCCGGCAGTATCGAGAGCTACTACCAGGAGATCGGCCGCGCGGGCCGCGATGGCGCGCTGTCGCGCGCCATCCTGATGCAGTCTTATTCGGATCGGCGCACGCATGATTACTTCCTCGGCCGCGACTACCCCGAGCCTCCGCTGCTCGACCTGATTTTCGCCGCGCTCACCGCCGAGCCGCAGGTCGAAGAACGCGTTGCCGAGCGCAGCCGGCTCGACGAGGAGACCTTTGCGAGCGCGCTCGAAAAGCTCTGGATCCACGGCGGCGTGCAGATCGACGAGTTGGGCGACCTGACCCGTGGCAGCGAGGAGTGGCGCGAATCCTACGAATCGCAGCGCGAGCACAAGATCGCCCAGCTCACCGAGATGCTCCGCTTCGCCGAGTGCAACCAGTGCCGGATGGTGACGCTGGTGCGGCATTTCGGCGATTTCGAGGGGGCCCGTGCGCGCTGCGGCATCTGCGATTTCTGCGCTCCCAAGGAGACGGTCGCGCAGCGCTATCGCCCGGCGGCCGCGCACGAGCAGGCGCTTGCCCGGGAGGCTCTGGCCGCCCTTTGCCGGGTCACTTCCATTTCCTCTGGACGGCTGCATGCGCAGGTCGGCGGAGGACTCGGCGCGCGGAACGAATTCGAGCGCGTGCTCAGCGGCCTGGCACGCGCCGGCCTGGTGGAAATGGCCGATGCCAGCTTCGAGAAGGACGGCCGGCAGATCGGCTATAAGCTGGTGCGCCTTTCCTCCGCCGGCCGCCGGCTTGATCCCGCGGCGCCCCTCGCCTTCGATCTCACCGGGGAGATCGCCGCTCCAGCCCGCGCGGGGGCAAAGCGTCGCAAGTCCGCGCGAGCGGGCCCGGCGCCACGCCCGGTGGCCGCGGACCGCATCGAGCGCCTCGAGAGCGAGCTTCGTGCCTGGCGGCTGAACGAGGCGAGGCGCGCGAGCGTGCCCGCTTTCCGCATCTTCAGCGATCGCGTTCTGCGCAATCTTGCCACCCAGGCGCCGACCGGTACGGACGAGCTGCTGGCCGTCTCCGGCATCGGCAAGCGCCTGGTCGAGAAGTATGGAGCCGAGATCCTGCGCATCTTAAAGGCGCCGGGGCGAGGAGAGTAGCCGCTATTTCGATGCTCGCGAGGGGCAGCACAAGGCGCGCGAAGACCGCCCGGAGCCGTACTTGACAGAACCTCGAGGATGGCGGCCGCGGGCAACCCAATGAATGCGCCCCTTCACGGCCGGGGCACGCACCTTGGCGCCCGTGCCCCCGCGGGTTTGCGGTGCGCCTCGCGATTTACGGGAGGAGGAATGCGCGCCAGCCTGACGGTCGCAAGCCGGCACACACAGCGCTCTCCAAGCGCGCCAGCGACAATGGTGGATGCCGCATGCGCGCGCTGATTACCGATCTGTATGAACTCACCATGGCGGCCGGATACTTCGAGGCCGGGAAGACGCAGGAGCGGGCGACTTTCGAGCTGTTTGTCCGCAAGGTGCCCGAGAACCGCCCGTTTCTGATTGCGGCCGGGCTCGAGCAGGCTGTGGACTATCTGCTTCAGCTCCGCTTCGAGGAGGAAGAGATCGCGTACCTCCGCAGGTCGGCGCCCTTGCGCGGCGTCCCGGAGGCGTTCTGGGACTATCTGCGCGGTTTCCGCTTCAGCGGGGACGTCTTCGCCATGCCCGAAGGCACCCCGTTTTTCGCGGGCGAGCCGGTGCTGGTGGTGCGGGCGCCGCTGATCGAGGCGCAAATTCCGGAAACGTACCTGCTGGCTACGATCGCGTTCCAATCGATGGTGGCGAGCAAGGCGGTGCGCGTGGTTGAGTGCGCGGCAGGTCGCGCGGTGATCGAGTTCGGCACCCGCCGTGCGCATTCGCCGGAAGCGGGCGTGCTCGCCGGACGCGCGGCGTATATCGCGGGCTGTGCCGGCACCAGCAACGTCGAGGCCGGCTATCGCTTCGGGATCCCGATCTACGGCACCGCGGCACATTCCTGGGTGCAGGCCTTCCCGAGCGAGCGTAAGTCCTTCGAGGCTCTCCAGAGCCTGCTCGGCGAGGGGACCGTGTACCTCATCGATACCTACGACACGATTGAAGGAGCGCGTCAGGCGGCCGCGCTCGGGCGGCCGCTCTGGGGCGTCCGGCTGGACAGCGGCGATGTCGTGGGGCTGTCACGCGAGGCGCGCAAGATCCTGGACGCGGCCGGGCTGAAGGACGCCAAGATCATGGTTTCCGGCGATCTGAACGAGCAAAAGGTCTGCGAGATTGTGCGCGCGGGAGCGCCGGTGGACGCATTCGGGGTCGGCACCGAGCTGGCGACTTCGGCAGACGCGCCAAACCTCGCGGCGGTCTACAAACTGGCCGAGATCGACGTGCTGGGCATCAAACGGTATACCTGGAAGTTCAGCCCGGAAAAAACCACGCTGCCCGGCGCCAAGCAGGTGTTCCGCTTCGCGGACCGCGACCAGATCGGCTGCCATTGGGAGTGCCCCGGGCCGAATTCCGAAGCGTTACTGAAACCCGTAATGATCGGCGGCAGACTGGTACAGGAGCTGCCCGGCGCGAGCCGCTCGCGGGACTACTGCGCGCAGGCGGTCCGCCGGCTCGCTCTGCCGCGCCCCGTGCGATTCAGCGAAGACCTGCTAGCTCTCGCCGAGCGGGCGCGCGTGAAATTCGATTCCGCACAGGAGCGATCCTCATGAAAACGGTCTTTGTCGACGTCGACACGCAAATCGATTTCCTGTATCCAGCCGGTGCGCTGTACGTGCCCGGAGCCGAGGATGTCCTTCCGAATATCGTCCGCCTGAACCGTCACGCGGCCCAGCACGGCATTCCGGTGATTTCCAGCACGGATGCGCACGCCGAGGACGACCCCGAGTTCCGGCAATGGCCGGCGCACTGCGTGGTGGACACGATCGGGCAGCAAAAGCCCGTCGCGACCCTGCTCGAGCCGCGCGTCGTGGCCCCCAACCGCGCGGGCAGGCACGACATCTCCGGCGCGCGGCAGATCGTGATTCAGAAGCAGGCGCTCGACTGCTTCTCGAACGTGAACCTGCCGGCGGTGCTCGACCAGCTCGGCGCCGACCGCTACGTGGTTTACGGCGTGGTCACCGAGTACTGCGTTCGCCGCGCCGCCTCTGGTCTGTTGAAGACGGGGAGGCGGGTCGAGCTGGTCACCGACGCGGTGAAGGAACTGAACGCGGAGGAGGCGGGCAAAACCTTGCGCGAGTTTGTATCGAGCGGCGGGGCGCTGGTAAGCACGGAAGAGGTGTGCGCCCGGCCGTGAGCTTGCGTCCGGCGCAGTTCTCACGACGCGCCGGGCCGCGTGCCAGACGCCGGGGGACGAGGAGCTTACGCGCGCGGAGTTTGGGCCGCTGGTATCCCTCGGCAGTCGCGCTCGGGCGATCGACCGGCGGCGCAGGAACGGGCGCCGGCAGCAGGTCATGTCGGTCAGTCTGCCGACCCTCCCCCCGGCGCTTCGCGAAAACTGTGGTGCGGAATGCGGGTCGTCCCCCGGCCCGCGGCTCCCCTTGTTGTACACTCGTTCTCAAATGCGCAGACTCACTCTCGCTTCACTGCTTCTGTGGGCGCCCGTTTTCGGGCAGGACACCAAGGAGGCTGAAAAGCTGGCGCCGTACTATCCGACGCCGGAATCCATCGTCGAAAAGATGCTCCAGATCGGCGACGTCAAGCCGGGGGAGAAACTCTTTGATCTCGGCAGCGGCGACGGCCGCATTGTCATCATGGCTGCCAAGAAGTTCAAGGCAGATGCCACCGGCATCGAGCTCGATGACGACCTCTACAAGCGCAGCATGGATTCCATCCGCGAACAGGGATTGCAGCGCACCGCCCGCATCATTCACGGCGACATCTTCAAACAGGACTACTCCCCGGCCAGCGTCATCACGGTGTACCTGCTGCCTTCATCGAACGACAAGATCCGCCCGCTGCTCGAAAAGCAGCTCAAAAAAGGCACCCGCATCGTCTCGCACGATTTCCAGTTCTCCGACTGGAAAGCGGAGAAGGTAGAGACGGTCGAAGACGACGGCGAGGGCCGCAGTCACACGATTTACCTCTACCGCCGCTAAGTTTGCGCCGTGGCCGTCCAGCACACCATCGTTCCTTACCTATGGCGCCGCCACCTGGGAATCGTGCGGGCGATGCTGGCGCTGACTGCGCTGGCGGTCTATCTGCTCATTCCCGCGCCCGCCGGCATGCTGACGGCTTTGGTGGTCGCCATCTTCGCGTTCTACAGCATTTTTGTGCTGGTGCGCGACAGCGTCGAGACCAGCGTCTATCCCCTGACCCTGCTCATTCTCGACCTACTGTTCTTCCTCATTTGCGCGCTACACCCCAGCCGCGAGGGCCTCTGGTTATCGACGCTCGCCTACTTCTTTCTCCTGGCGATGGCATCGCTCATGTACTCGTGGAAGAACACGGCCGGCGTGGTGGCGCTCTCGCTGCTGTTCTTCCTGGTGGTGCAGCCGCAGCCGGCGTACTCGCTCTGGCCGACGGTGGTGCTGGGCGGCGTGCTTGCGATTCTGCTTTCGATCCACCGGTCGGGTCTGCAACAGCGGCTCTCGACGGCGCTCAAGCGCTCGGTGATCTCGCGCTATGAAGCCGAATCGGCGCGCGAATCCGAGCGGCAGCGCATCGCCGCCGATTTCCACGACGGACCGCTGCAGAGCTTCATCAGTTTCCAGATGCGCCTGGAGATCATCCGCAAGCTGATGGGGCGCGATGCGGAAAGCGCCCTGCGCGAGCTCGAGCAGCTCCAGGAGCTGGGCAAGTCGCAGGTGGTCGAGCTGCGCTCCTTCATTCGCAACATGCAGCCGATCGAGGTGGACCAGGCGGGACTGCAGGCCTCGATTCGCGAGATCATCCATACCTTCCAGCGCGACAGCGGCATTCAGGTGAATCTCGCCGCCAACGACATCGTGGAGCCGGGCGACCCTGATGTCGCCACTGAAGTACTGCAGGTGGTGCGCGAGGCGTTGAACAACGTGCGCAAGCACTCGAAGGCGTCGCGGGCCGCCGTCTCGGTCCAGCAGCAGGACCACACGATCGAGATCACGGTGGAGGACGATGGCAGCGGCTTCCCTTTCAGCGGCGCCTGGACTCTCGACGAGCTGGAGCTGTTGCGGCTTGGCCCGCGCAGCATCCGGCGGCGCGTGCGCACACTGGGCGGCGAGATGCTGCTCGACTCCCGTCCCAGCCAGGGCGCGGAACTCCGCATCCGCATCCCGGTATGAGCCGCGCGGCCGGCCTGGTCTGCGCGGCGGTCTTATCCTCCGGCTGCGGCCGCTACGCCGATTTCACCCTGCCGCCGGCGGGTCCGCCGGAACACGTGAGCTTCCGCTGGGAGCCGCGACCCGGCCCGGTCCTGGCGCGGAGCATGCCGGGAGAGTGGGACTCGGTGGACGCACTCAATCCGTCGGTGGTGCGGCGCGGTGGACGGCTGTTCAACTTTTATTCCGGCTACGACGGCCGCACCTGGCGCACCGGGCTGGCCACCTCAGGGGACGGGCTCGTGTGGCAGAAGCTCGCCCGGTTGCTCACACCCGACCCGAAGACCTGGGAGGGCGGCTACATCGCCGCCAACGGCTCGACGCTGTGGTGGGAAGGGCATTTCCGGACCTGGTATCAGGCGGGGCGCGCGCCGCGCATCGGGCTCGCGATGTCGGCTGACGGCAGCACCTGGCAGAAGCGCGCCGCACCCGTGCTCGAGGTTGGCCCGCGCGGGAGCTGGGACGAGCGCGGCGCCGCCGACCCCTACGTTGTGGAAGCCGGCGGGACGCTGTATCTCTATTACCTCGGCCAGGACCGCGCCCGACGGCAGCGATTGGGCGTTGCCCGCTCGCGCGACGGCGTAACTTGGGAGAAGCTGCGCACGAACCCGATCTTCGAGCTAGGGTCGCTCGGCAGCTTCGATGAGATCGGGCTGGGCGAGCCCGCGGTGTGGCTCTCGCACGGGTCTTATTGGATGCTGTACACCGGTCGAGACCGCGGCGAGCACCGCCGTATCGGCCTGGCGCGCTCGCAGGACGGCGTGCGCTGGCAGCGCTCCTCGGAAGCGCCGCTCATCTCCGGCACCGAGCCGTGGAACGCGAAAGTAGTGTGCGATCCCACGGTGCTTCTCGAGGCCGGCGAGATCCGCGTCTGGTACGGCGGCGGCGACGTGGCCCATCCCGCCGAGAACATCCACGGCCAGATCGGCTACGGCGTGCTGCGGGCGGCGGCGCCATGAAGGTCGGGATCACCTGCTATCCCACGTATGGGGGCAGCGGCATCGTCGCGACCGAGCTCGGCCTCGAACTGGCGAATCGGGGCCACGAGGTGCACTTCATCACCTACGCCAACCCGATCCGCCTCGATCCGGGCATTCCACGCATCCACTACCACGAGGTCGAGGTTTCGAGCTATCCGCTTTTTCAGTACCCGCCCTACTGCCTGGCTCTGGCCTCGCGCATGGCGGAAGTCGCCGAGCGCTACGGGCTAGATCTGCTGCACGTCCACTACGCCATACCGCACTCGATTGCCGCGCTGCTGGCGCAGCAGATGATGGCCGCGCGCAGGCGGCTCCCCTTCATCACCACGCTGCACGGCACCGACATTACGCTCGTAGGCACGGACCGATCATACTTTCCGATCACGAAGTTTTCGATCGAGGAATCGAACGGGATCACGTCCATCAGCCGCTACCTGCAGCGGCGCACAGTCGAGGTGTTCGGCGTGGGCAACGAGATCCGGGTGATCCACAACTTCGTCAACTGCGAGCTGTACCGTCCCGCCCCGGAGAAGCGCAATTCGCAGAAGCTGCTGCTGCATATCTCGAATTTCCGGCCGGTGAAGCGCATTCTGGACTGCATCCAGATCCTGGCCCGCGTGCGCAAACAGGTGGACGCGAAATTGTGGATGGCGGGCGACGGACCTGAACGCGGGCCGGCCGAGCACCTGGCGCGCGATCTCGGCGTCGGCGAGCAGGTGGAGTTTCTGGGCAAGCAGGACCACGTCGAGCGGCTGATCCCGCGCGCGCACGTGCTGCTGCTGCCGAGCGAGCTCGAGGCATTCGGCCTGGCGGCGCTCGAAGCCATGGCCTGCGGCGTCCCGCCGGTGGCAACCGGCGCGGGCGGCGTTCCGGAGCTGGTGACCCACGGAGTCGACGGATTCCTCGAGGCGGTTGGCGACACGGACTCGCAAGCCACGCGAGTGATCGAGCTGCTTACCGATGACCCGCTGCACGCCCGCATGGCAACCGCCGCCCGGCGGACCGCGGAGACGCGCTTCGCCACGGACCGGATCATCCCCCAGTACGAGCGCTATTACGAAGAGGTGCTCGGGCAGGGGGAGCGGGACGGATCGACTTCATAATTGACAACCGCTCCCTCGCGGTCGCGGCTCAGAATGAACGCTTCCGACTCGCGCGTGTTAACAAGCGGTATGCGGGATGGGACACTGGATTCCGCGCGAACACGCGACTGCGGTAGTCTCTTGGTGTTATGTCCTCGAACCGCCGTCAGTTTCTCGAGACGGTGACCGCCGCGGGTGCGGTCGCCACACTTTCCGAGCGCGCCCTGGCCGCCGAGCCGACACCGGGGGGCAAGAACTGGTTCGACCGGCCCATGCGCTGGGTGCAGCTCGTGTTCACCGAAGACGATCCGGGCAACTACGATCCGCGGTTCTGGCTCGATTACATGAAACGCGTGCGCGCGGACGCCGCCTGCCTGGGCGGCGGCGGTTACATGGCCTTTTACCCGACCAAGGTCCCGCTGCACAACCGCAGCCGCTTCCTGGGCGATCGCGACGTTTTCGGCGAGATGGTGCACGGCTGCCGCAAGCTTGGCATGAACGTGATCGCGCGCACCGACCCGCATGCCGTGCGGCAGAACGTCTATGACGCGCATCCGGACTGGATCGCCGTGGATGCCGAAGGCCGCAAGCGCCGCCACTGGGCCAACCCGGAGCTGTGGGTGACGTGTGCGCTCGGGCCGATGAACTTCGAATTCATGACCGCGGTGAATAACGAGATCGTGGGGATGTACGGCATCGACGGTATCTTCTCGAACCGCTGGGCGGGCCACGGGCAGTGCTTCTGCGAGCACTGCCGCAAGAACTTCAGGGAGTTCTCGGGACTCGACCTGCCACGCACGAACGATCCCCAGGACCCGGCCCGGCGCGCCTATCTCGTGTGGCACGAGAAGCGTCTGTTCGACTGCTGGAAGCTGTGGGACAGCGAGATCCGCAGGATCAAGCCGGAGGCGTGCTTCATTGCCAACTCGGGGGGCGGCGCGCTCAGCGCGCTGGACATGAAGACGGTCGGCGATCTCGCGCCGATCCTGTTCGCCGACCGGCAGGCGCGGCGCGGCACCATGGCGCCGTGGGCCAGCGGCAAGAACGCCAAGGAATATCGCGCCGGTCTGGGCCGCAAGCCGATCGGCGGGATTACCAGCGTTGGCGTGGAAGAGGCCTATCGCTGGAAGGATTCGGTCCAGCACGGGGAAGAGATCCAGATCTGGCTGGTCGATGGCATCGCGAACGGGCTGCGGCCGTGGGTAGTCAAGTTCAATGGAAAGCCGTACGACCGCCGCTGGCTGAAGCCCGTCGAGCAGGTCTATACCTGGCACGCGGCGAACGAACGCTACCTGCGCAATGAGGAGAACCTCGCGCGCGTGGCGGTGGTCTTCTCCCAGCAGACCGCGAAATTTTACGGCGCCGAGCAGGCACGCGCCAAATGTGAAGATCACATCCTCGGGTGGTACCAGGCGCTGGTGGAAGCGCGGATTCCGTTCGAGATGGTGCACGATCGCAAGCTCGACGGCGTCTCAAAATTCAAGACGCTCATTCTGCCGAACATCGCGGCGCTCTCGGAGGAGCAGTGCCGGCAGCTTGCGGAGTTCGTCGAGCGCGGCGGGTCGATCGTGGCGACGCACGAGACATCGCTCTGCGACGAATGGGGCAAGCGGCGCCCGGATTTCGGGCTGGCGCGCCTGTTCGCCGCGAAGTTCGACGGCAAGGTGGAGCCGCGGATGCAGAACTCCTACATCCAGTTGCATCATCCGCATCCGCTGCTGAAGGGGCTCGAAGACACGCCGCGCACGATTAATGGCGTGGCGCGCGTGCACACGCGATCGACGGCCGCCGGCTACCGCCCGCCGCTGACGCTGATTCCCACGTATCCCGACCTGCCGATGGAGGACGTGTATCCGCGGTCGGCAAACAGCGGCGTACCGGTGGTGCACTGCGGCACAGCGGGCAAGGGCCGGGTCGTGTATTTCCCATGGGATATCGACCGCACGTTCTGGGAGGTCTTCACGCTCGATCACCTGCGGCTGATGCAGAACGCGGTGGATTGGGCGACGGCCGAGCCGCCGCCCGTGAGCGTGAACGGGCGCGGCGTGCTCGACGTCACCGTCTGGCGGCAGAAGAACAGCCTCACGGTCCACCTGGTCAACCTGACCAACCCGTTCATGATGAAAGGACCGCTTCGCGAAGTGATTCCCGTAGGACCCTTCACGGTCCACATCCGGCTACCCCAGGGAGCGACTCCGAAACAGGCGAAGCTGCTGGTGAGCGGCAGGCCAGTAACACCCGTGGCGGGACCCGAAGGGCTGAGGGTTGAGGTACCGTCGGTCGGGCTGCACGAGGTGGTCGCAGTGGATCTGACATAGCCCGCTTGGAAGACATTCCCCTTGTTCTTCCCGTCGGCCCGGCGGCGGGGACAGCCTCAGGCCGGCACTATGCGAGGGCACGGCGGGACGAGATTGCAATCGCCGCACCCCCGCAGTAAACGAGAGCCTTTCCCGGTCACGGGCCGAAGCCGCTGATATTCGTCATCGTCCGCCGGCATCGATGGGCGGGGGCGGCGTACATCCCGGGCTTCAGCCGTGGGAGCCCTGCGAATCCGTGAGCTCCAATCACGCCGGTCAGACAGCGACGCTGTTGGGAAGCAGTTGGCCCTTCTCCAGGTGGCGGGTATGGGAGGCGAACTGGGCCGCGTGAGGATCGTGGGTGACCAGCACGACCGTCTTGCTGAACTCTTTATTCAGCCGCGAGAGCAGCGTCAGAACCTCCAGGGCGGAGCCGGCGTCCAGGTTGCCGGTGGGCTCGTCCGCCAGGATGATATCCGGGTCGGTGACGATGGCGCGTGCGATGGCGACGCGCTGCTCCTGCCCGCCTGAGAGCTGGCGTGGCAGGTGGTGGACGCGGTCACCGAGGCCGACCAGCTCGAGCGCGGTACGCGCGTGCTCCAGGCGGTCCTTGCGGCTGAGCTTGGTGAGGCGGAGCGGCAACTCCACGTTTTCGAGCGCGGTCAGCACGGGAATGAGGTTGAACGACTGGAAGACGAAGCCGATGTGCTGGTTGCGCCAGCGTGCGATCTGGCGGTCGGAGAGAGCGCGCAGGTCGGTCCCGAGCGCCTTGATCTCGCCGGAGGTGGGTCGGTCCATAGCCGCAATCAAGTGCAGCAGGGTCGACTTGCCGGAGCCCGAAGGGCCCATGAGGGCGACAAATTCGGCGGGCTGCACTTCCAGGTCGACGTCTTCGAGCGCGATCACGTGAAACTGGTCGCGGATAAATTCGCGGCGGAGCTTGCGAGTGATGATGATGGGATCAGGCATGGTCAGGCACAAGAGACTGCACTGAGACAAGACGCCGCGCGGAAGCGGCGCCGGTCGATCGCGGCTTGACTTTGGCGCCATCCTTCAAGTCCTCGGGCGGATTGACAATGAGGTCTTCGCCGCCGATCAGGCCGCTGTCCACGCGCAGGCCCCGCGAAGTGAGGCCGCCGGTCCTCACGGCGCGGCGGAGGGCGCGGCCCTCGTGCACCACGAAGACGTAGCCGCCGCGCAGCGACGACGCGGGCACATACAACACGCGCGAGGAGGAAGCGGCCGGCGGCTCCGCCCGCTCGTTGTAGAATGCGACGCTGGCATTCATTTCCGGACGCAGGTAGTCGTCGGGCTTGAGGATCCGCACTTTCACCTGCACGGTGGCCTTTTGGCGATTGGCTTCCGGCGAGATCTCTTCCAGCACGCCGTCGTAGACGCGGTCTGGGAAGGCGTCGGTGGTGACACGGGCCGGCTGGCGCGGACGCAGCTTGGCGAAGTCGTTCTGGTTGATGTCGAGCTCGGCGCGCAGATCACTCAGGTCGGCGAGGGATACCACGTAGCCCTTGGCTCCGCGCTCGCCCACGAAGCTGGTGGTGACGAACTCGCCCTTCTCCACCGCGCGCTCGAGGATGGTTCCAGTGACGGGGGCGCGGATGACGGTGTTGGAGAGCTGGCTTTCAAAGAAAGCGACCGCGCCGCGGGCCTGCTCGAGCTGTCCCTTGACCGCGGCAATCTGCTCCTGGCGCGGGCCGAGCCGCACCAGCTCATAGGAGCGATCGAGAGCCTGCACGCGGGCCGCGAGCGAGTCGTGCCGTGCGCGGGCATCATCGAGCGCTTGTCTGGCCAGCACACCTTCGCCGACCAGGCGCTGGGTGCGCGCGAGGACGGTGCGGGCATTCGCGAGATCGGCCCTGGTCTGGTCGAGCTCCGCCCGGGCGCGCTGGATCTCTTCCGGGCGCGAGCCGTGCTCGAGCTCGGCGAGCCGCGCCTGGAGCGAGAGCAGGTTGCCGCGGGCCTGCTGCAACTGGGCGCGGTACTCGTCATCCTCGAGCCGCACGATCACCTGGCCCTCTTTGACCTTGTCGCCTTTCTCGACGCCGATCCAGGCTACGCGGCCGAGCACCTTGGAAGCGAGCTGGATCTTGTGGGCGGCGATAATATAGCCGGTGGCGTTGAGCACGATCTCCTGGCCGGAAGCGGGGTCGCCGGCATCGGCGGCGCGCACACGCACGGTCTCGACTTCGAGTACCGGGTTGAAGCGCGCGTATACGAAACGGCCCACCCCGAGGAGAACCAGGAGAGCGACGCCCGTGACAATCCAGCGCGCGGCCCAGCGCGGCGGGTCGGCGGTCGCGCGCCGGCTCTTATCGATACGCAGCTTACCAAGGTCGCCCGTCATCGTCAGATCTCCCGCAGCGCGTTCAGGATCTCCTTGCGGGCCGCGCTCCGGGCGGGGAAGAAGCCGCCCAGAGCGCCCATGAGCGCACCAAACAGCACGCCGCTGAGCATGAGCTGGGGTGTGACCCGGAAATTGAACGAGAACTCGCTGAAGGTAACGAAGCTGCCCACCCCGGTGGTGATGTTGTTCAGCGGCAGCACGAGCAGGCAGCCGATCAGTCCGCCGATCATGGACAGCAGCACCGACTCCACCACGAAGCTGAACAGGATGCCCGCGCGCGAGAAGCCGAGCACACGGAGGGTCCCGATCTCACGGGCGCGCCGCGCCACGGCGGCATACATCGTATTCATGGCGGCGAAACAGCTTCCAACGGCCATGATCAGCGCGACAAAGGTCCCCATGAACTGCACCGGAGCGGCGGCGATCATCTGTTTCTCGTAGTACCGTGTCTCGGGGATGGCGGAGACGTTCAGGCGCTGGTCCGCATCGAGGTCGTTGATGAGCGCGCTGAAGGCGACCGGGTCGGCGGCGCGGAGGAGGACGGAGCTGAGAAACTCGGCGCGATTGTGGTCGGAGGCGACCTGGAACAGATCTCCCCAAATCTCGCTGTTCACCGCCGAGGCCCCGGCGCTCATAATCCCGACGACTTCCCAGTCGCCTTTGCCGAACTGGAGCTTACCGCCGATCTTCGCCGCCGGATAGCGCAGCGCCACCGACTTGCCGACGACGATTTCCCGGCGGCCCGGCGCATACCAGCGCCCGCGTTCGAGCTGGAGCCGGTCGCGCATTTCGCGACCGGCGGGAGAGATGCCGCGCAGCGTCACGTTCATCCCCCCCGGACTGTCGACTCCCTCGAGATTGAGCAAAGTGACCATCTCGAGCGACGCCATGGGCTCGCCCGAGGCGCTGCGCGCGATCCCCGGTTTCACCTTGATCTGCTCGAAATTCGCGCGAGCCATCACGCTGACGAGCTCGGAGCTCGAGGCCTTGCGGGTGACCAGGATCTGCAGCGGATGCCCGCTGACGCGCAGCGCCGTCCGCAGCCCCTCCACCAGCGCCAGCACCGCCAGCAAAACCGCGACCGTGAGCGCGATACCGAGCGCCGTCATGATGGTGGTCGTCTTGCGCACGGCCAGGTTGCGCAGGTTGTAGCCGAGAGGAAGCGCCATCGAGTCAACCGGAATGCCGCATGGCGTCAACGATCGTGGTGCGCGAGGCGCCCCATGCGGGAATCAGCGCGCTCGCAATTCCGATGATGAGACTCGCCGCCAGCAGGACCACGGTGACGGATGGTCTCAAGGTCAGCATTTTGATCTCGCCGATCATGACCGGCGCGTAGCGCAACCCCTGGGTGAGCAGGAGCGCGAGACACCAGCCGAGAATGCCGCCGAGCAGCGCGATCAGCGCGGCTTCCCCGAGGATGATGCCCATGATGGCGCCGCGGGTGAAGCCGAGCGTCTTCAGGATGCCAACCTCTTTGACGCGCTCCCGAACCGACATGGCCATGGTGTTTGCCGACACCAGCAGGATGGTAAAGGTCACGGCGCCGCAGACGCTCAGCAGAAACGCCTTGACGTTGCCCAGGAAGGAGATGAAGCTGAGCTCGAATTCCCGCTCGGTCTCGGTCTTGGTTTGCACCGGCGAATTGCGGAACAAAGCATCGATTTCGCGGGCGACGCGCGGGACCGAATCGGGCGAGTCGGCGAGCACCGCAAACGTGCCGGCAAAATCGCGCCGCCTCTGGGGCAGGCTCTCATAGAGATACTGGATATTGAAGAACATCTCATCCGCGGGGCGTCGCGTGTTGTCGTACACGCCGCGCACGGTGAACTCGAGTGTGCCCGGAAAAATGTCGCCCTTGAGGGTGACGCGATCGCCGACCTTGAGATTGAACTTTTCGGCCAGCTCGCGGCCCAAAAGGCAAGCGGAACGCTCGCGCTGGAACGCGAGCTTCTGCTCCTCGGCGAGCTTGATCTCGGGGAACATGGCGAAAAACCGAGCGGGCTCGATAGCCATGCGGGCGAACATGTTCTTCGGGTCTTTGTATTCGCCGCCGTACCACTGCATCACCATCACTTCCCTGACGCCGGACACCTGCTCGATCTTCTGCCGGTAACTCGTCGGCATCACCTGGGCGAGCGAGACCTTGTTGCGGGTGACCAGGCGGAACGCCTGCTCGGGTGTGGCGTCAGTGAAATAGAAGGAGTGATAAATGGCGAGGAACACGCCGAGTACGCAGAGCGAGACCGCGATACTGCACACGGTGAGAGTAGTCCGCCGCTTATTGCGCAGACCGTTCTTGAGGACGAGCGGCCAGTGGCGAATCATGGTCTCATTGTAGGGGAATACGGATGGCGGACAGGCATTGTTCGGACGAGAGGACGGCCGAGAGCGATGAACGGTTCCCATCGCCTGACGAGTACTTCATGGGGCTGGCGCTCGCCCTGGCGCGCGAAGCCGAGCGCCAGGGGGAGGTGCCGGTGGGGGCGGTGCTGGTCCGCGCCGGTGAAATCCTCGGCCGCGGCTTCAATTCCCCCATCCGCCTGCAGGATCCGACAGCACACGCCGAAATGATCGCCCTGCGCGAGGCGGCGGCGAACGCCGGCAATTACCGGCTGGCGGGCACGACTTTGTATGTAACCGTGGAGCCCTGCGCAATGTGTGCTGGCGCGCTGGTGAATGCGAGAGTGGAGCGGCTCGTCTTCGGGTCGCGGGACATCCGCTTCGGCGCGGTGCGCAGCAAATTCCAACTGGCCGATTCGGAGCTGCTGAATCATCGCATCCGCGTGGAGGAGGGCGTGCGCGCGGCCGAGTGCGTCGAGCTGCTGCAGCGCTTCTTCACGGCCCGCCGGCGCCGTTAACTGAACCCTCCGAGAGTCGATGATGGCGCGTGAGCCCCGCATGTCCGCGCGTTCTGCCTGCCGCTATTGAACGGCGGCGCCGGCATTGGCATGACAGACGGAGATGCCAACAATACCCGGGACAGCGCGCAGCCTCTATCGCTTCTTGATTTCGACAATGCGAATATTGCGGAACATCACAATACTCTGCGGATCGTGAAGCTGCAAGCCGATCGGCCCGGTGGTGGGACGCTTCTGGTCTCCCGGGTGTTCCATAACGAGTTGCCCGTTGAGCTTGATCCGAATCTTATCCTTACGCGACTCGATGTCGAAAGCGTTCCAATCGTTGTCAATCTGCGCGCCGGTCCTGGCCTTCTGGAAAAGATAGAGGCTGCCGGAGGGGTGGCCGTCATTGTAGCCATTGATGATCTGAATCTCGTAGCCGATGTGCGAAGGGGTGCGCCTGGGATCGGCCTCCGGGCCAAACGACCACCGCGCGCGCGAGGCGTCCCGAAGCGAGATGCCGCTGTTGCCGCCGAGCCTGGTCCACCACTCCAGATGCAGGTCGAACTCCTCGAAGTCACGCCGGGTGTAGAGCCACGCCTGGTCGGGGTTCGTTTTCGGGCGCGGCTTGCGCAGGTCGCGCTGGCCGATCAGGACGCCGTCGCGCGTGACCGTCCAGACGCCGTCACCGACGCTCTCCCAGCCATCGAGGTTTTTGCCGTTAAAGAGGGCAACGCCATGCGAGGCGGCGAAAGCAGTTGGCGAAACGTAAAGGACAAGCAGGGCGGCGGCTATTCTGCGCATCACCGTCCAATCATAAGACAAGCGGTTTGGCGGGCGGCAATCGGCTTCCGGAGGCCGCCTTCCCGGCCCGATGCTCGATCTCGGGGTTCGCGTTGACGCCCAGCCGGCCGCATTTCTCACCGCTGCGCGCCGGGCGCGGCGCATAGAAGCCCGCCGCCCCGAGGCGAGCAGCCGTGAGAATGCGCCGTCGATACTCAGGCGGATCGTGCCAGAGGCAGATCGGGGTCGTCCTCATCATCAAAGGGCATGTCCCCAGGCACAAATTTCGCCGCCCTGGGATCTCGAAGCCCGAAATAGTCTGACAATGGGTACAACGCGTACGGCTCAAGCTCCCGGAAAGTACGTCCGAGCCTCTGCTCGATGCGGTAAATAATGTGAAAGAGCGTTCCACGATCGATTTTCAGTCTCTTGCTGCAGAGCCTCCAGTCGGCGCCAAGCAGATAACGGTACTTGAAGACCCTATATTCTCCCGGCGTCAGGGAGCGTCTCGCGACCAGGCAGAAATCCGCTACGTACTCTTGATTCTTGCGGCCATAGTAGATTCGCCCGTCCGCGCCGGCATTTCGTTCCAGATCCACGCGGATCATGACCGATTCCTCGGAAACACAGGCACGGAAACGCAAGTAACAGGCGCGAAAAATCGCGCGGAGAACACAGTTGCAGGGCTGCCCCCGCTCATCTTGGCCATGGCGGAGCCCCAGGCCGTGGCAATACGCGCACCGGACGGTGGCGATTGCAATCGTATCTGACCTCGTCCACTCCATCGGTTGTCTCAATTTTTTAATCCTCGGATTACCTCGTTTCGGAAGGTTCGGGTCCTTCCTGGAGGTAATACTACCGGGCTTAAGGGTTCCGTCAATCGAAGTCACACATTGACGTGGTGAGACGCATGACACGGGCGGGGATAGAGTGATATAACTTGCTTGTTCCGTTTAATTTATCGTCCGTGCCCCGGTCGAACAAGGACAGGGGCCGGCGCGCTGCGTGGATATGGAAACCCGCAGGCCTATTTCCGCGTGAAATAGACCAAGAGTTTGCAAAGGGGGGCCCTTGAGTTTCACAACGCTCCACGAGCTGCTGGTTGTCTGTGTGCGCGAACGCATCCAGAACGGCGAGCTTACAGAACGCCGCCTGGCCCGCATGGCCCATATTTCACAACCTCACATCCATAATGTGCTGAAAGGGGGGCGATTCCTCTCAACAAAATTTGCAGACCGGATTCTGGCCGCCCTCCAGATCTCCATTCTGGACCTTGCCCGAGACGCTACGGCCGGCACGAGCGGACTTGTGCGCCCCGAACTGTACGCCAGCCTGCCGATCCTGAAGGGCCGCCTGGGTCCGTCCGATCCCTGGCCGACAGCGGTCGACGCATGGGCCAAGCTGCGGGTATCCGCGGTCCGGATCGCCTCCATGGTGGATCCTGTCGCGGCGCGGCTCGGCCGTGATCCCAGGATGACAGGCCTGTTCGACGGCGGTGACACAGTGGTGCTCGACCAGAGCCCGGCGGCGCGCCGCCGGATCCAGTCCGACCAGTTGTATCTGTTGAAATTTCGGGGGCGCGGAATGGTCCGACACCTGCGGTGCTCCGGCGATTGGCTGTACCTGATCAGCGATGACGCCCGCTTGCGGCCGGCATCGTGGGAAAGGTTGTCGATGACCGAATTCGACGTGGATTATCTGGTGCGGGCGCGCGTGAACTTCGTCGGCGCCGGGCGGGAATGGGAGCACTTGGAGAAGCCGGGCTATCTCGACGCGGCGACCTCGCGATAGACTTCGAGCACCTCGGCGGCGGCCCGCTCCCAACTGAACTGCCGGAGCTGCAGGTAGCCGGATGCGATCAATCTCTGGCGCAAATTCTCGTCCAGCAGAACTTCCCGAATGCCACGGGCGATGTCGAACACGTTCTCTGGATTGACGATCATGGCTGCGTCGGACACCACCTCCGGCAGGGAGCTGACGTGGGTGGCCACCACGGGCGTGCCCGACGCCATGGCTTCCAGCGGAGGGAGCCCGAAGCCCTCGTAGAGCGAAGGAAAGACGAACGCTGCCGACGACGAATAAAAAACCTTGAGCGTGTCGAAGGGGACAAACCCCAGGAAACGAACGTGGGGCTCGACGCGGGTCTGGATGACGGCCCGCCGGACCTCCGGGTTACGGGAGATCTCGTCGCCGATGATGATCAGTTTCAGCTCGCGGTACACGGGGTGGTGCTCGAGCTCGCTGCGGAGCACGGCAAAGGCTTCGACCAAACGCGGGATGTTTTTGTGAGGACGGATGCGGCCTGCATACAGCAGGAACGGATAGTTGATCTGGTAGCGTTCGAGAACGCGCCGTTTCTCGAGGGTGCCCGCATCCGGTCCGCCGGACCGCCCGCCGGCGGTCACCCGATCGAGGAATTTCGGATCGGGCGCGTTGTAGACCAGTTTGATACGGCTGGAGGGGATGCCGAGCAGGTTCTGCACATCCCGCCGGGTAGCGGCCGACACCGCGATGATGCGTTCGGCCCGCAGCAGGCCGCGGCGGAAACGGTGGAGACGGAAGCTGTCGCGCCAACCCGAGCGGCGCTCGAACAGCACGCTACTCATATCGTGAATGGTCACGACGTAGGGCCGGGGCAGCAGCAGGGGGACATTGTTCAGAGGAACATGAACCAGGTGGGCGGCAAAGCGGCGCACGAAATAGGGATAGGCCAGGTGGTTCATCCAATGGCCTTCGATGCCGTGGTAGACGACCGTCTCGAAGTTCGGCGGCAGACTGCTGAACTCCTCGACGTCGTCCGGGCGGGCGGTCAGGATGTAGTGAGGCGTGGTGTCCAGCGCGGAGAGCGCGCGGATCAGGTTTCGAATGTACGTGCCGATCCCGAAGTCCTTGACATGGCGTACGTCGATGACGATGCGCAGGGGCATGGGGGAGGCGGACGCCGGCCGCCGGAGCTATACACCGACGGCCGCCAGCTTCCAACTATAAAGCGGGAAAGCCTCGGTGAGGGCAGCCACGCGGCGGCGTACCGCGGCGAGGTTATCCTCCGACGCCGGTTCGCGCAACACCTGCGCGATCAGTTCCGCCACTTCCTGCATCTCGCGCTCGCGGAAGCCGCGCGTGGTGATCGCCGGACTGCCCAGCCGGATGCCGCTGGGATTGAGCGGCGGGTTGACGTCGAAGGGAATGGCGTTTTTATTCGCGGTGATGTACGCCTTATCAAGCGCGACTTCGGCGTCACGGCCGCGCACGCCCTTGGCGAAAACATCCACCAGCAGCAGATGCGTGTCGGTGCCGCCGGAGACTACTCGATAGCCCTCGTCCGCCAGACCCGAGGCGAGCGCCTGGGCATTGGCGATCACCTGGCGCTGGTAGGCAACGAAGTCGGGGGTCATTGCCTGGTTCAGACAGACCGCTTTCGCGGCGACGACATGCACCAGGGGTCCGCCCTGAATTCCCGGAAAGACCGTCTTGTCAATGTCCTTGCCGTACTTCTCGCGTGCGAGAATGAGTCCCGCGCGGGGCCCTCGCAGCGTCTTGTGGGTCGTGGAGGTGACGATGTCGGCCCACTCGCAGGGATTCGGATGCAGCCCCGCCGCCACCAGACCGGAGAAGTGCGCCATGTCGACCAGCAGCAGCGCGCCCACCGAATCGGCGATCTCGCGAAAGCGCTGGAAGTTGATGATGCGGGGGTAGGCGCTGCCGCCCGCGATGATCATCTTCGGCCTGTGCTCGCCAGCCAGGCGCGCCAGCTCTTCGTAATCGATGACCTCAGTATCGCGGTGCACGCCGTAGGGCACGATCTTGTACGTCTTGCCGGAAAAATTCAGGTGATGCCCATGCGTCAGATGGCCGCCATGGGCGAGATTCATGCCGAGGATGGTGTCGCCCGGTTGTAGCACCGCGGCGTAAGCAGCCTGGTTTGCCTGCGAGCCCGAGTGCGGCTGCACGTTCGCGTATTCGGCGCGGAACAACTGCCGGGCGCGGTCGCGCGCCAGGTTTTCCACGATATCTACGAATTCGCAGCCGCCATAATATCGCCGGCCCGGGTAACCTTCGGCATATTTGTTCGTGAACACGCTGCCCGCGGCTTCGAGAACGGCCTCGGAGGTGAAATTCTCACTGGCGATCAGCTCCAGCCGCGAGTTCTGGCGCTCCAGCTCGCCGCGAATGGCTTCGAAAACCTCGGGATCCACTTCCGCCAGTGGCCGGGCCATTCTCTCCTGTTCTGTCACTATGCCTCCTGATGCTGCCGTTCGAGAGCAGCGATTTTCTCGAGCCGCCGCACGTGACGCGCCGAGGCGTCGAACGGCGTCTCGAGAAAGATCTCAATCAGCCGCCAGGCCTCGTCCTCGCCGACGAAGCGCGCTCCGAGGGCGAGCACGTTGGCGTCGTTATGAGCCCGCGTCAGCCGAACCTCTTCTTCATTAAATGCCAGGGCCGCGCGCGCTCCCGGCACCTTGTTCGCCGCGATCGACATTCCCACGCCCGTGGCGCAAACCAGGATGCCGCGCTCCACCGCACCGGCGGCGACGTCGCGCGCGACCGCAATCGCGAAGTCCGGATAATCGCAGGATTCCGCCGAACAGGATCCATAATCGATCACTCGATGGCCCGCGGCCTCCAGCCGCAGCCGGATCGCTTGCTTGAGAAAGAATCCTGCGTGGTCGGCGCCGAGGGCGATCATCATGCGGGTGCGAAAGCGCTGCCTTACCGCGAACCGGGAGTCCTGCCCCACATCGGCCGCGTCGGGGGTGAAGTCATTCTAGCATGCTAGAATCTGTTGTTTATCCTGCTCATTCCCACGGGAAAAATCCATGCAGTGGAGCCAGTTATTCATCCCCACCTTGCGTGAGGACCCGGCCGAGGCGGAGGTTGTCAGCCACCGCCTGCTCCTGCGCGCCGGCTACGTCCGCCAGCTCTCGGCCGGCCTGTACAGCTATCTGTTCCTGGCGCAGCGCTCGCTGCTGAAGATCCAGGAGATCATTCGCGAGGAGATGGACGCGATCGGCGCTCAGGAGATGTACCTGCCGGCGCTGCACCCGGCTGAGATCTGGCAGGAGTCGGGACGCTGGGCGGTCATGGGCGATAACATGTTCCGGCTGAAGGACCGCTGGAAGCGCGATTTGTGCCTGGGCATGACGCACGAGGAGGTGATGACGTCAATCGCCCGCGGCGAGCTGCGCAGCTACAAGCAACTGCCGCAGATCTGGTACCAAATCCAGACCAAGTTTCGCGATGAGCCGCGGCCCAAGTCGGGTCTGCTCCGGGTGCGGCAGTTCATCATGAAGGACTCCTACTCGTTCGATCTGGACGCCGGGGGCCTGGATGTTTCATATCAGAAACACTACGCCGCCTACTGCCGCATCTTCGAGCGCTGCGGGCTCAAGTACATCGTGGTGGAAGCGCACTCGGGTGCGATGGGCGGCAGCCAGTCACACGAATTCATGGTCGAATCCGACGCGGGTGAGGACTACGTCGTAGTGTCGGAGAAGACGGGCTACGCGGCCAACCTCGAGAAGGCCGAGTCACACCCCACGCCGCCGGCGGCCCCCGATCCCGAAGGCGACTTGACGCCCGAGGAGTTTCATACGCCCGGCCGCAAAACCATCGCGGAAGTAGCCGAGTTCACGGGACTTCCCGAGACCTCGCAGATCAAGAGCCTGGTCATGATGGTCGATGAGCGGCCGGTGCTCGCGCTGCTGCGCGGCGATCACCAGTTGAGCGAGACGAAGTTTCTCGAAGCGGCCGGCGGCACGGCGGCGCGACCGGCGCATCCCGAGGAGATGCGGCAGTGGCTCGGCGCGGACGCCGGCTCGCTCGGGCCAATAGGCGTGGACCGAATGCGGATTCTCGCGGACAACGCCCTGCGCGGCCGCCGCAACATGATCGCCGGGGCGAACAAGGACGACTATCACTTGCGCCACGTCACGCCGGGCGAGGATTTTCAAGCCGAGTTCTTCGACTTGCGGCAAGCGGCCGCGGGCGATACCACCGGGACCGGGGACCCGCTGAGCATCCTCAAGACCATCGAAATCGGCCATATTTTCAAGCTCGGCTACAAGTACTCGGAATCGATGGGGCTGCGCGTGCTCAACGATCGCGGGGAAGAGGAGACGCCAATCATGGGCTCCTACGGCATCGGCGTCGAGCGCATTCTCGCGGCGGCGATCGAGTTGTACCACGACCGCGATGGGATGGCACTGCCGCCCTCGATCGCGCCCTTCCACGCTGTCATCACGCCCGTGAACTACTCCGATCCCGCGCAGCGCGAGGCCGCCCGGAAGCTGTACGAGGAGTGCCAGGCGGCCGGCCTCGACGCCCTGCTCGATGATCGCGATGAGCGCCCCGGCGTCAAGTTCAAGGACGCCGACCTGATCGGCATTCCATATCGGATCACCATTGGCAGGAAGCTGGCACAGGGGATTGTCGAGGTGGTGGAGCGGCGGACAAAGAATTCGACCGAGGTGGCGGTGAGCGAGGCCGCGCGCACGGTTGCCGGCGGTCTCCATGCCGGTTGATTGGGAGCGCGTCCGCGGCGAATTTCCCGCGCTCGCGAACTGGACCTTTCTCAACACGGCGACGTTCGGGCAGTTGCCGCGCCGTGCCGTTGAGGCCGTCGGGCGCCACTTCGCCCATCGCGACGAGCTGGCGTGTGACGATTTCCTCGACTGGTTCGATGACGCGGACGAGATCCGCGGCCTGGTCGCCCGGCTGGTCCATTGTGGCGCAGCCGATGTCGCCTTTGTCCCGAACGCCGCCAGCGCGCTCGGGATGCTCATGGGCGGCCTGGATTGGCGCTCTGGCGATCGCGTGGTCGCGCTCGAGCACGAGTTCCCGAACAATTTGTATTACCCTGCTTTTGCGGAGCGGCACGGCGTCGAATTTATCGAGACGCCATGGGAGCGGTTCTACGATGCGCTGCATCCGCGCACGCGCCTCGTGCTGATGAGCACCGCCAACTACATGACGGGATTTCAGCCGCCGCTGGAGGAAGTCGGCCGCGCGCTGCGGGAGCGTGGGATCCTGTTCTACCTGGACGGCACCCAAAGCGTAGGCGCGGTCCGAATCGATGTGGGCGCGGTGCAGCCGGACCTGTTCGCGGCTCATGCGTACAAGTGGTTGCTTTCGCCGACCGGCGCGGGGTTTCTATATGTCAGCCCGCGGACACGCGGATGGCTGCAACCGAACGTGATCGGCTGGCGCAGCGACCGCCGCTGGAGGTCCGTGAACGCGCTGCATCACGGCGCACCTGAATTTGTCGAGGCCGCGGAGAAATACGAGGGCGGCATGTTGAATTTCCCGCCGCTGTATGCCATGGGCGCCTCGCTCGAGCTGATCCATGAGCTTGGACCGGAGGCGATTGAGCGCCGCGTCCTGGAGCTGGCGCGCCGCATCGAGGAGATCCTGATCCGCGCCGGGGGCCAGATTGCGCACCCAGGTTCCCATATTGTGGCCGCGCGTTTTGAGGGCCGCGATCCCGCATGCATCGCCGCCGCGCTCAAGCGCAGTCGCGTGCTGGTGTCAGCCCGCCACGGCCGGCTGCGCGTCTCGGCGCACTTCTACAACAACGAAGCGGACCTGGAGCGGCTGGAGCAGGGACTGCTCCGCGCGCTCGCCGCCGGCGCCTGAGGGGCACGAATCGCCGCTTCGGGCCGGTATTGACGGCCACGAGGCAAGAGCGGGGGTTCACGATCCGGCGAATCTCCGATTGCTTCTTCGTGACTGCCTGCGTGCGATCCTTGCGTGCGTCCATGGAGAGCGAACCCGCCGGCCGGGCCGCGAGCTCGATCGCGACCGCTCCACGGAGGGACGTCGGCCGGCTTCACGAATACGGAAACCAGTCGGGTTCGATGGACGCTTTCACGTTGCCGGCTTCGGTGACGCGTTCCGAGAGCCGTGCCCGCAATTGTTCGCTGACCTGGCGGTAAGGCACGCGGCCCGACAGATTCGTATGCTGATACGGATCGGCGAACAGATCGTAGAGCAGGTACTCGACATATTGATCCGCCCGCAGCGCTGCTTTCCAACCGGGCCTCTTGGGCGCTGCCGCCGCGTAGGTGTACTGCGGTGTTCGCAGCCCGCGCCCGGTCACGAACTCGCTCATCTCGAAATACACCTCGTTCCGCCAGCCCTCGGTGCGCCGGTCCAATAAGGGCAGGAAACTGTGTCCCTGCATGGATGGCGGGATTGGCGCTCCGGCCGCGGCCAGCAGCGACGGCGCCAGGTCCACCTGGCTCACGAGTTCGGGGATCTGAATGCCGCGGTTAAATCCCGGCCCTTCGATGAGCAAGGGAATATGAATCGAGCTCTCGTGCGGCGAGCGCTTGTACTCGGTGTTGCGCGTCCTGAAGTGGCAGGCGTGATCGCTGACGAAGACCAGCAGGGTGTTGCGGTCGAGGCCCGTGTCCGCCAGCGTCCTGCGAATGGTCCCGACCGTTTCGTCCATCTTCGCGACGCATCCGTAGTAGTCCCCCAACTGGTTGGGCCAGGTGCCCGGCAGCGGCCGTAAGTCGTGCGGCACCCATGGGTTCTTGTAGCGGCCGGCATATTCCTTGGGCGGCACGAAGGCATCGATATCGTTCTGGTGGTGCACCTCGAGATACGACAGTGTCAGAAGGAAAGGACTTTTGGCCGTGCGCAGGAACTTCTGCGCCAGTCCGGTCATGAAATCCGTGCGGTAGACGCCGGAGAAACGCAGCGGCTTGCCGTTGTTATCGTAAAGCTCACCCTCATAGGGGTGTGACGTGAACTCGAGGACATTCGACGCTTGCCACAGATCGAGAAACCCGCCGCGATGGTCCGGCGGCACCGGACCGATCTGTTCCCGATTGCCTTGGCCTGCATTGCCGGCGAGGTGCCACTTGCCGATATAGTTGGCGCTGTAGCCTGCCTGGCGGAGCGCGGACGCCAGCGTCGCCGAGCCGGGCGTGAGGGCGATGCCGTTGCGCCATACGCCATGCGAGCTCGGGTACTGCCCGCTGAAGATGCTCGCGCGCGCCGGCGCGCACACCGGTTGATTGCAGAAGGCGTTCCGAAAGAAAGTACCACGCCGCCCCATCTCGTCCAGGTTCGGCGTCAGGTTCGCCGGGTTCAGCCCCGCCGCTCCAACGCAGTCCCAACGGAACTGGTCGGAAATGATGATGACGATGTTCGGCCGCGAGCCACTTGCATTCCGCGTTTGTGCCGCGTTCGCGGCCGCGGCGGCCAAGGCGGCCGGAATCGACTGCATCCAGTCCCGCCGCGTTGGATCGTTACCCTTCATTCGCCTCGGACTCACTCAGACCCTTTCGATTGTATGTCACGCGCTGCCGCGCCGGCCGCGCTCGATCCGGTGATATGCTGCGCAGAGCAGGGTGCAGGGATTCGAACATGTCAACTGCAAAATTGAATCGGCGGGAACTGCTCGGAAGCGCGTTGCTGGCGCCGGCAGCGGCGGGCCAGGGCGACACCACGGCCAAGCGGCCCAACATCCTGCACATCATGTCCGACCAGCAGCAGTGGGCCACCGTCGCGGGCAGATCCATATGCCGCACTCCCAACCTGGACCGGCTGGCCCGTGAGGGAATGTTATTTGAGCGGAGCTACACGCCCTCGGCGGTCTGCTGCCCGGCGCGCGCGATGCTGCTTTCCGGCGCCTATCACTGGCACAACGGCGTGTACAACCAGGTCCACTCGCCGCCGTCCGTGCACCGCGACATGTTTCCCGGCGTGGTGCTCTACCCGCAGCGCTTGCGGGAGGCGGGCTACCGGCAGGGTTATGTCGGGAAGTGGCATGCGAGCTATGTGCGAGGCCCGTCCGACTTCGGCTTCGACGAATTGGCGGGAGTCTATGGCTGCGATCCGGCCCTGCTGCGCAACGTCGATCTGAATCCCGACCGCGTCGAGAAGCCCAACGAGAAGCTGCGGCTGATCGCGGAGCGGAAGATGCAATGGCCGGGCAGCGAGCCGTTCGTGATGTGGGGGTATCACGAAGGACTCGTGGAAGCGACGCTCGAAGGCTATACCGCCGAGCTCGCCGCCCGCATGATGACCCGCTTCGCGCGCGGCTCGCAGCCGTGGCACGTCGAGGTGCATTTCATCGCGCCCCACGATCCCTATCTGCCCTTGAAGAACTACCGGGACCGGTATGACGCCCGCTCGATTCCGGTGCCGAAAAGCTTCCGTGAGAACTTCGAAGGCAAACCCGGGCTGCACCGCCGCGAGTCGGAAAGTTGGGGCCACATCACCGCAGACGATGTGCGCCAAAGCCGCGCCCGTTACTACGCGTATGTGGAACAACTGGACGCCAGTATCGGCCGCGTGCTGGATGCACTCGACCGCACCGGGCAGGCGGACAACACGTTGGTGGCATTCACCACCGACCACGGCGATATGGTGGGCGCGCATCGCATGTGGATCAAGGGCTGGATCCCGTACGAGGAGTGCTACCGGGTGCCGCTGATTGTGCGCTGGCCGGGGCACGTCAAGGCGGGCAGCTCCACGAATCGCCTGGTGCAGACTCACGACCTGGCGCACACCTACGTCGCCGCGGCTCAGGCGCGCCCTCTGCCCTATGCGGACGGCCGTGCGCTGCAGCCGCTGTTTGCCGACCCGAACGACAGCAATTGGCGCGATCAGATCCTGTGCGCCTATTACGGGGGCGAGTACCTGTACACGCAACGCATCGCGATCACTGATCGATTCAAGTACGTCTTCAACGGCTTCGATTTCGACGAGATGTATGACCTCGAGGAGGATCCAGACGAGCTCCGCAACGTGGTGAACGCGCCGGCCTACCGCAAGCGGGTCGATGACATGCGCGCCCGCATGTACGAAATGATGGCTGGGTTTCACGACCCTTACGGCGACTCGCCGCCGCACTACAGCACGAATCCTCGGACGAATCGCGGAGATCGTTACGACGCGCCCCGATACCTGCCTCGCGGGAAGCGTCTGTGAAGCCGCGCGTCACCGGCCTTGTCCGCGAGCCGCCGTATTCCGGAGTGCCGGATTACGCTACGGCGCTGGCACGACGATGTCAGGACCCGCTCAGGCTCTGGGATCTCCCGTGCCGATGGAATACGCTCGGTCGCGGTATTGGGCGGCGCCAGCCGGCCTCACTTGCCCTGCTGCGCCGCCTGTGCGCTTACTCGTGCTTCGATCTCGTGCGGTTCAGGCGAGCCGTCTCGTCATGAGTGATCGAGCACGTAGCTTTCCGAAGCGGCGTGGTGATCTCCGCCCGCCGCGCAGATGCCCGCGGCGTTCTGGGGCAGGTAAAACATGCTAAAACATTTGTCGCAAAAGCGCCAGTTGTCCTGTTGCGAGACTCCGGCGGGCATACCGGCCGGCAGACGGAAGTTGAACCCGGCCGCGTCGGCCGCATGACCTCCGCGGCCGGGGCACACGCCTTTCGAATCACTGCCATCGTAGAACAGTCCTTTGCAGTGAATGCACTTGCGCCATCCTTCCTGACGATTCAGACCGGCGACGCTGTGCGGCAATCGAAAGGTGTAACCGGCGGCCACATGCTTGCCGAACAGCGGTCTACCGGTGCCAACCGGCCGCTGGTCGAATTGGCCTTGCGCCGCCCGCCTCGAACGGCCCGACGGTGAACCCTGGAGACCGGCGGGAAGAGGGCCTTGCGGGGCTTGGATGCCGCTTCTCAGATCGCCGGACGGCGCTGAATCGATACCGAGGGCCTGGGCGCCACAATTACCCTCCTCCAAAGAGTAGAAGAGGGTCTTGCATTTTTCGCAAGTCCTCCAGTCCGACTGCCTCGGGGCAGCGTTGGCTTTCTCCCCGAGCAGGAAATGCATCTGGACCCCTGTATTGCCGCCACCGCTGATGGCAATCCCGCCGAAGAAGTCGGCATTCGGACCCTCCACGCGGCAGAGGCACTCGTTTCCACCCACGAGCGGATTGTCCCATTCGACATGGAAAATGGTCCCATCGACGCCGATGCGGTACTTGACCCACCCTTGCGTTCCGACCAACGGGCTGCTGTTCTGGGAAGTGAACAGGCCAGGCTTTCGGGGAGGGATTTCGAACGGCGGCACCGTCCGAAAGCCGCCGTGAACGTGATCCCTGTCGTGCAAGGCGAGCGTTCGGCCCGTTGTATTGTCGATTTCGAGTATCACTGACCGAGTGGCGCTATTATCTATCGTTCGCGCCATCGCATCGATGGCTTCGGCTGTCGCTTTAATTGCGTCAGCCCATTTCTTCAGCTCGGTTGGAAAGTCGACGTTTTCGCCGCCACCGAAACCACTGTCTTCACCGCCTGGCATTTGCTGTCCTCCTCACGCAGGGAGATGGTGTACGACCTCGACTTTTCGGCGGAAGCTCTCACCGCATCGCGGCTGCTTTCCTCCGAGATCTCGCTTTCTAGGTCGCTCCCCTCAGAGCGACTGTAGGGGTCCTCGGCGCACCTGTACAGAGCATGAATATGCGTTTTCTGCGACTAACCGATAAGTCCGCGCCGGAGAGCCCGGCTCACGGCCTCCGATTTCGAATGGACGTGGAGCTTCTCGTAGATGGCGCGAATCTAATTGCGGACGGTGTTGACGCTGACCTTCATCGATCCGCGGCCGACCGGTAACTGTGTAGCCTTCCGCAAGCAGCGCAAGCAGGCGCTGCTCCTGGCCTTTAACGGCTGTTCGGGCGCGCGCGGCGGGCCTGTATTTTGAAACAGGCTCACGATCTGGCGGGCAATCTCCGGCGAGATGGGCGAGCCGCCGTCACGGGCCGTCCGGATGGCATCGAGAAGCCTGTGCGGTGGGGTGCTCTTGAGCAGGTACCCGTGCGCGCCGTTGCAGATTGAGGCGAACACCTTCGCCCGATCCGAAAAGACGGTGAGCATCAGGATCCGCATAGCCGGACATGCCGGGAAGCTGGATATCGAGCAGCAGCACATCCGGGGAAATGCGGCCCAGCCCGGACGCAGCCTGCTCGACCGAGGTGAAGGCGCCCGCGCAGAAAAATCCGTCGGCGGAGTCGATGATCTGTCTGAGGCTGTCGAGCAGCGCGCGATCGTCGTCGATGATAGCTACGGCGATCGGCTCGAAGCTGGGCATTCTCCAACGCAATCAGGTTTGGCGCCTCAACACAAGCGCATGTTTGTGCGTTTCAAGCTTTTTCGCGTGAGCCGGAAGCGCAGCGTGACGCGCGCACCGCCCTGGGGGCGCGCTCCGATTTCGAGTGCTCCTCCGAGCTGCCCGGCCCGCGATCGCATGCTGCGCAGGCCCAGGCCCGCCTGGCTGTCCGGAGAGTATCCCCGCCCGTCATTCTCTATTTCTCCGCACAGGCCATTGCCTTTCCGCATATGCATGTCAAATGACATCATCGAAAGCCGAACGGGCGAATACTGGATCGCGACCGACGGCGGCGCCGGGAGCACCGCATGATGGCCAGAATATCGCTGATAGGAGCGCACGGCGCGGCCAGGCTCGCGCTCGCCGAATCAACGGTGCGAAGGGCGCCACCCAGCATCCATGTCGCGAATGCAGGCTCAGGCGGAGGCGGCTTGCCTCACCACAAAGTACGGCAGGTTCGCCAGGTTGGTATCGAAACCGGGATACAGCCACGCGGCATCGCCTTGGTGCAGCTCGAAGTAATACTGCAGGGGATACGGCGAGTTCGTGTAGGCACTCGCAATCTCGGCTCGGTAGCGGTTGTCACCCGGGGTCATCCGCTCGGAGCGCCAGCGCTCTGCCTGATTGACGTGCCGGTAGTGCAGGAGCACCTCGCGGCCGTCGCCCTTCTCGAGCGAGAGCTCGATCGCGAGGGGCTCGCCGGGACGGAAGTGCGCCGGCGCCGTGTGGCGGGCTCCACCGGGAGGAGCCTGCGGACGGGCGAGCGCCCGCCGGAGCGCGGCTTGCGCGTGCTCCGCCGATGACGCAGGAGTACGCTGCTTCTCCATATCGGCGATGTCCTCGTCGATCGCGGGGAGACGATCGAGCCAGTGGCCGCGCAGGTACGGCTCGCGGCCGTAGGTGATATCGGCGGCATATACGCCTTTGCCGCGATCCGCGAGCTCGGCCCAGGCCGTGCGCGCCGCACGGTATGCCTTCAACGCTTCCTCGAGCGCGGCGCCGTCGCCGGTCCGGTCGTGCAGGCGCCAGAGGACGCCCGCCCGCAGCTTCCAGGCGAAGAACCGTCCAAGCCCGCTCTGGATCGCGACGTCGGTGGCGAAGCGGCGGAACTCGGGGCTGCGCTTGTTCGACGCTTGCGATTCGAACCGCGCAAGATGCTTCGCGGCTCCCCCGGCAAACTCCTCCAGCCATTGCGCCACCTGCAGCGGCGAATACCGCCCGCTGCGCGTGCCGTCAAGAAGCGCATCGGCGAAATCGTCGATGCGGAAGAAGAGCTGCGGGTCGAACGAGCTGACCGTGCCGAATCGCCGCGGCTCGGGCGTGTCGGTATACGGGTGCTTGCGGCCGGCATCGACGATCGGCATGTTCGTGTACATCTCCGGCCAGTAGCGATTGTTCGAGCCCGAGAGGCCGTGTGCCGTCGTCACAAGCAGCAGCACGCGGCTGGCGTTGGCGAGCGCGGGCTCGGCGTGGGCGGCGGCGGCGCCGAAGTCAGTGCGAAGCTGGCGCCGCCAGCCGTCGGGATCTGTATCGGGGTTATACAGCGAGCGGCCCCACACCCGGTAGGTATATAGAAACTTCTCCCAGTCGTACTTCGGGTTGAGCGATGCGTCGGCGTAGCCGCACCGCCCGCCGGGCCGGCCGGAACCCATGCGGCCTTTGAAGGAAAGCGGCTCCTGCCACTCGACGCCGGCGCTGCCGCAGAAGCTCGCCAGCCGTCCGTAGCCCGCGGCCATGGCAGGATCGCCCCAGAGCAGCACCCGCTGCGTGCCGGGCCAGATGCGGTGCAGCACGCCGTAGCGCCGGCCCTCTTTGAGCAGGTCGCCGTAGCCGTAGCGCAGGAACCGCCGCGAGCCGGAGCTGAGCGTGAACGTGCCTTCCACTTTGCGCTCGGGCGGCCGCTCGAGCGCGCGGATCTCGGCCTGATGATAGGGCAGGCCCATGTGCTCCGCCCAGTACTTCGGCGAGACGTTCACCGGCATGCCCGTGGCGAGCGCCACGTCGATCGTCTTCTGGTCCATGCCCTTGGCATGCATGTCGATCTCGATCTTCCGGCCGCTGCGCACGATGCCGTCGAACAGTGTTTTCCAGAACTCGTAGCTGCCCTCCGGGATGCCGCTCTCGCCGTGGATGCGGAAGGTCCCGCCGCGAATCGCGGGACATGCCTTGAGCACCGCCGTGAGCGCGTCGCGGCAGTACGGCGCATGAGTATCGGGCGTCAGTCCTTCAATCACGTAGTTCACGCGCGGGCTGTCGACCCACTGCCAGGCGTGCGTCCAAAGCCCGAGCTGGAAATCAAGGCCGCGGGCGGCAGTCTCGTCGCTG
>JACOTZ010000132.1 GCA_016178155.1 Acidobacteriota bacterium
ATACCGCCCTCGATGGTGAAGGCGAAGCGGTCGCTGATCGGGAGCACGAAGCGCGCGGTGCCTCCCATGCGGTCGGCGTTGGCGGCGCTCTTCAGGTACCCGAGATTGCCCTCGACGTAAGTATTACCGACCAGTCCGAGTGTAGTGCTCGCGCCCACCTGGTCGATCGTGCGCAGCAGGACTTCGGTGAATACGTTGCGGCTGATCGCGATGCGATCGATGATGGCGTTGTTCAGGAAACCCTTTGCGCCGAAGATGCCGACGCGGCCCCGGCTGAAGATGTAATCGAGTGTCGCCGATGCCTGGCCGATGGTGCCGCTGCCGCGCGCCTGCCCGGGATCGAACTGAATATTCGAGAAGGGCTGCGAGAGCAGCTCAACCGTGCTGAGCGGCAGTTGCCCCTGCAGCGCGGGCGGCGGAGCGAACGGGTCCCGCAGGCTGCCGCGCGGCGTGAAGCTGACGTGTTTGAAGCTGCCGAACACGCCTGCCTGCGCGCGCGTGGCGAAACGGTGGACCAGACCGACATCGGCCTGCCCTTCCTTGCGGTCGCGGAAGTACATGTACTCGCCCTGCATTTGCACGGCGAACTGCTCCTTAAACGGCATGAACAGCCGCCCGCGGCCGGTGAAGGTGAGCTTGCCGTCCTGATCGGCGCCGACGTTCAGGCCCGAGATCGAGTACCGGGGCATGCGCGCCCGCTCGATCTGCTCCGCCGTGCGGGTGTCCACAATCGAGGCGGTTTCCGCGGCGGTGAGCGGCTTCGGCTGGCCCTTCACGAACGATTCCAGATCCGCCTGCGCCTTGCGGACGTCGGCGATCTCCTTGCGCAACGCGTCGTTTTCACCCGCGAGCTTGCGCAGCATGTCGGCGATTTCGTCGAGCTTGTCCAGACGCTTCAGAATGTCATCGCAGCATTTCTTCTGCGCGTCCGCCAGGTCCTTGAGACCCTTCTGGAGGGCTTCGATCGCGTCCCCGACGCCTCCCGCGCTAATGATGCGGCCTTGCGGATCAGTGACCGTAAGCACCACGCGCCGGTTCATAAACCGTCCCTCTTTGCTCTGGTTGGGAACCTTAGGCTCGCGCTCGCCGAACGAAGTGACTGTGATCTGGTCCTCGCGCGCGCCGTATTTCACCAGAAACGCTTTGACCGCTTCCGCCCGGCGTTGGCCCAGCCTGTCGTTGTACCGATTTGAACCGACCCAATCGGCGTGACCCTCGACCTTGACCTTGTAGCCGGGGTTCCTGTTCAGCAGTTCCGCCAGCCGCAGCAGGCTGGGGTAGCCGTCCGTCAGGATGGGCGAGTTGAATTCAAAATTAATCTCTTCCCAGTCGTCCTTCGATGCGGTCGTGGTCAAACCCTGGGCGGCCACGATAGACGCAAAAAGGGAGAAGAGACAGAGTAGTGTGACATACCTCCGACACATGCGGCACCCTCTCGATCTGTATTGTTTGTGTGTGTGAAAGACACGGACCTCGTGGAGCTGTTGCGGTCCGATTGGCAGTCATCATACCTAAAACGTTCATTTGACGCAACTAAAGGTAGGTTGTTACATATCTGCACGCATTTCCTGGCCCGTTTCGTGTCGCACTTCACGTTTGCTCGCCGGCCGGCCCTCCCTGAGGTTGGATTCTGTCGGCCGCAGCCGGTCGTTCCCCGTGCGACCTGCCGGTCACCGCAGGCCTGGCGCGACGCCTCGCTATAATAGAAAGGATCACTTGCCGGATGGATGGTCGCCCGCTTCGGCGGGAGGAAAGTCCGGTCTCCACAGGGCAGCATGCCGGCTAACGGCCGGGGGAGTTTCTGGTGACGGGGCTCTACGGAAAGTGCCACAGAAAACATACCGCCTCTAGAACTTGTACGGTAGTTCACGGGTTCTCGGTAAGGGTGAAAAGGTGCGGTAAGAGCGCACCGCGGTCGGAGCAATCCGACCGGCAGGGTAAACCCCATGCGGAGCAAGACCAAATAGGGGAGCAGGAGCGGCCCGCTCCGATACGACTCCCGGGTAGGTCGCTACCGCAGCCGTTCGTGGCTGCATGAGCCGGCCAGCAATGTCCGGCCTAGACGAATGACCGTCGCCTCGCAAGAGGTACAGGAACCGGCTTATAGTCCGGCAAGTGACAACTTTTCCTCTCGCGTGCGATCACGCGACAGTCAGGCTAATGCGGCTCGGAAGTACCGCTACGGGCACGCGCATTGCGGTCATTGTCGACGCCGGGATCGTGGCCGCCTTGCAGGTTTCGGTCCGAGCCTTTTTTGCAGGAGCGAACGCAGCTCCGCATGCTCGGGCCGGTTGGCATCGAGCGTATCGAGCGCACGCCGAAACAACTCGTGCGCCGCCTTCTTGTCGCCACGCGCCAACCGGCTCTCCGCGGCCTGCTGGAGACCTGCGGCGAGCAGGTGAGCGCGGATGGCGTTCGCCTCCCCGACTGCCGCGTCGGCTTCCTCCCAGCGTTCCAGCTCCCGGTAGAACAGGGCAATCTTGTCCAGCGTGATCGCCACCATCGGATGCTGGCCGCCGGTCGAGTCGCGCCACAACCCGAGCAGCCTGCGGTAGAGCGGCTCGGCTTGGGCGTACTTCTTTTGACCGAAGCATGAGTAAGCCAGTCCTTCCACGCTGGGGATGAGCTCGGGCTCGGATGGCCCGAACATTTGCTCGCGGATGACCAGGGCGCGGCGGTACGCTTCCTCAGCCTGCTCGTAGCGTCGGAGCATCAGCAGCACCGGCCCGCGCCTGTCGAGCTCGGGCAACAGGCCCGGGTGAACCGGTCCGAGCGTCTTCTCACGAATCGACAACGCAGTTTCCAGCGCGGCCGCGGCCTGCTCGGGGTGCCCGGCGGTCAGATGGAGCAAGGCCGCGCGGCTGAACGCATCCGCGAGGGCGGGGGCATCGGGACCGCCGGCCCGCAGACGCATCAGGCGCACGCGATCAAGCACCACCAGGCCGCGCGCATCGTCGCCCATCCGATGGCAGAGCATCGCGAGATCGGTCAGCTCGTCGGCAACCTGCGGGTGCTCGCTGCCGAGCTCGATCTCGCGCGCGTTGATGGCGATCTGGAGGTATTGCTCGGCTTCGTGATACTCGCCCGCCGCGGTCAGTACGATCGACATCTGCTTGACCACGTCGTAGCGTGCCGGATCCCGGGCGGGCAGTTCTTGAGCGGCACTCCAGGCCCGGTCGAGCGCCTTGCGGGCGGCCGCGTGATCGCGCTTCAGGTACGCTGCACGCGCTTCAGCCACGAGCTGTTCAACCGGCCGCTCCTCGGCTCCCGGCGCGGCGGAGCACAACGCCAGCGCCAACACGGCATAGCCACATCGCATCACTATCAGCGACACCCCGGAGCAGCCCGAAGTTCCCGGCAATCCGACATTCGGCAAACCGCGCGCCTGGCCGAACTCCAGCGGCCGGGTTGGGATCTGCGGCCTTCCGCCGCGCTTGTGATGCCGCCGGGCCCGGATTACCCCTTGATTCCCGCGAAAGCCTCCGCGATCTCCCGCTGCGCCTCGGGCCCGACCGGTACCAGCGGGAGCCGCGGAGGGCCGCCGTAGTAGCCATTGAGGTCCATCGCGTACTTCAGGCCCGGCACGCCGTACTTCGTTGTCACGAGCTGGGCGGCGCGGCTGACGCGATTCTGCCAATCGAGAGCCGCCTCGCCCTCCCGCGTCCGGTGCGCTTCCCAGATCGTGATCAAGGCGTAGGGCGCGGCATTGGCGAAAGCGAGCACCGCGCCCGCGGCCCCGACCGCGAGCGACGGCGCGAGCGTCGGCGCCGAGCCGACCAGCACTTGAAAACCCGGCCGCACTTCCCGGATCATCTGCATCACCTTCTCGAGGTTCCCCGAGCTTTCCTTGATGGCAATGATGTTGGGGTGGTGCGACAATTCCGCGACCGCTTCAGGGGAAATGTCGATCCCCGTGGTCTGCGGCCAGTTGTAGATCATGAGCGGGATTTTCGTCCGGTCGGCGACGGCCCGGAAGTACAGGGTCTGAGCCTCGTTGCGATTGAGCAGTCCCTTGTAATAGTGCGGCGTGCGCACCATGGCGAGCTTGTAGCCCATTTCGGCCGCGCGGTTGGTGAGATCGACGGTCTCGCGCACGCTTTCCATGCCGGTTCCGGCAATCAGGAGTTTCTCGGGCGCGGCCGCCGCAGCCACCCACTCCCACATCCTGTACTTCTCCTCGGGTGTGAGCATGACGCTCTCGCCTGTCGAGCCGCAAACCACGTAGCCGGCAAGCGCAGTCTTGTTCCACTTGCCGACATTGTGCTCGACTTTGGATTTGTAGATCTCGCCCTCGTGGTTAAAGGGCGTCGTGATGGGCGGGTAAATCCCTTGCAGTTTCATTTCTCTTCATAACCGGCGCGGAAGATCCGCTTCCGCCCTTGTGGTCGCGGCCCGGAATGAGCGCTTCCGAGCCGCGCACGTCAGCAGGCGGCGTACAGCACGCCGCAACAGGTGAGAAACGTGGGCTAGCCCCTCAGGAAAATGATGACAAGCGTGTACAGCGCCAGCGACTCGATCAGCACCAGACCGAACAGCAGCGCGCCACGGATTGCGCCGGCGGCGCCCGGGTTGCGCGCGATGGCCTCGGCCGCGGAGGCCGCAGCCTTGCCCTGGCCGAGCGCACACAAGCCCGAGGCGATGGCCATGGCAAGACCGCCTGTTACCCACGTTCCCGTGGTTGTGCCTTGGGCGAACATTGGCGTCGCGAACACGAAAAGTGCCGCGAGAATCAGAAACAGCTTCACGTTCATGTGTTTTTCTCCTTGGTACTCGCTTCCAGGAGGTGGTTCCGTCCGTGCGCGGGGGCGCCGGGGGCTCACGCTGAAAGCGGCAAACTTGTCATCCGCACAGTCGCGGCGCGCTCCGGCGGCCGCGTCGGCCGATCCGGCTCTCAGTGCTCCTCGTGCGCGGTCGCCCCTCCGACATACATCATCGTGAGCACCGTGAACACGTACGCCTGCAGGATCGCGACGAACAGGTGCAGTCCCATGAACGCCGCCGGCACTACCAGCGGCACCAGGCTCATGAACACCAACGTCACCTGCTCGCCGGCGAACATATTGGCGAAAAGACGAACGGTCAGGGACAGCGGCCGGGCAAAGTGGCTGATGACTTCGATGGGGATCATTAAAGGCGCCATCCAGATCATCGGTCCGGCAAAGTGCGCCAGATACTTACCCAGGCCCTGTTCCCTCATTCCCATGATGTGGTAGTAGAGGAAAGCCGCGATCGCACAGCCCAGCGGCACCGCCGGGACCATGGTCGGCGATTCGAATCCGGGGATCAGCCCGAGCAGGTTGGCGAACAGAATGAAAATGAACAGCGTGCCGAAGAATGCCAGATACTTGTGCCCGTGATGGCCGACCATCTCCTCGGCCTGGCCGCGCAGAAAATCGTAAATAATCTCGAATGAGTGCTGCAGCTTGCCCGGGTGATCCATGGAAAGGCGGGAGCGCAGGAAAAGAAACAGGGCGATGATGAGGAGAACCACCACCATCTCCATAGCCATGAAATTGTTCCACGGCCGCGCCGGGTCGTGCGCCTGGACGCCGGCCGCGTTCAGCACCGCGCTCGCCGGGGCGGCGAGGTAGTCGTTGAACAGCCTGGTGACCCAGAGCTCATGATGTCCTTGCATAGATCAGTTCGTAGAGGATTTCGAGGATGACCGCGGCTACCGAAACGAAGAAACCCGCAAGCGCGGCTTCGAAGCCGGCCTCGAAGTAATTCACTATAGCATAGCCGAGCGCACCAAAGAGGAAATACCTCAGTGTTACCAACACCATAGACGCGCGCCTCGGGGCTCTGGGCGAGCTCTCGCCGATTGCGTCCACCAGATGCCTGAACCAGCGGAAGCTTAAGTATGAGGCGGCACTGCCTAGCGCGAAGCCGGCGGCCTGGGCCGGGCCGCGCCAGAACAGAAATACCAGCGAGCCGACCGCCGCGAGCACTCCGATCAGCCGATAAACCCGGCGGGCAGGAACCTCCAGGAACGAATCGTCAGCTCTCAATCTTGGACTGCCGCTGCACCTTGCGGACCACCTCGACCAGCCCGGCGGCGATGCCGAGCAGAAGGAAGATGATGTAGAGGAAGTTGGTGCCGAACGCCTGATCGAGCAGATAGCCGATGAGGTAGCCGGCGAACGTGGAGACCGGCAGCGCGAGCGCGAGCGCGCTATACTCGCCGAACTGGACCCAGGGATTCTTGCGGCGCTCCCTCTCGCCCGCGTCGGGAGAATCTGCCTTCCTCATACTTTCTTAGACGCCTCCGCCGCCTCTTTGACCAACAGCCCGAGCTTGGGATGAGCGGGTTCCAGGGCCGGCTCGAAACCGTGCTCCCGCAGCTTCTCGCTCGTCGTCGGCCCGATCGAGGCGATCATCGCCTGCCGCAGGCCCGCGGCGGCCGGCTCCGCGATTCCCATCTCCCGGGCGACCCGGAAGAGGTGATCAACCTGCGTCGAGGTAGTGAACAAGACGACATCGAATGCGCCCGCGGCGAGGCGGCGGGCGGCCTCTCGCAGCGGTCCCGTGTCTGCGGGCAGATCCCACTGGTACACCCGCACCGGCGACAGGTTGCCGCCGCGCGCCCGGAGGCCTGCGAGCAGCTCCGGGTTGCTCGTGCCGTACTCCTGCACGGCCACGCGATGCTCCGGCCGGTCCTTGATTGCGGCGAGCAGCTCGCGCCAGGTGTTGGGCTCGGGCACCTGAATCGTCACCGGGATCCCCAGCTCCCGCAGTACGGCCGCCGGCTTCGGGCCGCGGGCCACGGTGGTGATGCGCCGTAGCGCAGCAGTGAACTGATCGAGAGGCCAGCGCGTCGAGGCCACGGTGGCGAGAAAGCGCGTGCCCACCCCGGTGAGGAAGATCACCATGTCGAATTCGCCATTGAACAGGCGCTCGGCGAAGTAGAAGGCGTCCAGGTTTTCTTCGATCGGGACCTCGCGCATGGAAGGCGCGACGAACGGCTCGCCGCCCTGCCGCCGGATCAGCTCGGCGGTTTCGGCCGCGCGCCGGCTCTCGAGCGCAAGCACGCGCTTTCCAGCGAATGGCATGTTTGGCGGTCCCTGCCTCTCAGTACCATCAAGGCACGGGAGGCTGCTCACAGTATACTTGCGGTTGTATGCTCCAGGTCAGTAC
Source organism: Acidobacteriota bacterium (assembly GCA_016178155.1). Taxonomy (GTDB): domain Bacteria; phylum Acidobacteriota; class Terriglobia; order Bryobacterales; family Bryobacteraceae; genus JACOTZ01. The sequence continues at coordinate 7,135 of JACOTZ010000132.1, forward strand.
AGGCACGGAAATCTTTGATGCCATCGTCGTCGGCTCGGGTGCGACCGGCGGCTGGGCGGCCAAGGAGCTGACCGAAGCCGGCATGCGCGTCGCCCTGATCGAGGCCGGGTCGAACGTCACCGCCAGGGATTTCACCGAGCACATGCAGAACTGGGAGCTGCCGTTCCTCAACAGCGGCCTCTCCCCGGAAGTCCGCCGAGACCGGCCCGTGCAGAGCCGCTGCTACGCGTGCACCGAGTACAACTACAAGTGGTTTGTCAACGATCGCGAGAACCCTTACACCCAGGCGAAGCCCTTTAGCTGGATCCGGCAGCGCGCGCTCGGCGGCCGCACCCTGAGCTGGGGCCGCCAAAGCTATCGGATGAGCAATCTCGACTTCAAGGCGGCGAGCCACGACGGCTACGGCGTCGATTGGCCGATCGCCTACGAGGACCTGGTTCCGTATTACGAGAAAGTCGAAAAGTATGTAGGCATCAGCGGCCAGGCCGAAGGTCTGCCCCAACTGCCCGATAGCGTCTTTCTGCCCCCGATGGCGATGACCTGCGGTGAGCGGCTGCTGCGCGACCGTGTCCGCGAAAAAACGGGGCGTGTCGTCACCATCGGCCGCTCCGCCATCCTCACGCGCAGCCACAACGGCCGCGCCGCCTGCCATTATTGCGGTCCCTGCGAGCGCGGCTGCGTGACCTTCTCTTACTTCAGCAGCCCGTTCACTACCATCGCCGACGCCCGCAAAACCGGACGCCTGACGCTGTTCACCGATTCGCCCGCGGCCAAGGTCAACCTGCGGGACGGCAAGGCGGCGAGCGTCACTGTCATCCACACCCTCACGCGGCAGCCGCGAGACATCCGCGGCCGGCTGATCGTGCTGTGCGCGTCGACGCTCGAATCCACTCGGCTGCTGCTGAACTCGAATGTCTGCAACTCGAGTGGAGTCCTCGGCCAGTACCTGATGGACCATATTTACGAGGGCGGCGCGGATGGCGAGATGCCGCTCGAAGCCAAGCCCTGGGCGGGCATGCCGAAGCGGCCCAACGGCATCTATATCCCACGCTTCCGCAACGTGAAAGAGAAGATCACGAACGGTTTCATCCGCGGTTACGGCTATCAGGGAGGCAGCTCCCCGCAGTTCGACTTCGGCGCGCCGGGCTTCGGCGCCTCTTACAAGAATGCCGTGCGCACGGGCGCCTGGCGGACCCACCTCGGGCTCTGGGCCGAGTGCCTGCCGCGCCCCGAGAATTTTGTCGAAATCGACCGGGAACGCAAGGACGCCTGCGGCATCCCCATCCTCAAGGTCAGTTGCGAGTGGGGCGACAACGAAAGGAAGCTCTTCGAGGACGGCCGCCAACAGGCAGCCGCGATGCTCGAAGCCGCCGGCGCCAAGAACGTGAAGCTCACCGGCAGGCAATCCGTGCCCGGCCACTGCATCCACGAAGTGGGCACCGCGCGCATGGGCAATGACCCCAAGACCAGCGTCGTGAACGGGTACTGCCAGGCGCATGAGGTGCCCAATCTCTTCGTCACCGATGGCGCTTGCTGGGTTTCTCAGGGCTGCCAGAACCCGACCCTCACCATGATGGCGATCACCGTCAGGGCCTGCGATTACATCATCCGGGAACACGGCAAGAAGGCCTGATTGCGCGCCCTGTTCGCGGCCGCTGGTCTGCTGCCAGGACTCGCTTAAACGGCCCGGCGGCAAGTGAGCGTTCTCAGCAGAATCTTTCTGGGCCACGAGTGGTGCGGGCTGGCCTGCCACCTTGCGGCGGCCGTGGCGCGGACCGCGGGCTTTGCCGGTTGTGGCGGCATTCCGATCGCCCGGCTGCGGGCAGTTCGGCATCCCTCGCGCGGTGATTCGCGTTTCTTTTTGCGGTGAGTCGCCCTCGAGGCGCGCGGTATTACAGAACTTTTACAATCGGAAATCCCGCGAATTGTTAGGGTGAACATAGAGCTTCCCCATCCACCTGTAATGACTGCGCAAATCACTACACTCGACAACCGTGCCCGCATCAACTGGCTGACCGCCGTGGTGCTGCTGCTGTTGCACGCCGGCGCTGCCGCCGCCTTCTTTTTCTTTGATTGGACCGCGCTGATCGTGGCCGTCGTACTCCACTGGTGCGCTGTCGGATTCGGCATCAGCATGGGCTATCACCGGCTCCTCACGCACCGCTCGTACAAAGTTCCGAGACCGCTCGAGTACTTCTTTGCGGTCTGCGGCACAATGACGCTCGAAGGCGGTCCGATCTTCTGGGCGGCGACCCACCGCATCCATCATCAGAAGTCCGACCAGCCCGGTGACCCCCACAGCCCGCGCGACGGCGCCTGGTGGGCGCACGTCGGCTGGATTCTGTGGGGCGAGGCCGGCCACAACAACACCAGGGCCAACTCGAAGTACGCTCCCGACCTGGCCCAGGATCGCTTCTACGTCTGGCTGAACACCTACCACTGGGTGCCGCTGACGGTCTTGGGAGTGGCGCTCGCGCTCTTCGGCGGCTGGGCGATGTTCCTGTGGGCGATCTGCCTGCGCGTCGTGGTCGGGCTGCATTTGACTTGGGCGATCAATTCGGCGACCCACATGTGGGGCTCCCGCCGGTTCGCCACTCGCGACGATTCCCGCAACAACTGGTGGCTGGCGCTCATCACCTTCGGGGAGGGTTGGCACAACAACCACCACGCGCATCCGGCGTCGGCCCGCCATGGCCTTGCCTGGTTCGAGTTCGACATTAGCTGGCTGCACATCAAGCTGCTGCAAAAGCTGGGCATCGCAAAGAGCGTACGCGTCGCGCGCGTGGACACGCCTCTCGCCGGCCGCAAGGCCGCCTGAGATCCCGTGGCGCCGGCCGGCGCCCAGGTATTCTTCCGGGGAAGGTAAGCGCGCACGGTTTTCAGGTTGATGCGGAGGAGCTCGCGAAGGCGGAAGTGCTGCTCCGCGCCCAGATTTTTGCTGCGCGGAGCAGCAGACAGCGGGACTTGCGTAAGACCGGGTCGCGCCCTTCTCGCTTCATGCGCGCGCCTCGTCGAGCGGATCTCATCGAGGGCTTTGTTCATCTTGGCGACGATATGGAAGCGGTCAAACATGTGCAATGCCTCGGAGCATTTCATCGGGCGGTTTATCAGGTCACGAATGGCGAACAGGTCGAAACGTAATAAGGGAATAGTGCTCCACCGCGCCGCCGCAAACCGCAGCGTTACTTCGCCATGAGTACGGCAGGCCGGGCCGCGATGTTCGGGAACACTTGAAGCAAGGCTGCGTCGAAGGTTGCGAGAGGCAGTCGTTCTCGAACGGCAAGTTCGACGAACAGCGTGTCGTAGAC
>JACOTZ010000210.1 GCA_016178155.1 Acidobacteriota bacterium
AGGCGACAGCCGGTCGTAATCGGCCGAAAGGTAAGACGCCTGCCCGTGCCGCACCAGCGTGAGAACGCTCACTGTGTACCAGAATAGCGGCCGTAGGGAAGCGGGCAGAGCGCAAGCTCGCGGCCCGGTACAATGGTCCGTGTATTCACGCCGACGGGGCGGATGGTGTAGTGTTGTCGGGATAAACCGAAGGGTGAATCTCCAGATGGATGGTCAATCACACGGTCAACACAGCATCTCTGTGTTCTTTCCCGCCTACAACGATGCGCCGTCCATCGGTGCGCTCGTGGAATCTGCCTTTGCCGTGCTGCGCCGGGAAGCGGCCGATTACGAGGTGATCGTGATTAATGACGGGAGCGCGGACCACACGGCGGACGTGCTCGCGGAGCTCGAGCGGCGATACGCGCCCCGTATGAAGGTGGTGACGCACCTGAAAAACCGCGGCTACGGCGCAGCGCTGCGCAGCGGATTCACGACCGCGTCCAAAGAGCTGGTCTTCTACACCGACGGGGACGGCCAGTACGACGTTGGCGAGCTAGCGAAGCTGATTGAGAAGATGAAGCCGGACGTGGGCCTGGTGAACGGCTTCAAGCTCGAGCGCAATGATCCGCAACACCGCATCTGGATCGGAAACGTCTACAACGCATTCGCCCGCTTTCTGTTCAGCATCCAGATCCGCGACATCGATTGCGATTTCCGGCTCATCCGCCGGCGCCTGCTCGAAGACATGAAGCTGACTTCCACCAGCGGCACCATCTGTGTCGAGCTGGTGCGCAAAGCGGAGTTGAGCCCGTACCGCGTGGAAGAAGTCGGCGTGCACCACTACCCGCGGCTGCACGGCCGCTCGCAGTTCTTCCGCTTTCGTTCGCTGCTCAAGACGTTGTACCAGCTCTTTCGCCTGTACATGACGACTACGATCGCGGTCACGGTTGCGCGGCTGCATTCCGCGATCGGGTGGACGTCGCGGTAGCGTGCACGGCCGGAGCAACACCGCCGGCTCGGCGGCGTAACCACACTGGCTACTGCGTCTGTGGGTATATCTCGACCACGTGCTGTCCGCGAGGCAGGAACAGGAGCGCATCGGTCTGCCGGACGGGCTCGCCGTCGATCACGACGCGGCGCGGGGGCCGGCTGAGACGTGCAATGGCCCGGCTCGAGCTCGAATACGCGAACTCGATTCCCGTTTTCGTTACGCGGGCCGACTTGAGATCGGCGTTCAAGTCAGTGACCAGCAGCGGCGGCTCGCGATCGGCCGCGCTGATCGCGTGTGGGCCCGGCGGCAGCCACACCGTGGTTTCGTCACGAACCGGCCAGAGCGCCCCATTGACCAACACCGGTCCCTGGCTGGCCATACCGACGCCGTGAAGCGAATCCAAGACGGTTTTCGAACCAAGCCGTTCGTAGCGCGTGACCGCGGCCGCCGAGGCCGGCAGCAGCGCCAGGTCCGGCGCCAGGATGGAATTCTCGAAGTAGAGCGCCACACGCCGGAACGCGCGCGACGCAAGATGGACGAGCTGAAACAGCTCCGTACCGGTCTGCTGTTTGGTCGGGTAGACATCCTGGTAGCGCTCCACGATGTTGATGTCGATGGCGAGCTTGTCCAGGCGGCGGGTGAGGGGCTGATAGCGCGCGGCGATCTGCGGGTACCGATCCGGGCCCAGGTGCCATACGGTCGCGGGGTCTTCGATGAGGAAGGTGAAGTCGCGCGAGTCCAGCAGCGGCAGCACGCGGGCGGCGTCGGCGCCGATCAGCTCGCGCATGCGCGGGTCGAAGCGGTCGTCGACGTGCGTGAGCACCAGGTCAAGGTCGCGGCGCGTGCGGCGGATGGTCTCGATTTCGTCGATCCACTCGCCTTGCATCCGCCGTGCGAGATCGGCGCGCCAGGCGAGAAAGTCTCCGATCCCGGCGCCGGGTGACTGGAACAGCCGCAGCGGATCCACTCCGCGCAAGGCGCGGTATTGGCGGCGGACATCGTCGTTCATCGGCGTGAACCGCGCCGGGTTGGAAGCGCCTTCGAGCGATTCGAAATAGAGCTCGCCGAGATTGACGCCGTCCCAGTCGAAACGCGCGATCAGGTCCCGCACCTGGTGTTTCACGGCGCCCGCGCACTCGCGGTTCTGCAGGTTCACGAGCTTCCGCCAGTCGAGATGCGCATCCTGGAGAGTGGCGGTTTTCTCACGGCATTCCGGATGGTCCTGCCAGAATCGTTCACTGACGTGCGGCAGCTCGATCCAGGCGTACACCAGGATGGCGCGGCGATGGCAGGCGTCAATCAGCGCCCGCAGCCAGGCATCGCGCTGCGGATCGGGCTCGTTGTAATGCCAGGCGGCGACATGGAGGGCGGCGATGCCGGACTGCCGCCAGCGCGCGGCGAAGTAGTCGAGATCGACACGCGCGCGATAGGAAGAGTCGAAGAACGCCCACAGCCGGCGGGACAGGAAGGCAGGCCGGGCGCCGAGGTCGACGAGCGCTTGCGGGAGATACGGGAAGCGGTCGTAGCCGTTCGGGCCGGGCGGCACGGCCAGCCACAGCACGGCGCCCGCGCCTCGGCGCAGGCCCACCATCATCGGCGTGCCGGTCCAGCGCTCGCGGGCGAACACAGTCGCCCCCGCCGGTACATCGAAGACGGGGAGGTCAAGCCCGTTCCGCCAGACGATGCGCAGCTTCGGATTCCTGTGGTCCACTACGCTGCGGACGGGGATACGCCTGGGGCCAGGCCGGATCCCCAGCGCCGCCGCGAGCGCGGATTCGCCTTCGAGCACGACCAGTGCACCGCTTTCGATGCGAGCCCTCCATTGGCCGACGGCGGCAGCGCCGAGTTCCTCGCCGGCGCGGATGACGAAGATGTCCGGCGGCGTGCCTTTCACCAGGCCGGCAGCTTCAAGGATCTTCGGCCAGGAACCTTCTTCGTCGCCGACCACGGCGAACGAGACGCGTGCGGCGGCGGGTACGGCAGCGAGGAGGAGGAAGAGGGCTGCGAAAGCGAAGCCACGGGCGGCGCGCCGGGCACAAAGCGGTGCGCGCGGCCCGGCCGTGGAGGAGGACGGCCGGGCCGCGTGCACCCCGCCGGCGATGCGGCGGCCGGCGGATACCCGCCGGGAGTCCCTGATATTCGGTCGAAAACTCCGCGCGAGCGCAACGCAGTCGACGCGGAGGCCGGGCAAGCCGTAGCCCGCGCCCTTCGTCTTCCGTTCGCCAGGTGCGGCAAGGTATTTCTGCGAACGGGCGAGCCGGCCAGGGGACCCGCGGCTCAGAATGAACACTTCCGAGCCGCGGGACGCCACGCTAGTAGGTGAACGCATACCAGAGTCCAGCGCGGATGTCGTAAAAGGGACCGCCATAAGGATTGTTCCTGCGCATCAGGTATTCGCCGCGGAGTGCATCGACTGAGAGCCGGACCGGGCCGTATGCGCTTTGCCACTGCAGCCGCAGCCCCGGGCCGGTCTCGTGGAAGTTCGCCCAGTACAGGCGTTTTGCATCGGCGGTGAGATTGCCATTCCAATAGAGCTGCCACTGCACAGCGCCGGCCGCCGGCAGCGTGTATCCGGTCCGGTGTTGCGAGTAGACAAGGAAGTCATTATCGAACCGGCTGATAAAGATGGCATCCGCGGTGGTCTCGTAGAACCAGCCGCGCGATGATGGCCCGAGATTATGGCCGAAGCCGCGGCCGAAGGCCAGTCCTCCCCGGTAGTCGGGTGTGAGCCTCGATGAGCGTGCACGGCTGAGGTACGACATCGCCGTGCCTGCTTCCATCCAGCCCGAGAGGCCGCGCCAGTTTTTGGTGCCAATGCCCAGACCGGCGATCACGGCCGTGTCAGAAAGATACTGAGGGCCGGCGAGGTTGGGAATCAGGGTGCGCCCGCGGCTGTCGCCCATCAGCCGCAGAGACACGTACGGCCGGAACGGAAGCTCGCCCAGTCTCATCTCGGTTTTGAGCTGCGCGTACGAGAAGACGGTGTGCCAGCGGGTTGAGAAGAACGGGAATGCCCAGAGGCTGGTGCGGAACCGCGCGAGCGCGGGGCGGAGGCTGCGGTAGGCGTGCGAGGCCTCGCGCGCGATGGCGTGATCGGGACTTTTCCTGGCGAGCCGGAACCACCGGATCGCCTCCTTGTCATCGTGGAGGATATTGCTCGTCCATCCCAGCTTCAGGATGATGGAGAAGTCGAGCGGATCGTTTTCATGCGCGATGCGCAGGTACTTGAGTGCATCCTTCAGGTAGCCGGCTTGTAAGCTCTTTTCCGCCAGCAGCTTGGCCTCTACCGAAACCTTGCTTCTGGGCGTTTCCGGACGCTTGCGGAGGGTGCGCGGCAACCCGAGCGCGAAACGAACCCGATCGGCCAGTTCCTCGTTGCCGGAGCGGAGCACGGGCTCGAGCAATGGGCGGGCGCCGGCGGCGTCGTTGCGTTTCAGCCGAAGAAACCCAAGTTGGGCGGCGGAAAGGAGGTCATTGGGTTCGTTTCGCAAAACCTCGGTGAACTCGATTTCGGCCCCAGGGATCTGGTCCATTTCCAGGAACAAGTAAGCGAGTTCACGCCTCAGCTCCGTATTTTTTGGGTCGATTCCGATGGCCCGCCGGAACTCGTACACGTACGGGTAGCGGGACGGCAGCAATTCACGGGCTGTCTCGGCGACTCGCGGCTCGGTGCCGCGCGAGGCGGCGAGGAGTGCTGCATGGGCCTGCTCGGTGCGCCCCTGCATTTTCCACACGCGGCCGAGGTCGAGCAGCAAGTAGCGAAGATCGGGACGCAGGTGGAGGGCGATTTCATAGTTTCGGGCCGCCAACTCGAGCTGGTCGCGCTGCTCGGCCAGCTTCGCCAGCTCTTCATGGTTGCTCCAGTTGTCGGGCGCAAGCTCGATGGCTCGCTGCCAGCGGGCGATACCCTCGGCGAGAGGGCGGTCGATGTTCTGGAACGCCTGTTCGGCGGTGGGGTTGCCCAGCTTGCGAATCCGGTCGAAGACACGCCGCGCTTCGGCCTGCATCCTGGTCTCATAACAGAGGAATGCGTACTCGAGCGCGACATGCTGGCCGGCGGGATCGAGCCGCATCGCCTGGGCGAACTGGTCCCGGGCGGCTTCAGGCTCCCCGATTTTGAGATACGTGTAGGCCAGGTCCTTGCGAATGTCGGCCCGCTGTGGGGCGGCCGAGACTGCGGCCTGGAAGTGCGCAACCGCGGCATCGTAGGCTTTTTCGCGCAAGGCTGCGTAAGCTTTGTCGAGCGACTGCCATTCGGGGCCGTGGGTCTGCGCGGCTGCCGCGATCAACGCCGACGCCAGTCCGGCGAGAACGCGACCTGGGCGGCTTCTCCGCATCGCTATATAGTGCGGCAGCGCGGCAAAAATTCTCTGAAAAGTGCCGTCGGAGCAACCGTCCTTCAGGCGTCAACTGAAAACGACCACGGCGGTGAGATGGCCAAAATCGCTCAATGGCCGGCAGCTTGCAGTCGCCCACATCGGGAGTCGTCCTGGTCGGCTTTTGCGGAAGCGCGACCAATTCGGGGGCGGGTGGGGAAAACTCGCGGCCCGACGTTCAGCGCTCGGCAGTCGGACCGCCGAGGAGGCCCTTCACGCGCGACTGGATGCTTTCGCGAACCTTCTCTTCCGGGAGGAGCCTCGCGAGCAGCGGCGGCAGGTCCACTTCGATCGTCACCTCCCGCTCGGACACATACACGGACCCGCTGACCGGCAGAGTGGCGAATGCCAAACGAGCGATGAATGAGTACTTCATGTTCGGGCCGCTCCACTCTTTCCTGGTTTCCACGATCTGGAGGCCCATAACCGGCAGGCCGGTAAAGAATTCGTCGGCCGATTGATCGATGAGCCGAATCACTTCCGGTACGGGCTTGCGGTGTGGAACGGTGATACGCATTGCACTCTTCGACGCTTGATGGCGCGGACAGTTACAGAGGGCGAGGCTTTTGCTGCACTCGGACAATACACGATCGCATCCAAGAAGTGGGCGGGAGCTCCCGGGCGCACCCCCGGTTTTCCGAGCCCGGACGTTGGCACGACGCATCGAACGTAGGCCTGTTTCCGGAGTGGCTGCCGGTCAGGCGGCCTGAATCGGAAGCTCGAGCCGCGATGCCTCGAGAGCGTGTCCGAGTGTTTCTTGGCAGCCATGACCGAACGTCACAAAGTGGTGATCATCGGCGGCGGGTTTGGCGGCCTGTACGCCGCACAGTCGCTGCGCCGCGCGCCGGTCGAGGTCACTCTCGTTGACCGGCGCAACTTTCACCTTTTCCAACCGCTGCTCTATCAGGTGGCGACGGGAGAATTGTCGCCCTCCGAGGTTGCGTCGCCCTTGCGGCACATTCTGCACAGAAGCAGCAATACGCGCGTGCTGCTCGCGGAGGCCGCCGACCTGGATCCGCGGCGCCGCCGTCTCCGGTTGAAGGACGGCGAAGAACTGCCGTACGACACGCTGGTGGTTGCCGCCGGCTCTCAGAATCATTATTTTGGAAACCATTCCTGGGAGCGGTATGCGCCGGGCCTTAAGACCATCGAAGATGCGACGTGGATCCGGCACAAGATTCTGTACGCATTTGAAGCTGCCGAACGCGAGACGGACCCAGCCAGGCGGCGGTCCTGGCTGACATTCGTGATCGTGGGAGGCGGACCTACCGGGGTTGAGCTGGCGGGAGCGCTGGGCGAGATTGCGAATGACGTTCTCAAGTCCGACTTCCGTTCCATTCGGCCGGAAGAGTCGCAAATCCTGCTGGTGGAGGCCGGAGACCGGCTGCTCGACGCCTACGATGCGAAGCTGTCCCGGGCGGCCGAGAAGGCGCTCATCGGACTGGGAGTACGCGCGCGGCTGGGGACGCGTGTGACGGCCATTGACGATCAGGGCATTACGGTTCAGGCTGCGCCCGGGGCCGGCCGGATCGAATCCCGAACCGTGATCTGGGCGGCGGGGGTAAAAGGCTCGGCATTCGGCGGCGTAATTGCCGAGCGCACGGGCGCTGAGCGTGATCGCGGCGGCCGCATCATTGTGACGGAAGATTGCAGTGTGCCCGGTTATCCGGAGATCTTCGTCATCGGCGATCTCGCAAATTACCGCGACGAGACGGGCAAATCACTGCCGGGCGTGGCCGCGGTGGCGATGCAGCAGGGCCGCTACGTTGCCGGGGTAATCGGCAAGCGCCTCAAGGGCGAGCGGGCCGGGCGCTTCCATTATTGCGATAAAGGCAGCCTGGCGGTTATCGGGCGGGCCGAAGCGGTTGCACAATTCGGACGGTTCCGCTTTGAAGGGTATGTCGCCTGGCTGCTCTGGTTATTCGTTCACCTGATGTACCTGGTGAGCTTTCAGAACCGTTTGCTTGTGTTCATCCGCTGGGCGTACGACTATTTCACATACAGCCGCGGCGCGCGGCTGATCACCGGACCGATCGAGGAGCAGGGGGAAGCGACCGCACCGGTGCGGGACGTGGTGGAGGCGGGCGAGCTTGGCAAGCGGAACACTTAGCCGAGGTTCAGCGGCGCTCCATGACCGCAATCAGTTGGTGAACGAAAGCGGCGGGGCTCCGGGATGCAACGACAGCCGGGCAGGCGAGTTGTCCGCTGCTCCGTCCTAAGCCACTTGTGTGGCGCAAGAGCGCTCGAAACGGACGAAATGGGCCGCTCCGTCGAAAGCACTGGGCCTCGGCCCCGTGTTTTCATTGCTTTCGATGTCCCGCAGGGACATCCCGGCTTGCTCACGCGCGCTCAGTACAGTCAACACGTGACCGAGCCGCGACTGTCAAGGAGCGGAATTTTGCGCCGGAAAGTAGCTACGCGGAGTACTCTTTGGCGCTTGCCGGAATCGACAGCAGCACTTTCGCCTGCGGAACCGAGCGCCTCAATAAATCGATTTCGTCGGCGGCTCGGTTGAGCGGCAGCGGCACCTGCCCGCCCTGCGCCGCCGAGCGGCAGAATGCCATCATGATCTCGAATCCCTGGTAGGCGCTGCCGAAGTGACAGGAATGGATGCGGCTGTCGTCGTCGAGCCAGTCGGCCATTTCCTGAATATAGGGCGGCATGTCCAGGTCGTAGTTCATGGAACCGCCACCGGAGCAGGCGCCCTCTTTGGTAACCGCGCGCCAGCCGCCGCCCGTAAGCACCTCGGCGAAGCCGTCCGTCCCCTGCGCTCCCATGCGGCATTTCCGCCACCAGTATTCGACTTCCGGCACATCGGGCGCTCCCGCTCCGCACTCGATGGCGCCGTGGACTCCGTTGCGGAAGTGGATAAAGCCGGCAATATAGTCGGGCGAAGGATGCAGGTCGGCCAGTTTGCCGCGGCCGGCGGCCTGCGCGATCACCCACTCGGCTTCGGCCTCGCCGTTGTACCAGCGCATGTAGTCGATCAGATGAGAGAGCATGTGCATCATCCAACCGGTCGCCGTCCCATAAACGGTATGGATGCGGCCGAGTGCGCCGCTTGCGATCACTTCCTTCACCTTCCGGTAATGCTCTCCGTAGCGGTGCTGGTGGCTCACAACGGCCTTTACGCCGCTCGCGGCAAGCAGGTCCCGAATCTCGAAGCCTTCGGCGCTGGTGAGCGCGATGGGCTTCTCCATGGCGATCAGCCGGGCGCCGCTCTCGACACCGGCGCGAACCATATCGACGCGCACGTGGGGCGGCGTGCAGAAACAGAAAACATCGGGCCGGACCGCCCCGGCGACCTCTCTGACGCCCTTCCCTTTTACCGCGGCGCCGAGCTTGGCCGACGCGTCCTCCAGGCGCGCCTCGTCCGGGTCGCAGATGCCGGCCAACTCAAAACGGGGATTCGTCTGAAAAGCGGCGGCATGGTGCATGCCACGCTTGCCCATGCCGGCCACCAGGACGCGGTATCTCTCCTTCACGCTTCACCCACGGTCCTGTCCCACTCGAGGGTTTTTTCGATCACGACGTCCACTTCCTCCCTGGTGAGCTCCGGAAACATCGGCAGGGAGACGCAGCAGGCGGCGTTGCGCTCGGAATTCGGGATAGGTCCGGCGATGCGCGCCTGCTTGCCCCAGGGATAGCCCTCCTGCTGATGGATCGCGATCGGATAGTGACACTTCGCGTCGACGCCATTCGCGTTCAGGAAGTTGAGCAGCGGATCGCGATGTTCGGGGCGCCTGGTCTCGATGACGTAGAGGTGGAAAACGTGGCGGTAGCCGGGCTGCTCGTGGGGCAGCGTCAGGTTGCGCGCGTCCTTGAGGCAGGCCGAGTAGCGCGCGGACCACTTGCGGCGCAGGTCGTTCCATTCGTCGATATGCTTCAGCTTGGCGCTGAGAACGCCGGCGTGGATGTCATCCAGGCGGCTGTTGAAACCCATGCTGTGGCAGGAGCGCTTCTCGGAACCGTGATTGCGCAGCCTGCGGATGGCGCGATCCACCTGCTCATTGTTGGTGACCACCGCACCGCCGTCGCCGAACGTGCCGAGGTTCTTCTGGGTGATGAAGCTGGTGCAAACGGCATCGCTCAACTCGCCGATCCGGAAGCCATCGCCGCGCGCGCCGATGGCCTGGGCGTTGTCCTCGACGACGAACAGATTGTGCCGGTCGGCGATCTTGCGGATGGCCTTCATGTCGGCGCACTGGCCATACAGGTGGACAGGCACCAGCGCCCTGGTCCTGGATGTGATGGCGGCTTCAATCGCGCCCGGGTCAATGCAGTTTGTCCTCGCATCCGAGTCGACGAAGACCGCGGTGGCGCCCGCAATCCAGATGGCTTCGGCGGTGGCGAAGAAGGTGTTGGTGGTGGTGATGCATTCGTCGCCGGGGCCGATGCCGAGGGCCATGAACGCCAGCCACAAGGCATCCGTGCCGTTGCCGACGCCCACTGCGTACTTCATCCCGTGATAATCGGCAAGTTCCCGTTCGAAGCGCTTGAGCATGGGGCCCATCACGTACTGGCCGCTCTCGAGGACCTCCTGGATATTCGCGTCGATCTCCGTTTTGATGCTGTGGTACTGTTTGACGTGGCCGTAAAAGGGCACATTCATTGGGTAAAACTCCTTGTGGGGGTAGACCGTTAGTATACATCAGCGTTGGTGTACAACTTCTTGGCGCTTTACGTACGTGGCGCCATCACCAACCGGCTGAAGCGAGCGGTGGCCGGACGATCGCGATCCGTGAGTGAGGGTATGCCCACGCGGGATTCTCAATCCCTCCGCGAGCCGTCGTACGAATGATTAACCGGCCTCGCAGACCCAGCTACTTTCCGGCGCAAAATTCGGTTCTTGGGCCGTCCAACCGCTCGCTCACGCTCGCGGCTCCGTTACAAGTCCTGCGCTACCAACGGCGTCTTTCTGAGCCACGACCGTTTAAGGGAGTGGTCTTCAGGCGAAAACGGCATTTTTGCGCCGGAAAGTAGCTAGCGCGCAGCGACGAGCTTTTTCACCTCTTCCGACCAGTTCAACACCACGCGGATTTCGGTGGCTGGGACGTCGGTGTCGCTTTCCTGGACCATGAGGAAGCGCTGGTCGTCTCCGCTGATGTCGTGGTTGCAGGTGCCGGGGCCGGCGGCGCCGCACATCGAGTTCAGCCCCGCGTTGTAATGCGCTTTCCATAATACCCGGGGCTTGCCCGCCGTGGAGCCGCTTCGCGTAGAGACCGGCACGGCCAGCATTTGGTCGCCGTTACGGTAGAACAGCTCGCGGCCATTGTACGCCCACATCGCGTCGCTGCCGCCTTCAGTGGATACCTGGGTTTTGGGCCCCGGGCCGGGATACGTGCACGTATACCTCGCTGCGGCCGGACTCATTGGAGGAATAGGCGATCCAGCGGCCGTCGCGCGAGAAGCGCGGCCCGCCCTCGTCGAAGCGGCTGGCGGCGCTAGCGCGCGCCTTGCCGTCGGCCAGTTCCGCAACGAACACGTCGCCTCCCAGGCCCGTGCCCAGCACGCGGGTGAAGGCGACAGCGCGGCCATCTGGCGACCAGGGCCCCGCGCCCTGCTGCTGACCCTCGACTTTGAGCCGCTCGGGCGGCCCGCTACGGTCCGCTGGCATCCACCAGATGGTGCGGGTCCTTGCGCAGGCAGCGCGCCGCCAGGTCCCGCACCGTCGGCGGCGTCTCGGCCGGCAGCAGTTCCCAGCGCGGCTCCTGGCTCAGAATCGCGCCGATGAAGTCGGAGGTCGTCTCGCCGGCGAACGCTTTCCTGCCGGTCAGCACTTCAAACAGCACGCACCCGAACGACCAGATATCGGTGCGCTTGTCTACCGCCTTGCCGCGCGCCTGTTCGGGGCTCATGTAGGCGGCCGTGCCCAGGATCACGCCCACGCGCGTGCTCTCCGCCGTGATGGTGGGAGATTGCGAAACCGCCCCGGCCGCGGCCGAATCGGCTTGCAGCGCCTTGCCCAGCCCAAAGTCCAGCACCTTGACCTGGCCTTCGGGCGTGATCTTGATGTTGGCGGGCTTCAGGTCGCGGTGAATAATTCCCCGTTCGTGTGCCGCTTCGAGCGCCGCCGCCATCTGGCGGCAGACGTCCATGGCTTCTGAAACCGGCAGCGAGCCGCCGCGCAGCCGCTCGGCCAGCGTGGCGCCGGGCACCAGTTCCAGAACCAGGAAGCAGGCGCCGTCCACCTCGGCGAAGTCGTATATGCCGCCCACATTGGGGTGATCCAAAGAAGCCAGCAGGCGTGCTTCACGTTCGAAGCGGGCGCGGCGTTCCGGATCGCGGGCGCAGGATTCCGGAAGCATCTTGATCGCAACCTGCCGGTCCAGCTTGGTGTCGGTGGCGCGGTAAACCACGCCCATGCCGCCCGAGCCGAGACTCTTCAGTGAGCTGATACTGGCCGAGCTTGCGAGCAATCATGGCACAGCCTCTGGCGCGAGTATACTCCTCCGCCACGCGCTGCGAAAGGCTGTATCAAACTTGAAACTCGATAGACAGTGTGGTCAATGCATATCCGGGCCGCTGGTGTGTGCCTTGTGGTGCAGTTGGCCAGTGCGTAGAGAGCCGCGGACGGCCGGGGAGATGTTTCTGGAGACCACGGGGCAGCTTGACGCCGCATCACACGCGGCCGGCGAAGGGGCTGGCCATCCTGCTCGCCGCAAAAGGCAAGCAGCTCGCCACCGTCGCTTTTCAAACCTCTTCTTCGGCGGACTCCCCTGAGAGGGGCGTGCAGTTCCGCTTCCACCTTCGCCGCCGCGATCGTGCGCCGGTGGGCGAGCGCGCCGGCCCGGCGCGGCGCTACGCGGCAGACGGCAGCAAGTCGCTACCGGCGGCATCTGGTGCCATCGTGCCCCCGGGCTCGAGTTCTCGATCGGAACACGAAACGACCTGGAAACGGGTCAAACGGCCCGCCCCACAGTTCCGAAGCGATTTTGTTTGCTTACCGGTTATTCCCGGGCAGGACCTGGCAGAGAAACACGAATTCCGTATCGATGAGATCGACTTCGCCGGCCGACTCGGCCTGCAGTATTGCCTGCTCGGACGTGAAGGGATTCGTGGTGACATCACGCCCATTCAACACGACGACCTGGACGACCTCCCACCACGGCCTATACCCGGTTACGCCCGGAATTGCCGACAAAACGTCAGGCTGAAGTTCGCTTCCATGCGGCCCAAACGAGTACAGCGGGATCGCGACGTCGTGCAGATTCCCACGCTCCTCCACACCCTGGACATTTTGGCTCACAACGGTGAAGAACACCATCTCGCCGTTATAGAAGGCGGGCATGATGGGCGGCTTGCCCGCAATGACGAGACCAGCAGCCGCCATTACCAGCAGAGACAGCAAAAGTCCGTACGCGGCTCTTCGATTCACGTGACCTCCTTCATCGACATATAGAGTCAGTCGCGCGTTCTTGGTTACCGCGCGTCGCCTGCGCAAACTTCGCGGGCCAGAGCGTGGGATGCCGCGTGGCCCACGTTTCTCCAGGCGCTCTACGGGTGGCCGCCAGCGCGCCTTGTGCTACGGGGCGGTTCCCGGTTACAGGTTGGGCAGAGTCAGTTCGCCGGCCGCGGTCCGTAGAGCCGCAAGAGGTACTCGATAATCTCTTCCCGCTCTTTCGGATTGACTTTCGCGCCCCAGCGCACCATCTTGTCGACATCGGCCGCCCATTGCACGCGAGTGAGGCGCTGCTGCATGATGATGTCCTCTTGATGGCAGGCGAGACAGGCGGTACGGTAACTTTGCGGCGGTTTGAATTTCTCCATCTGGCCCGTGCTTCCGCCGGCGGGCACGGCGCGAGGTCCGGGGCTGTCGGAGATCTCCACCGCGACCTGGTGAACGGTGTTGTTGAGATACCCTGACGGATTCCACTCCTGAACGAAGGGCTGCGTTCTGCCGAGCGTATCGAAGGCACGGGCCATGATGACGTAGTGGCCGGTATCGCGCGGCGTCCAGTTGTAGTGGAACAGGCGCCAGCCGTAGCGCGCCTGCTCGCGCCCGAGGATTCCGGGATGCCAGGTACGGCCACGGTCCACCGACACCTGCACCGACGCCAGGGGGGTCTCGCCGCTCCAGGCAGCACCCGCGATCCGCAGCGGCGCCTTGGGCAAAACCGCATCATCCAAGGGAGCAGCTAACACGGACTTCACGCCGAGGTTCTGGACCGGCTTCATCAGCTTGGGATCAACAGCCATGCCGGGGGGTACCGGCTTGCCCGGATGCCGGTAAGCCGTCTGCATGAAGAATCCCTGAAACGGCTCTTTACGAACCTCCGTGCGCGCGAGCCATTTCGTCCAACTGTCGCCGGCCCAGCCGGGCACGATCACGCGCAGAGGGAAGCCGTGCGAGACGGGCAGCGTCTGGCCGTTCATCTCGTAGGCGAGCAGCGTGTCCGGGTGCATGGCCTTGCGAAACGGGATGCTGCGCTGGAACTCGGGCATGGTTCCGACCGGCACGTCCGCGCCGTCGCATAAAACCTCGAGCGGAGCGCCCCTGATGCCGGCCTTGCGGAGAACATCGGACAGCCGTACGCCCGCCCAGCGCGCGTTTCCGATGGAGCCGTAGGTCCATTGCACTCCAGGCACGGGCGGCTCAAAGAGTCCCCGGCCGTTGCCCGCGCACTCCATCACGCCGACTAGTTCGACGCGAGGAAAGCGCTTGATGTCCGCCATCGTCAGCGTCAGCGGCTGAGCGACCTCGCCGCTGATGCTGAGCTTCCACTCGCTCAACTCGACTTTCGGCGTGTAGTGGTGGCTGCGCACGTAGAAGCGCTCGATCGGAGTGATCCACTCCTCGAAGCCCTCGAGCGGCATCTCATAATCCTCCGGCCGGCTCGAGCGCACGATCATGTTGCGTTTCGGAGTGGCGGGCGGCCCGGATTGCCCGCGCAAGGCGGCGGCGGAGAAGGTCAGGAAGAGAGTGCGTCTAGATAGTTTCATCGGCTTGTCCAGTCCACGTTGATATTGGTGATTGCGGAATCGCGGATTTCGATTTCGGAGACGTCCTTCTTGAATCCTTCCTTCGCAACCTCGAGGCTGTAGCGGCCCACCGGCAGGGTGATGGCGGCGGGAGTTTTTTCCGAACGTGCGTTCCCATTGATGGTGATCGAGGCTCCCGCCGGATCCGAGCGCACCGTGAGGGTGCCAACGGAGCGCTCCAGGTGAATAAAGACGTCCTGGTCGCGCGGCACTTCGAAGATTTGCAGGCCTCGGCGGTGTCCCGCGACCACGGCGGACATACTGTGCCGGCCGGGAGATAAAGTCAGCCTGCAGGGAGCGGTGCAGCTTTGATCGGAGCGGCCGTCGACCGTCACGGTGCCGCTCGGAGGGCTGGTCACGAAGCGCACGGGCTGCGGTTCGTCGCTCACCGGCTTCTCGGTGCGGCGCGGGACCAGACGTTCAGGCAGCGGCGGCTTCACGGGCTCGACCGGCGCCTCCCCGGACGGCTCGGGTTTCGCCTGCTCGGGCTTCGCCGGCTCGGCCTGTGACGGCCCTGGTTCAGGCGTTGCCGCGCCGGTGGGCGAGGTGCTCGGCTGGGGCGCCGCCTGCGGGGGCGGAATGGCGTTGGGCTGGACCTGCTGGGGCAGGGGCGCCGGCGTGACTGCGACGTCCTGGGGCCGCGGGCTCAGAATACGGCGCGCGCCGGTGATGGCAAACGCAATCAGACCGATCGTCAGCACAACCACGGCCGTCATGCGCGCAAAACGTAGCAGCCTGGATTCCGGCCGCGGCTCCCCGGCTGTGGGCAAGGCGGGCGGAGTTATCGGCGGGGCGGGCTCGATCCGCGCGGAGGGGCCGGCCATAGTCGGCAGGCTCTGACTTGCGCCCGACGGCAGCGGCTTCCAGTCCTTGGATGTATTGCAGGCGTTTTCAAGCGCGGTGACGAACTCGCTGCAGGTTGGATAACGGTCCGCCGGATGTTTGGCCAAGGCGCGCCTCAGCACGGTCTCGACCGGCCAGCCGAGGGTCGGGTTGAGCCGCTGCGGCGGCGCGGGATCCTCGTGCGCGATCTTGAAAACCAGCGATGGAATGGACTCGGCGGTGAACGGTTTTTCGCCGGTGAGCAGCTCATAGGCGATCACAGCCAGAGAGAACTGATCGGCGCGGCCGTCCACGGCTCCGCCATGCACCTGCTCGGGGGCCATGTAGTTGGGGGTGCCCATGAGCGCGCTGCCGAGCGTCATCTGTGCCGACTGGATGCGGGCGACCCCAAAATCGGCGATCTTCGCCGTGCGGCCTTCGTGCAGCATGATGTTGGCCGGCTTCACGTCGCGATGCACGACGCCGCGCGTATGCGCGTAATCGAGCGCGGCCGCGCTCTGGTGCAGGATGTCGATGACCAGTCGGCGGTCGGGCACATTGGCAGCGAGGAAGGCCTCGAGGGTGGAGCCGTCGATGAACTCCATGGCGACGTAGGTGAGGTCACCCTCCTCGGCGATGTCGTAAATGGTGACGATGTTGGGATGCGAAAGCATACCGGCCGACTGCGCCTCGCGCAGGAGACGGTCGCGCAGGCGAGCGCGCTCGGTGGAATCCACCAGCTCGGAGAGGCGGATGGTCTTGATCGCTACCGTGCGGCCGAGGGAGGGATCGAGCGCGCGGTAGACAACACCCATCGCGCCGCGGCCCAACTCGCTGAGGATCTGGTACCGGCCAATTTGCCGCATCCGCGAAGCTATTGTAGCGCGCGTATTTTCACCGGGTTCCGTGCCGCCGGCCGCCTCCTCGTACACTGGTTATGAACTCGATGAAGAAATCGTGGGTTTTCGCGCTGCCGGCGCTTGTCCTGACGGCGGCGCAAGGTCCGGCGGCGGACCGATACAACGAGTGGAAGGTGTACGGCGGCGGGCCGGAGAGCATCCGCTATTCCACATTGAGCCAGATCAGCCGCGACAACGTGCGGGATCTCCAGGTCGCGTGGAGCTACGACACCGGAGACGCGTTCCCGGGCTCGGAAATGCAGTGCAACCCCATCATTGTGGATGGCGTGCTGTATGCGACCACCCCGAAGCTGCGCGTCGTCGCGCTCAATGCCGCCACCGGCAGACTGATCTGGAGCTTCGATCCGTTCGACGGCCGCCCCAGCGCCAGCAAGAAGCGCAACCGCGGCGTCAGCTATTGGAGCGAGGGCGGCGAGCGCAGGATCTTCGTTGCGGCGCGGCATTTTCTGTACGCATTGGATGCGACGACCGGCAGGCCGGTCCCGAGCTTCGGAAACGACGGCCACGTCGATCTCCGCGAGGGTCTCGGCCGGGATCCGCGCAGCCTGAACATCGGCGCGACCACGCCCGGGATCGTTTACCGGGACATGCTGATTCTCGGCGGCATCACCGGTGAATCTCTGCCGGCAGCGCCGGGGGACATTCGTACATCGGGGCGGCGAACAACTGGGCGGGGATGGCGCTCGATGAGAAGCGCGGGCTCGTCTTCGTGCCCACCGGGTCGGCGGCCTTCGACTTCTACGGCGCGAACCGCCGGGGCGACAACCTGTTTGCGAATTCACTGCTCGCGCTCAGGGCCGCGACCGGCGAGCGTGTCTGGCACTTCCAGTTCGTCAAACACGACGTGTGGGACCGGGATCTGCCGGCGCCGCCGGCGCTGGTGACGGTGCGGCGTAACGGGCGCGCCGTGGATGCGGTCGCGCAGACCACCAAGAGCGGCCATGTATTCGTGTTCGAGCGGGAAACGGGGAAACCGCTGTTTCCCATCGAGTACCGCAAAGTGCGGCAGACCGACGTCGACGGCGAAGTACTCGCCGGCACGCAGCCGTTCCCGCTCAAGCCTCCGCCCTTTACGCGCCAGTGGTTCACGGAAGAAATGATCACCCGGCGCACGCCCGAGGTGCATCGGGCCGTGCGCGAGCAGTATCAAAAGCTTCGCTACGCCGGGCCATTTACGCCGCCGAGCCGCGAGGGAACCATCGTGTTTCCCGGTTTCGACGGCGGCGGCGAATGGGGCGGCGCGGCATTCGATCCCGAGACGCGGCTGTTGTACGTGAATTCGAACGAGCTCGTGCAGATCCTGCGGCTGGTGCCGCGGCCGCCGGCGCGGGCCCGGGCGAGCGGCCGCGAGCTGTACGCGCGGCACTGCGCATCCTGCCATCGCGACGACCTGAAAGGCACGCCGCCCGAGTTTCCATCGCTCGCCGGCATCCGCGACAAGCACGAGGACGGAGAGATCACGCGCGTCATCCGCGAGGGCAGCGGGCGCATGCCTGGTTTCGCGCACCTGCAGCCCGCGGGACTCCGGGCGGTGATGCGGTATATCGCGTTTGGCGAGGACGAGGCCGTCGCCGGCACGCCGGGCCCGTCGCCGATCGATCAGAAGTACGGGATCGACGGCTATAACAAGTTCCTCGATCCCGAAGGCTATCCGCCCATCGAGCCGCCGTGGGGCACGCTGAACGCGATCAACCTCGATACCGGCGAGATCGCCTGGAAGATTCCCTTCGGCGAATACCCCGAACTCGCGGCGAAGGGCCTGCGCAACACCGGCACCGACAACTACGGCGGACCGCTGGTGACGAGCAGCGGCCTGCTCTTCATCGGCGCCACCAACTATGACCGCAAGTTTCGCGCCTTTGACAAGCTCACGGGCAAGCTGCTGTGGGAGACGACCCTGCCGTTTGCGGGCAACGCCACGCCGGCGACCTACATGGTGAACGGCCGCCAATACCTGGTCATCGCCGCCGGCGGTGGAAAATCAAAGACGCCGGCGGGCGGCGCCTACGTCGCTTTCGCCCTGCCTGCGCCGGGCCGGCACTGACGACGAATCCGGCCGTGTGCGGCCGCTATCCACTCCATCGCCTTCTGAGCCGCGGCGGCTCGCGAGGCGCTCGAAGCGCCCCCCGCGGAACGCGGAGGATGTGAAGCCGCGGCTCGCGAGCACGCTTGAAGCGGCAGGCAAACGATGGGATAATCGCGTGAAGCTCAAGCACGTGCTCAGCCCGGAGCTGGAGGGACCATGCAATCGGCTGATAGCATCATCCAGGATGTTCGATTTGCATTGCGCGGCTGGGCCAAGTCGCCGGCCTTCGCGCTCACCGCGATCGCAACACTCGCGGTTGGGATCGGAGCCAACGCCGCGATCTTCAGCGTCGTAAGCGGCGTGCTGCTGCGGCCGCTGCCCTTCGCCGATGCCGATCGTCTCGTGCAGGTGTACGAGAGGCAGCCGCCCGACCAATCCGGGATCGGTTTCGACGGCCCGGTGCCGTACCGCGATTTCGAACAATGGCGGACCCGCAGCCGCCTGCTCGACGGGATCATTACTTATACGAAGTCCAGCAGGAATCTCCAAGGGTTCGGCGAACCGGAGCAGGTTCCCGTGGTGCGTGCCGAGCGCGGGATCTTCGGTTTGCTCGGGGTGGAGGCGCTGGCGGGACGAACCTTCGATGAGAGAGATTCTCTGAACGTCTTGGTCGCGTCGTACAGCTTCTGGAAAACGCATTTTGGCGGAGATCCCTCTGCCGTTGGCCGCGGGATTACGCTCGATGGAGAATCGTTTACGCTCATCGGCGTCATGCCGGAACGCTTTCGGTTCCCATATACATCGTCCACGAGCCTGTGGATCCCCTGGGATGCGCGGGGGGAGCTCCGAGACGGTCTCCACGGGCGTCTCGACGCCGTCGTGGCGCGGCTGAAACCGGGAGTTGAAATCGAGGCGGCGCGGCAGGAACTGGCTGCGATGGAAGGCCCGTCCCAGGCCGGCCGCGAGGTACGTGTCCGGCCTCTCAAAGATGTCGTGACGGCGCCCGTGCGCCGCTCGCTCCTGGTGCTGCTCGGCGCCGTGGGGATGGTATTGCTTGTGGCGTGCGTGAACGTGGCGAACCTGTTGCTCGCCCGCAGCGCCTCGCGCGCCCGCGAGGTCGCGGTTCGCGCGGCCCTCGGCGCAACCCGCGTCCGCTTGATCCGGCAGTTTCTCACCGAAAGCATTTTGCTCGCGCTCGCCGGCGGCGTGGCAGGTCTGGCGATCGGTGTGTGGGGAAGCGGAATGCTGGTAAAACTCGCGGGGGAGCAGATTCCGCGCTCCGGAGATGTCGGACTGGATTGGCGCCTATTCGCGTTTATGCTCGCGCTTTGCACGGCGGCGGGAATCGCGTTCGGCGTCGCCCCCGCCTTCGCAGCCGCGGGCGGCGGCGCGCGCGAGCTCAAGACCCGTGGACTGAGGCCAGCGCTCCGCGAAGCGCTGGTGGTTGTGGAACTCGCTCTGGCCTTCGTTTTGCTTGCGGGCGCGGGACTCCTGCTGCGGACATTTGTCAACTTACAGCGCACAGACCCGGGGCTGAACGCCGAAAACGTGCTCACCGCGCACGTTGTGGTGCGGGGCGCGCGGGAATCGATGGCCATCGAGGAGCGGGTGGCCCAGGTTCCCCGGGTGCGTGCCGCCGGGCTCATTTCGCTGCTGCCGCTGCAGAATTCCGGTTGGCACGGCGCCTTTACCGTAACCGGGCGTCCCGGGCTGCTGCAGGCGGAATTGCGATATGTGACCCCTGGATATTTTCGCGCCATGGGGATCCCACTCCGCCGCGGCCGCGGGTTTTCCACGCGCGACGGTACCGGCGTTCCGCGGGTGATCGTTGTGAACGAGACCTTGGCGCGGCAATATTTCCCGAATGAAGATCCGGTTGGCCGCAGCACCGATCGCGGCACGATCATCGGCGTGTCCGGCGACGTGCGGCAGGCCGCATTGAGCATTCCCGCCAGACCCGAGATCTACTACAACGTCGCGCAGAACTTCGCCCAGATCCGCAGTCACGGGTCGACCCTGGTGGTCAGGGGCAATGGGCCGCCGGAGGCGCTCGCCGGCGCCATCCGCGCCGCGGTCCGCGAAATAAGCCCCGGCCAGGCGCTGTTTCGGGTGGCCACCATGCGGCGCGTCATCGAGGAATCGCTGGCGACTCCGCGGC
>JACOTZ010000133.1 GCA_016178155.1 Acidobacteriota bacterium
GCAATTTTGCTGGCGGTGGCCACACTCCTCCTTCTGCTCGCAGGCGCGCTGGTGACGAGTAACCAGGCCGGTCTGTCCGTCCCGGATTGGCCGCTCTCTTACGGCCAGGTGATGCCCGAGATGAAGGGAGGTGTCTTCTACGAGCACGGGCACCGCATGGTGGCCACCACCGTTGGCTTGCTGACCATCATCCTGGCCGCGTGGCTATGGCGCGCCGACGACCGGCGCTGGATCAAGCGCATCGGCCTGATCGCGCTGGCCGCGGTGATCGTGCAGGGCGTGCTGGGCGGGCTCACGGTTCGATATCTCATGCCCAAGCCGGTGAGCGTCGGGCACGCCTGCCTCGCGCAGCTTTTCTTCGCGACTACGGTTGCCATCGCCGTGTTCACATCACGAAGCTGGCGGGCTGGCGCCATACCCGTGGTCGATACGGGTTGGCCCTCGCTGCGCAGCCTGTCGGTCTTCACCTCGGTCGTGGTGCTGGCGCAGATCGCTCTGGGTGCGGGCTACCGGCATCGGGCGTTCGGGGTGATGCCGCACGTCATCGGCGCCCTGGTGGTCACGGCCGTGGTGCTGATGGTCGCCATTTTCGTCCTCGCCCAGTTTGAATCGCACCGCAGCCTGCGCCGGGCCGCCCACGCGCTCATCTGGATCACCGGAGCGCAAGTGCTGGTCGGGATCGCCGCCTACACCGTGCGTGCCTCCAACCTGGAAGCTCTGGCGCCCCCGCGCGAGGTCGTGCTGCTCACGGTGCTGCATGTCGCTCTCGGCGCCCTGACGCTTGCCGGCAGCGTTGTCCTGATGCTCGATATCTTCCATCATGTGCGGCCGCGAGAGGCCGCCACCGCCGCCGGCGGACTCCCAGCCACGCCCGCGCAATGATCCGGGATTACATCGCGCTCACGAAGCCGAGGATCACCTGGCTGATCCTCATGAGCACTGGTGTCGGATTCTATTTTGGCGCTTCCCGGAACTGGAGTTGGCTGGTCTTGCTGCACACGATCCTCGGGACCGGCCTGATCGCCTCCGGCACCGCGGCACTCAACCAGTGGATGGAGCACGAAGCCGACGGCATGATGCAGCGCACTCGCAAGCGCCCCATCCCGGCGGGGCGGATCTCGACCGGCAATGCCTTCTGGTTCGCGGCGGCGCTGTCGGTCGCCGGCTTCGTCGAGCTGTGGCTCGGGGCGAACCTGCTGGCGGGCCTGCTGGGGGCGTTCACGCTGCTTACGTACCTGTGCCTGTACACGCCGCTCAAGCCTCACTCGTGGCACGCGACTACCGTCGGCGCGATCCCGGGCGCCATGCCGCCCCTGATCGGTTTTGCAGCGGCACGGGGTGAACTGACCATCGAGGGCTGGGCGTTATTCGCGATCCTCTTTCTCTGGCAATTTCCGCATTTCTACGCGATCGCCTGGCTGTACCGCGATGACTACGCCCGCGCCGGCATGAAGATGCTGCCCGTGATCGACGACCGCGGCGATCTGACCGTGCGCCAGATTCTTTACTACTCGCTCGCGCTGATCCCGATCAGCATCCTGCCGTTCTACCTCGGCATGTCGGGCGGGTTCTATTTACTGGGTGCGATCCTGCTCGGCGCGGCGTACTTCCATGCCGGCATCCGCGCGTCGCGCAATCGCACGCGTGCCCAGGCGCGCGCGATTCTCATCACGTCCGTGCTCTACCTGCCGCTCCTGTATGGGCTGATGCTGGTTGACCGTCCTCCGCTGTGATCCCGAAGCATCAAGGGCCCGGATTCGAGCCGGCGCGGAGCAGGCGGATCCGCCAGACGGTTGCGCGGCTTCAGCTCGCGCCATTTCCACAAAGGCTGGCGGCAATGATTGCCGTCGTGTTGGCCGCCTGTTCGCCGGAGCCGCCGCTGCCCTCTTATGGCGTGGTTCCCGACTTCGTCCTGACCGACCACCGTGGACAAGCGTTCCGCAGCTCCGAGAAGCTGAACGGCCGCCTCTGGGTTGCGGATTTCATCTTCACGAACTGCGGTGGACCGTGCCCCCGGATGACCAGTCAGATGCGGCATGTGCGCGACGCGGTCGCATCGGTGCCGAACGCGCAGATGGTGTCGTTCACCGTTGATCCGGCGCGCGATACGCCGGAAGTCCTTGCCGCGTATGCGAGGCGCTTCCGCGCCGACTCGGCCAACTGGCACTTCCTGACCGGAGCCCCGTCCGATCTGCACCATCTGAGCCGCAACGTCTTCCGGCTCGGCGACATCGATGGCACGCTCGAGCACAGCACGCGTTTCGTCCTGGTGGACGGCCAGTCGCGCATCCGCGGGTTCTACGACACGTCGGAGGCCGGCAACATCGACAAACTCATCACCGATCTCAAGCGACTGGCAGGCGTGAGCGGCTGAGCATGATCACCGCGCAAGACCTGCCCGCCGTCAATGCCGCCCTGAACGCCACAGCCGCCGCGCTGCTCGCGTGGGGGTACACCCTGATTCGCCGCAAGCGCGTCGAAACGCACCGCCGTGTGATGCTGGCGGCGTTCTGTGTATCGGTGCTGTTTCTGGTGAGCTATCTGGTATACCACTACCGCGTCGGCTCGGTGCGCTTCAGCGGGACCGGCTGGATCCGGACGCTATATCTTTCGATTCTGCTCACGCATACCGTCCTGGCAGCGCTGGTGCCGCCGCTGGCGATCGTGACCCTCCGCCGGGGCTGGCGCGGGGCGTACCAGCGGCACCGCCACCTGGCACGGTGGACGCTGCCGATCTGGTTTTACGTCAGTGTTACAGGTGTAGTGATTTACTGGATGCTGTACTGGTTGTGAGCCGGACGGCTCAGTCCGCACAGCGCTCAGGGCCGCTTCGCGGAAGCGCTTTTTCTCATCACTGCTGAGCCAGCGCGAGACACCCCGGACTCAGAAGGTTGCGCCGACCGTCTCAGTAGGGCGGCGGCCTGCGAAAGGGGGAGCGCCGGCGGCATTTCCCGGTATGCCGTCATCCGGCGTGCCCGGGATGCCGAGTGTACGCCAGTCAACTATAATGAATCCACTTGCCGCCGCGGCCGGACATTGGGTCGGGCGGCGACACGCGGCGAAGTCCGCCAAGGAGAGGAAGTATGTTTCGCAAAATTCAATTGCTTCTGCTGACTACCGTTCTTGCGATGCCCGCCACCGCGCAGGCGCCGAAAAAGCGTGTTGCGATTCTCGATTTCGACTACGCGACGGTGCACACGTACGTTTCCTCCATCTGGGGAACCAACGTGGATGTCGGTAAAGGCGTGGCCGACCTGCTGGTGGAAAAGATGGTGAACTCGGGCGTGTATTCGGTAATCGAGCGTAAGGCCATCGACAAGATTCTGGCCGAGCAGAATTTCTCGAACAGCGACCGCACCGATGCTTCGACTGCCGCGAAGATCGGCAAAATCCTCGGTGTGGACGCGATTGTCATGGGCAGCATCACCCAGTTCGGGCGCGACGACAAGCAGACCAATATCGGCGGCGCCGCACTCGGCGGCGTCCGCAGCCGGTTCGGCATCGGCGGTGTCGGCCTGAAGAGCGCGAAGGCGGTGGTCGCACTGACCGCGCGCATGGTGAACACGAATACGGCGGAGATCCTGGCCGCCGTGACGGCGCAGGGCGAATCCAAGCGCTCCGGCACCGGGCTGCTCGGCGCCGGCGGCAGCTCCGGCACCGCCGTCGGCGGCGTGGTGGACATGAAAAGCACCAATTTCGCCTCCAGCATTCTGGGCGAAGCGGTGAATGCCGCGACGGCCTCGCTGGCAACCCAGCTCGGGTCCAGCGCCGCACGGCTGCCCACGACGGTTGTCCAGGTCAACGGGATGGTGGCCGATGTGTCCGGCGACACGCTCATCCTTAATGTGGGCAGCAAGGCCGGCGTCCGCGTCGGCGACCAACTGAAGATCATGCGCGAGAACCGATCCATCAAGGACCCGGCCACCGGACGTGTCCTCCGCCGCGTCGAGGATGCGGTCGGCACCGTGCGCATCACCGAGGTCGACGAGGCTTCGGCTGTCGGCAAGTTCTCGGGCGCCGGCAAACCCCAGGTCAAGGACACGGTGCGTAACAACTAGAAGGCAGGCCCGCTATGAGTTTCCAGGTCGGCGATCGCGTCGGCGATTACGAGATTATCCAGGTTCTCGGCGCCGGGGGCATGGGCGAAGTCTACAAGGTTCGCAACATCATCTCCGAGCGCATTGAAGCCATGAAGGTGCTGCTGCCCAACCTGGTCGGCGAGCCCGAGCTGGCCGACCGCTTCCTCCGCGAGATCAAAGTGCAGGCCAGCCTCGATCATCCGCACATCGCGGCGCTGCACACGGCTCAGCGGGCGGGCAGCCAGATCCTCATGATCATGGAGTTCGTTGAGGGCGTCACGGTGGAGCAAATGCTGCACAGCGGGACCATTCCGCTCGACCGCGGCATCCGCTACGTCCGCGACACGCTCTCGGCGCTCTCCTACGCGCACGCCCGCGGCGTGGTCCACCGGGACCTCAAGCCCGCCAACATGATGGTCACGCCCGACGGAGTGGTCAAGCTCATGGACTTCGGCATCGCCAAGATGGCGGCCGACCGCAGGCTGACGCAGACCGGGCGCACCGTGGGCTCGCTCTACTATATGTCGCCAGAGCAGATCCAGGGAGTCGTCGACCTGGACGCGCGCTCGGACCTGTACTCGCTCGGCGTGACGCTGTACGAAATCGTCACCGGACGCCGGCCGTTCCAGGGAGACAGTGACTACTCGATCATGGCCGCTCATCTCAACTCGGCGCCGGTGCCGCCGATCGAGGTGGACCCGCGGTTGCCACAGGCGCTGAATGACGTGATCCTGATGTCGATCTCCAAGGATCCTGCCCAGCGCTTCCAGTCAGCCGATGCAATGGCGGCTGCGCTCGATTCTGTCGCAGCCTCGCTCGGATTTGCGGCGCGACCCGCCGCCGCGCCGGTAGTCGCGGCAGCTGCGGCCGTTCCTCCACCGCCGCCTCGAGCCCCGTTGGCGCAGCCCAGGAGCCGCCGCGGCCTGTATATCGCGGTAGGTTCCGTCGCCACGCTCGCGGTGCTGGTGCTCGCAGCCACGCAAGGGCCGCGCTTCTTCCGTGCCAGCACAGCCTCGCCGGCGGCTGCCGTGACGACCACAACACCAGGTCCGGCGGCCACCGGCGGAGCGCCGGCCTCCGATCCGGCCGCCGCGCCATCGTCCCCGGCGATGCCGATCGCGACCCAACTGCCGCAGTCGGCGAGCCCCTCGCATACCGGATCGGCGCCTCCGGCGCAATCCACACCCACAGCCACCGGAACCAAGGTGCGCCCGTCTTCTGTGCAAACCGCTCAGCAGGTCGGGGCTACGCAGGCGCAGGGAACACCATCGCCGGGCGCGCAGCCGGCTTACCAGCAGCCGGCCGGGGGCCCGCGGCAACCCGCATCCTCACAGGCGCCGGCGGTGCAAACTCAGACTTCTGCGCCTGCACAGCCGGCGGCGGATCAGGGCAAACTGCGCGAGCTGCGCGAGGAACTGATCCTCCTCGGGACCCGCGCTGTGTCGATCAAGGGGAGCTTGCAGACGCTGCAGCAGAGTCAGGCACGGCTCGGGTTGAACATCAACCCGGAGATTTCCACCTCCCGGCAGCGGATGGAGTTTTATCTGGACGAGGCGGAAGCAGCGATCCGCAAAGGCGAGGCGGCCGGCGCGAGAAAGATGATCGACTCCGCTGAGAAAGAGGTCGAGCGGCTCGAACGGTTCTTCGGCCGATAAGACGGCGCCGATCTGCGCTGGCGTGCCACCCGCCGGGTATCAATCACGGCTCAAATAAGCCGGATTTTTCGGTACAGGCACGGTCGCCCGCAAAACAGTCGCGTCAGTGCTGGAATCAGGTAGTCGGATCGCGGTGGCGCGTGCTGCTCACGCCGGTGATAATTCCCAGTCCCACCAGAATGACCACCCCGACTCCAATCCACGTCGCTGGCACGTGGAGCAGATGCGCCCCGTACGCGAGCCCCACCACCAGGATCAGGAAACCCAGGATATACAGTGCAAAAGACATGTGCGCTTCCCCTTTTCCTCCGCCGCATACGCGGGTGCAAGCCGGTTGCCAACGTGGGGATCGAGTACCAACACGGTAAAAGTTTCAGCTTTGGGAAGCATAGCGGAAAAATCTCCGCATCCCGCGATCGCTGCCGCACGTCATAACTATGAGATTCCAAAGAGCATTCGACGAGTACGCGGGCGTGGCACTCCCGGTAAGTTGGTAAAAGTTTCTTGACAATCACGCGGGGAGGCTGGAGAATTTACCTATCCGCGTAGCACAAGCTGTAATGGAGGTCGTGGTCAGGCCGGCTCCAGGCAAGATGTCTGGACGTAAGGCCTACTTCGATGAGTACATCGAAACCGAGCGGGAGTTATGGGCGCTCTTTCCGGAAACTGACGGGCGCCGGGTCAACTTCGTTCAGATCGGGCTGACCGCGCAAATCTACGCCGAAGTGCCGAACGACGGCTCCGAGCTGGCTGTGGATGAGACCTACATCCTGATGCCGTGCTCCGACTTCACCATGAAGCCCATCCGCATGCAGGCTTGCCGGCGGCTGACGCTGAGCGAATACCGCATGGGCCACCTCACGGCCATCAAGCTGATGGGGAAGGTCAACGAGGCGGGCGAGGTGATGCGCGACATCGGCTGCCAGATCCTGGGAGCCGAGGTGCTCGAGGAAGCACAATCGCGCATGGATATGCGGGACGAAGAATAAGGTTCTGCAGCAGTTCCTCCGAAGCTACGGCATCGCGGCCGCTTTCACCCGCCGCGATGCCGTTTTTTATTGCAGTTTCAGATCTTGATGCCGGACCAGCGTGCGCTGCTTCGCGGGGGCGGACCCGCTCAGTGAGCCGCAGTGTAATGGGCGCAGGATCGTGAAGCGCAGCGCACCGCGTCCTCGGAGGGACCGCACGTTCGCAGGGAAGCAGTGGTACTCATGTTCCCATCGCTCTATTCCATGTTTAGGCGCAAAGCACCCGCCCGGGCCGCAAATCTAAAGATGACTGAACCTCGTGGATGTACCGCTCGACCTCCCCCAGATGCACTTGGCTGCAGGAAATTTTCAGTTCGGCCCCGTGCTGGCCGATACTCATCAACAAGGATATGCAGCAGCCGAACCATTCCCGGCAGGTAGAGATCCTGCTGGTCGAGGATAATAGGGCCGACGTGCGGTTGCTGATGGAGGGCCTGGCGGCTGCGCGGTCGCGCCACCGGCTCAGCGTGGTCGAGGATGGCGAAGAGGCGCTTGAATTCCTATACCGCCGCGGCGTGCACGCCGCTGCGCCGCGGCCCGACCTGGTGTTGCTCGATCTCAACCTGCCGCGCAAAGATGGCAATGAGGTCCTGCGGCAGATCAAGTCGGATCCTGGGTTGCGCCGCATCCCGGTGGTCGTGCTGACCTCCTCGAGATCGGAGCGCGACGTGAATACCGCCTATGAATACGGCGCGAACTCCTACCTTAGGAAACCGACCGACCTGAAAGACATCTACGACCTCACCCGGACCATCGAGCACTACTGGTTGAACTTGTGTGTGCTCCCCACGGCGCACACCCAGCCTGCCGGACAATAGGGTTTCTGGTCAGCGCGCGAGACAGGCGGCGTTCCGCTAACCGAAGTTCGTCACCGACAGGATTTCGAACCGCTTGCTGAGAAGGTGTGAAAAAATTGATTTCGGGCCTCTTTTCCACAGGCTAACCGAATGCAAACATTGGAGGCCGGAAATGGTTTTGTCGAATATTTCACACCTTCTGACGCGCGCGGCTCAGTAAGGGACTGT
>JACOTZ010000134.1 GCA_016178155.1 Acidobacteriota bacterium
TCTACTGGCGCTCCCGCCGCATCGGCCGCGCCGAGCGCGAGATCGTCGCCGCCATGGAACGCTGCTTCAACGGCGGCCTCGGCGAAGCCTTCGCGCACACCGAAGGACTCACTCGCATCGTCCGCTACGAGACCGCCATTGACCGCACCTTCAAAAGCAGCCTCCACGAGCTCAAGGCGCTGCAGAACGCTCGATTCGAGCTCGGCTCCTTCGCCCCCTCTGAGGTCGTTTCAATCGAGCCCCCGCCCGCCGCCGAGGCCGAACCCACCCCCGCCCCGGCCGCCGAGCCTCCGCAACCCGCTGCGCAAACGGCTACTTCCGCAAAATTGGCTTCGCTTCGTCAGCCTCAACCCGCGGCCGTCCAAGCTCCGGAAATCCCGGCCGCTGTCCCCGAAACCCTCGCCCCCGGCCACCGCGAGCATCCGAAAAGCGGAAAGGAGAGCGGCGACCCGGTCCAGCAGGCCGCCTGACCGCCCGGGAACCGTGCGAGCCGGACAATCGGATTACTACGGCGCCCGCAGTGTGGCCGCCCAGCAGGATATGACAGCCGGCTTTGCCGTATGCGGCACGGCCCACCATTGTGCTGTTTCACACGCGCGGCGGAGCGTCCCCCCTCGCGGCTCCTGCTCCACCGCCAAGCTGTGCATGCCCCGCACTGCGCGCCGCCGGCGGACGCGTCATAATGGAAGTTGTTCCAGTCGTTTTCCGGTCTCGCGGCCCGCTCGCGCCGCTCCGGTCAATCATCCAATTCCTCGAAGAGGTCACGCTCATGAGCGCCGTCGCGGTCGACCCGCGCTTGGCGCGCGCCTTCCGCTTTTATGAAACCACCGTGGGCAAGAAGGTCATTATGGCCGCCACCGGTCTCATCCTGTTCGGCTTCGTGATCGCCCATCTGCTCGGCAATCTTCAGATCTTCCTCGGCGATCCCCAGATCCTCGCCGACTACGCCCACAAGCTGCGCGCGATTCCCGCCCTGCTCTGGGCCGCGCGCATCACGCTGCTCCTCGCCGTGCTTCTGCACATCTGGGCCGCCGTCCAGCTCGCCCGCCTCAAGATCGATGCCCGGCCCGTCAGCTATCGAAAGCGCCGCGCCGTAGGCTCCACCTACGCCTCACGCACCATGTACTGGAGCGGCCCCATCATCGCGGCCTTCGTGATTTACCACTTGATGCATTTCACCTGGGGAACTGCGCTTCCCGGTTTTCAGGAGCTGCGCCCGCATGAGAACGTCGTGCTCGGCTTCCGGTCCGTCCCGGCTTCGCTCGTCTATATCGCCGCGATGGTGCTGCTCGGCCTGCACCTCCACCACGGCCTCTGGAGTATGTTCCAGACCCTGGGCGTCAGCCATCCGCGCTACACCCCGGCGCTCAAGCGCTTCGCCGCCGCCATCGCGCTGTTCATCGCGCTGGGCAACATTTCCATCCCCGTTGCCGTGATGGCCGGCCTGATCAGATAACATGCCGCTCGACCCTAGAATTCCCTCCGGTCCCATCGAGCGCGCCTGGGACAAAGCGCGCTTCGAGATGAAGCTGGTCGCGCCTGCGAACCGGCGCAAGTACAAGATCATCGTGGTCGGCTCCGGGCTCGCCGGCGGCTCCGCGGCGGCCACTCTCGGTGAGCTCGGCTACGACGTCCACTGCTTCTGCTTTCAGGACTCGCCCCGCCGCGCGCACTCCATCGCCGCCCAGGGCGGCATCAACGCCGCCAAGAATTACCAGAACGACGGCGATAGCATCTGGCGCCTCTTTTACGATACGGTCAAGGGCGGCGACTTCCGCGCCCGCGAGGCCAACGTCTACCGCCTTGCGCAGATCAGCGTCAACATCATCGATCAGTGCGTCGCCCAGGGTGTGCCCTTCGCGCGCGAGTACGGCGGCACCCTCGCCAATCGCTCCTTCGGCGGCGCGCAGGTCTCGCGCACCTTTTACGCGCGCGGCCAGACCGGCCAGCAGCTTCTGCTCGGCGCCTACCAGGCCCTCGAGCGCCAGTTGAACGCCGGCCGCGTCACCATGTTCCCCCGCACCGAGATGCTTGATCTCGTCGTCATCGACGGCAGGGCCCGCGGCATCATCGCCCGCAACCTGGTGACCGGCCAGGTCGAGTCCCACACCGCCGATGCCGTCGTGCTCGGCTCCGGCGGCTACGGCAACGTTTACTGCCTCTCCACCAACGCCAAGGGCTCCAACGCAACCGCCATCTGGCGCGCCTACAAGCGCGGCGCCTTCTTCGGCAACCCCTGCTTCACGCAGATTCATCCCACCTGCATTCCCGTCTCGGGCGAATATCAATCGAAGCTCACCCTCATGTCGGAGTCGCTGCGCAACGACGGCCGCATCTGGGTGCCGCAACACCAGGCCGACAAGCGCCCGCCCGCCCAGATCCCGGAAAGCGAGCGCGACTACTACCTCGAGCGCCGCTACCCCAGCTTCGGCAACCTGGTCCCGCGCGACGTCGCTTCGCGTAATGCCAAGGCAGTGTGCGACCAGGGCCGCGGCGTCGGCGAGAGCGGCCTGGGCGTCTACCTCGACTTCACCGGAGCCATCCGCCGCCTCGGCCGGTCGGTCATCGAGGAGCGCTACGGCAATCTCTTCGATATGTACAAGCAGATCACCGGCGAGGATCCTTACGAAGTGCCCATGCGCATCTACCCGGCCATGCATTACACGATGGGCGGTCTCTGGGTGGATTACTACCTCATGAGCACTATCCCCGGGCTGTTCGTCATCGGTGAGGCGAATTTCTCCGACCACGGCGCCAACCGCCTGGGCGCCAGTGCCCTCATGCAGGGCCTCTGCGACGGTTACTTCGTGATTCCGAACACCGTGGGGCACTATCTCGCCAACTCCAGGCTCGACCAGGTCGGGCCCGAGCACCCCGAGTTCCAGGGCGCTTCCGAGGCCGTGCACTGCCTCACCCGGAAACTCCTCTCGATTGACGGGAAGCGCTCTGTGACATCGTTCCACCGCGAGCTGGGCAAGCTCCTGTGGGACTACTGCGGCATGTCGCGCAACAGCGAGGGACTGCGGCACGGAATGTCCAGGATCGCCGAGCTGCGGGAGGAGTACTGGCAAAACGTCAAGGTAGGCGGCGAGCCCGGCGAGCTGAACCAGCAGCTCGAGCAGGCCGGCCGGGTCGCCGATTTCTTCGAGCTCGCCGAGCTGCTGTGCCGCGACGCTCTCGACCGCAACGAGTCCTGCGGCGGCCACTTCCGCGAGGAGCACCAGACGCCCGACGGCGAAGCCCTGCGCAATGACGAGCACTACGCCTACGTCAGCGCCTGGCAATATACCGGCCCGGAAAGCCCGCCCGCCTTGCACAAGGAGCCGCTGAAGTTCGAATACGTTCAGCCGACGCAACGGAGCTACAAATGAATCTCACGTTGCACGTCTGGCGCCAGCGCAACCCTCGGGACAAAGGCCGCATGGTGCGCTACGAAGTGAAGGACGTCAGCACGCACATGTCTTTTCTTGAAATGCTCGACGTGCTGAACGAGAGCCTCATCGCCCGCGGCGAGGAGCCCATCGCGTTCGACCATGACTGCCGCGAGGGTATCTGCGGAAGCTGCGGCTTCATGATCAACGGCGTCGCCCACGGGCCCCTGCCCGGCACTACCGTGTGCCAGCTCCACATGCGCCATTTCCGCGACGGCGATGTCCTGTATCTCGAGCCTTGGCGCGCGCGCGCGTTCCCCGTAATTAAGGACCTGGTCGTGAACCGGTCTTCGCTCGATCGAATTATCGCCGCGGGCGGCTATGTCTCGGTGGCGGCGGGCAGCGCGCCGGATGGCAACGTGGTCCCCGTGCCGAAGGAAAACGCCGAGCGGGCCATGGATGCCGCCGCCTGCATCGGCTGCGGAGCCTGCGTCGCCGCTTGCCCCAATGCCGCCGCCGCACTGTTCACCGGGGCCAAGATCGCGCACCTCGCGCTGCTGCCGCAGGGCCAGCCCGAGCGCCGGCGGCGCGCGTTGAACATGGTCGTGCGGATGCACCGCGAGCGCTTCGGCAACTGCACCAACATCGGCGAATGCGAGGCCGTCTGTCCCAAGCAGATCCGCATCGAGGTGATTGCCATCATGAATCGCGACTTTATTCGGGCAAGCTGGAGCGAGCGGCAGGACAAGCTCAAGAACGAGTAGCGGGCTCCCCTTTCACAGTTAACGAACTTACTGTTGGCCGTGGACTGGTCGCGCTGCGGCGTCTAACTTGTATGCCGTTCAAAGACATTCCGATCGAACAGTGGAAAGGCTTTTGCAACGAGTTCAGCCA
This sequence comes from Acidobacteriota bacterium, assembly GCA_016178155.1. Lineage (GTDB taxonomy): Bacteria > Acidobacteriota > Terriglobia > Bryobacterales > Bryobacteraceae > JACOTZ01. The sequence continues at coordinate 4,266 of JACOTZ010000134.1, forward strand.
CGACCATGCGGGCTGCAGCGCCACGGTTGAGATCTGCCCGTCTGGGACTTCCGAGAGCCGGACGGCTGCCCGGGACATGCCGTTCGCGGGCATTTCCATGGATGACGGCTCGCGCCGCGTGAATATCCTGCTCGGCGACCGCGGCCGCCATCTCGCTCACAACGTGGACGGGTGCGAGCGCATTCGCTTCGACGACCGCTCCCCGAGCGGGCGTGACATCGTCGAGTTCGAGGGCGCCGACGGATCGGTGACCCGCGTCGAATGCCTGCTCCACACTGGCGCGAACGCAGCGCGAGGACCGGTGGAGAGCGGTCTGCCGGGCGGCGGCAAGGGACGTCGCGACGAGGTCGGGAAGTCGGGCGTTTACCCGCTCTCACACTCCGCGGAAGCCAGTCCCGATGCCCCGATCGTGCAGCCCGGCGGCTGGGGCCAGAAGGGTCGTCTCGAAGGCTACAAAGACCACGGCGACTCTGAGATCTCGACCGAGCGCAAGCGCAGGATGTGACCCCTGCTGCCCACCCGCGTCGACCGGCCTCCTTGCCGGGCTCGGCGCGTAACGTGCCGATCGTACCGAGCCGCGTCGCGTGAGCAAGCGGCCCATTTCGTGCGTTTAGAGCATTTTTGCGCCGCAAAGCAGCTATCCCTCCCGCACGCGCCGGACGAACTGCACGGCCGCAAGTGCCACCGCCGCGCAGCCCATGAACAGCAGCACGAGGCCCTGCAGCCACAGCTCCGCGAATCCGGCGCCGCGCAGGATGATGCCCCGCAGGATGGCGATGAAGTAGGTGGCCGGAATGATGCGGCTGATCCATTGGAAGACCAGCGGCATGTTATCGATCAGAAAGATGTAGCCGGAGAGGAACACCGATGGCAGCAGCGTGCCGAAGGCCAACTGGAATGCTTCCCCTTGGCTGCGGGCGCGAGTGGAAATCAGCAGCCCGATCCCGAGTGTGACCAGGATGAACGGCACGGCAAAGGCGAACAACAGCAGCAGGCTGCCGTGCACGGGCACCTGGAAGACAAAGCGCATGACCGAGAGAATGGCGCACAACTCGAGGAAACCGAGCACCCCGTAAGGAGTCATCTTGCCCACCATCAGCCCGAGCGGGCTCACGGGCGTGAGCGAGAGCTGGTCGAGCGTGCCGCGCTCGCGCTCGCGCACGATCGAGAGGGCCACCAGCAGGATCAGCATCGCCTGCATAACGATCGCGATCATGCCCGGCACGAAGAAGTTGGGCGAGCGCGTGCCGGGGTTGAAGAGCACCCTGGGCCGCACCTCCACTGCCAGCGCTGCCCGCCCGCCGAGCGCCCGCCGCAGGCTCTCGCGCAGCGCCACCCCCGTGGCCACGTTCAGCGCCTGCCCGGTGATGTTCGAGTCCGAGCCGTCCACCAGCAGCAGCACCGCCGCCGGCACACCCTCCTGCACCCGGCGCGAGAAGTCCACCGGAATCTTGATCCCGACGCGCGCCTTGCCGGAGACGATGCGCTCGGTCAGTTCGTCGTCGGAAGCCGCCACGTAGCGGATCGCAAACACGTCCGTGTTGACGAAGGCGTCGAGCAGCCGGCGGCTCTCCTGCGTATGCGCCTGATCGAGCACCACCGTCGGCACCTGGCGGATATTGGTGTCGATGGCGAAGCCGAACAGGATCAGTTGGACCACTGGGATGAACAGCGCGAAGAACAGCGTCGCCCGCTCGCGCAGGATGTGGGTGATCTCCTTGCGGCACACTGGGCCCGCGCCCGCAAACAGGGCACGCCGCGGCCGGCGCGCCAGGGTCATGGCCGCGCTCCGTCCTGCATGATGCGGTAGGTGAGCGTGACGAATACGTCCTCGAGCGAAGGCTCGACCGGCCGCACTTCCGCGTTCGCGCAGCCCCGCCGGGCCAGCTCCGCGGCCAGCGCCTGCTCGGATGCGCGCGCATCGACCAGCGCGTGGATGGCGCGCCCGAAGATCGTCGCCTCGCGCACGTACGGAAGCTCGCGCACAATCGTGAGCGTCGACGACGCGTTCGCGCAGTCGATCTCGACGCGCATCGTGCCCGGCGGGCTCGCCTCGGGCATCCGCTTCAGCTCTTCCGGAGTGCCCATGGCGACCAGGCGCGAGAGGTAGATGTAGCCCACGCGCCCGCAGCGCTCGGCTTCGTCCATGTAGTGCGTGGTCACGAAGAAGGTCACGCCCTGGCCCGAAAGTTGGAACAGCAGGTCCCACAGCGCGCGCCGCGCCACCGGGTCGATGCCTGCGGTGGGCTCGTCGAGGAACACCACCTCGGGCGCATGGATGATGGCGCAGGCGAGCGCGAGCCGCTGCTTCCAGCCGCCCGAGAGCGCGCCGGCGCGCCGCTCCAGGTACGGCGCGATGCCCGTCAGCCCGATCACGAAGTCCCGGCGCTCGCGCCGCGCCCCCGGCTCGAGGTTGTAGACGCCCGCATAGAAGTCGATGTTCTCGGAAACCGTCAGGTCCTCGTAGAGGCCGAAGCGCTGCGACATGTAGCCGATATAGCGCTTGATCTCGCGGGTGTTGCGCGCCACGTCCATCCCCAGAATCGTGGCGCGGCCCCCGGCGATCTTCACCAGCCCGCACAGCGCCTTGATCAGCGACGTCTTGCCTGAGCCGTTCGGGCCAAGGAAACCGAACAGCTCGCCGCGGCCGATCTCGAGACTCACCTCGTTGACCGCGACCACGGGTCCGTAGCGGACCGTCACGCTATCGGTCCGGATGACGGGATCGCCGTTACCGGGCATGTCTCACCTGCGCCTTATCGCGGGCCCCGGTGGCCCGATTGCCCGCGGCACGTGCCGGCGTTCACGTTGACCTCGGGAGGCGCCCATCGCCGTCAGGATTCGAGGCGCACGGTCGCGGCCATGCCCGGCTTGAGCAGGCCCGAGCTGTTGTCGACTCGCACTTTGACCCCGAAGACCTGGTGCTCGCGGTCTTCACGAGTCTGCACGTTGCGGGGCAGGAACTCGGCTTGGGCGGCGATCTGCTCGATGGTCCCGCTGAACTGCCGTTTGGGGAAGCTCTCCACCTCGACCGAAGCCTTTTGGCCGGGGCGCACGTGGGCGAGCCGCGGCTCGGGCACGTAGATGCGCACCCAGAGCTGCGAGAGCTCGAGCAGCGTAACCACCGGCTTGCCCGCGGGCACCAGGTCGCCGGGCCGGACGCTCACGACCTCGACCCGCGCCTCGGTGGGGGCACGCACTTGCATCTCGGCGAGCTGTGTGTCGCGTTCGCGCAGGTGCGCGCGCGCTTCCTCGAGCCGCGCGCGTGCCGCCGCGATCTCTTCCCGGCGGTACCCTGAACGCATCAGTTGCGCGTTGGCCTGCGCCTGGCGGACGCGCTGCTCGGCCGCGCGGAGCTCTTCCTGGCGGGTTCCGGCGTGCAGCAGCTCCACCCGTTTGCGGGCCGCTTCGGCGCGCTTCCCCAGCGCGTCCCGCCGCGCCCGCGCATCGTCGACCGACTGCGCCGCCACGTCGCCGGTGCCGTGAAGCTGCTCGAGCCGGCGTGCGGCGACCTCGGCATTGGCAGCTTCGGCACGCGCGGCGTCGTAATCGGCCTGTGCCTGCTGGATCTCCTGGGGGCGGGGCCCGGCGCGGAGCTCGGCGAGCGCCGCCTGCTCGCGGCGGGCCGCTGCCTCGGCCTGCTGGATCTCTTCGGGACGGAAGCCGCGCTCCAGCTTGGCGGCGTCGGCCTCGGCCTGGGCGATGCGCGCTTCGATCTGCAACCGCTGCGCGTTCAGCTCGGCGGCTTCAAAGCGGACGAGCACCGCGCCGGGCTGCACCATCTGCCCCTCCTGGACCAGCACTTCGGTGACGCGCCCGCCCACGCGCGAGCCCGCTTGAATCTCGCGCGTCTCGATGGCGCCGGCGAAGACCAGCGCATCGCCCGCGTCGTCTCGCGAGCGCCAGAAGGCCAGGGCGATGCCCGCCGCCACGAGCACGATCCCGAGTGGGATCGCACGCCGCGCCCTCGCGCCACCTTCGCTCGTCATCCGGGTTATTCGCCGAGCTTCTCGACTTTGACGGTACCCCCCTCTTCCCAGGCCGCGTAGACGGGCCCGCTGCCGGCGAGGCTGACGAACGAGCCGCCGGGCGCGAGCAGCTCGGCCTCCCGCCCGGGGCTTTGCACCCGAATGCCGCCCTCGCCCGTCCAAGCGAGGTAGATGCCGGCGCGGCCGGCCGCGATCGCCGGGTCCTTGCCCTTGCCCAGCTCGACCTCTGGCGCGCCGGCTGCCGCCACGAAGACCGTGCTCTCGCGCCGCCAGGCGGTCTGCAGCCTGCCTTTGCTATCCACGGCAAAGCTGCCGCCGTCCATGGGGCACGCGTTGAGCGGCCAGCTGCCTTTCCCCAGCTTCTCGGCGCGGAAGCTCCTGCCGCCGTCGCTGGAGGTTGCGAGCCACAGATCACGCTTGCCGCCGAGCCAGTTCCGCCACATCGCGTACAGCTCGCCGTTGGGGCCGGCGAGCGCCGAAGGATGGCAGCACTCGCAGATGTGGCCGTCGGGCGATTCATACACGAGGAAGTTCGGCGACCAGGTGGCGCCCCGGTCTTTGGAAACCGCGCCGTACAGCCGGGTGCCTTTCGCCCGCAGGTCAAGCCAGGTCGCGAAGAGCGTGCCGTCGCGTCCCGCGGCCAGGCTGTGCAGGCCCTCGCGAGCCGCCGCCACGACATCGTTGACCTTCACGCCTTGCGACCAGGTCTTCCCGCCATCGTGCGAGCGCCAGGCGACGACGTCGCCATCGTGGCCGCGCTGCTCGCCCACGACCGCCGTGATGACGATGTCCCCGCCGGCCAGGGCGATGCGCGGGCCGCGGTGCCGGCCGAGCGCGAGGAAGGTGGCCTCGGAGACCTTCACCGGTTTCGAGAAGCTCCTCCCCTCATCGGTCGAGGCGGCGAAGTACACCACCTTGCCGGCGCCGAACGTCAGCGCGACGGTTTGCCCTTTCGCCGCGATCTGGGGCTGCGCGTATTTTGCATTCGGGGCGTCCGGGACAATTGGCAGAGCTGCAAATAAGGAAATCAGAATAGGAAGCACAATTCGAGGGTAGCGAATCGGGGGCCGGCTTCGCTACCGGACCGGTGCGGTGCGCCGGAAGGCTCGGGCGGCGAAGCTGCGGGTGACCTTCGCCCGCAGCGCGGCCCACCGCCAGACCTCCCTAGAACACGTACTTGAGGCCGAACTGGATGCGCCGGGGCTCATCGGCGGAGTTGATCGTGCCGACGGCGGCGGTACCGAAGGTCCGGTTCGGGCGGCCGAAGGCGGGTGTGTTGGTGAAGTTAAACGACTCGAAACGGAACTGCACGTAGTGGTTCTCCCAGGGCAGATAGAAATTCTTGTCGAGGGAGAAATCAAGGTTGTAGGTCGGCGGTCCGACGATGAGGTTCCGGCCGGCGTTGTCGAACTCGCCGGGCCTGCCCGGCACGACCGCGGTGGTGTCGAACCAGCGGTCGATCGTACGCTCGCCGCGCGGCAGATTCGGGTTGCGCACGAGGTCACCGCGGTTGGCGCCGCCCACATTCGTCGTGTTCTGGTTGATCGTATGGGCGTCGGGCGTGCCCGCCAGCAGCGATACGATACCGCCCACTTCCCAGCCACCGAGGATCCAGGAGGCGGGCCCGGCGGTGAGGTAGGGGCGTCCCCTGCCGAACGGAAGCGCATAGATGAAACTGGCCACGTAAGCGAGACGCCGGTCGAGCGAGGCGTTGCCGCGATCGAATTTACGGTTGTAAGTAAACAGCGTGCTGCCGTTTCCCTGCTGGAGGTTCTCATCGCCGTAGTCGAGGTTATGAGACCAGGTGAAGGAACTGAGGAACGTGAGGCCTTTCGAGAAACGCTTCTCCGCCTTAATGGTCAGCGCATTGTAACTGGTGTTGAGGCCGGCGTTGGATTCGTCGACGGAGTTAAAGAAAGGACGCCGGAAGCGTTGGTTGTTGGCGATGACCGGGTCGGGCGTGAGCGGCTGGTTGACGTTGATGGTGTAGAACAGTTGGCGCGCGCCGGTCCCCTGGTAGCCGAGGGTGAGCAGAGTATCGCCCGGGAGTTCCTGCTGAAGGTCGAAGAACCACTGGTAGGCATAAGGCTGGGGGAGGAAGTCTCGCGAAGTGGCGACGCTCAGACCCGCGCGGGGAAAGCCCTCCTTCTTGACGGGCGCGAAGCCGTCCTTGAGGAACAGCCTGGTGAAGTCGCGGTCTTGAGGAGCATTGAATTCGTTGGCGAGAGGCGCGCCGGTGAAGAAGCGGCCCGCCTCGGACTGGACGTTGTCATGCTCGCCGTAGTAGACGCCGGCGCCCGTGCGGACCACGGTGCGGTTGGTCAGCCGGTAGGCGATGCCGAGGCGGGGGGCGATGTTGTTTTTGTCAACGGTGCAGCCGCAGTCGCGACCGTCGGCCGGACTGACGAACAGCGGGAGGTAGTCGGCTTCGCCGAAGCCGCCCTGGTTGGGGCGGAGGAACTCGCGCGGGTCCAGGGGACGCCCGTTGATTTCGGTGAGGAATCGAGAGACGCTCTGTTTGTCCGGATCGGGAAAGAGCGCCGGGAAGAAGATCTCATAGCGCGCGCCGAGGTTGAGAGTGAGCCTAGGCGTGATTTTCCAGTCGTCCTGGATAAAGCTTGCCAGGTAAGGAGCGAGCGTGGTCTCGCCGTTGGGGAACCCCCAGGTTTCGTTTTGCGCCCAGCCGAGAATCATGTCGGCCATCCCGTTGCCAGTGCGACCGCGGCTGGCCGCGTTGAACGGAAACTCGGCGGTGTAGTCGCCCGAGAAGTTGAAACGGCCGCGGCGAAAGCGCGAGGGGTCGCGGGGCACGCGGGAGCGGCGCCATTCGCCGCCGACTTTGACGGTATGCCGGCCCGTGACGAAGGCGAAATTATCGCCGATTTGCCAGTTCGTCAGGTCGTTGAAGTTGGGCCAGAAAGCGCGGGGGCCAAGCTGGTTGAAGCCGTCGCCGGGGACGAAGAGCGCAAAGCCGTTGTCCCGGCCATCCTTCAGCATGTCGCCGGGAGCGCCCTTGATGCCGAACTTCGACTGCAGGTTCTCCTTGATCGGGATGTCGAACACCGTCGGGAAGAACGTCCATCCCACACGGACCTCGTTGAACATCGTGGGTCCGAAGGTGGAGTTCAGAGACCAGGACAGATTGTGGCCCGGAAGGTCAACGGTTTGCCCGGTTCCACCGACAGCGGGCGGCGGCATCGGCCCATTCTCAAACTTGAACTCGTTCCGGTGGGAGTAGCGCACAAAAGTGCGGTGGTCATCGCTGATGTTGTAGTCCCAGCGCGCATCGTACTGGTCAAAGTCGTTGGTGTTTGAAGGAGAGAAGAAGAAGTTGTTCGGAAGGTTCTCCCGGCCCGGAATGTTGGGAAGCGGGTAAACGGGGATGACGGCCGCCGCTACGGGATCAAACCGGCTGCGCGGGATGGTGAAATTCGGGAACGGCATACGGCGGCGCGAGGCGGAGTCGTACGTGAGAGGATCGAAAATCTCGCGCGTGGGATTAGGCTGGTTGCTGAAGTTTCCGTCTCTCACCGCCTGGCTGGGAACGGTGGAGACGAAACTCCGTCCGAGGCGGATGCGCGTGCCCTGATAACTGCCGAAGTAGAACATCTTGTTCTTGATCATGGGCCCGCCGAGAGTGCCGCCGAATTGATTATGCCGGTACGAGGGCTTGGAGGCCCCGGAGCGGTTTGCAAAAAAGTTGCTGGCATCGAATTTGTCGTTGCGGACAAACTCGAACAGACTGCCATGAAGATCGTTGGTGCCGGACTTCGTGGAGACGACCACCTTCGCTCCCATTCGATAGCCGTACTCGGCGGACGTATTATTTGTGACGACCTTAAACTCACCGACCGCGTCGACCGAAGGCTTGACGGCCTGGGCCTGGAAGCCAAGGGCTCCTCCCGAATTTCGCGAAGAGTTGTCGGAGCCGTCCAGCAGAATGTTGTTCTGGGCGGCATGCATACCGACGGCGAGGAATCCGCCTTCGCCGCCCTGCTCGCCGTCCTGCCGGGTACCTTTTCCGAACTGCCGTGACGGGAGAACACCAACCGCGAAGCGTGCCAGTTGCAGGTAGTTCCGGCCGTTGAGAGGCATCTCGACGATGCGCTTGCCGTCGATCACTTGGCCCACCTCTGTCTTCTCGGACTGGAGAAGCTGCGCGGCGGCGCTGACCTCGACGGTTTCGACGACCCGGCCGATGTTGAGCGTGCAGTCCACGCGCGCCGTCTGCTGGACTTCCAGACGAAGGCTGGGATACTCCTTGGGCGCGAAGCCCGCGGCAGAGCAGGTGAGGCTATAGCGGCCAGGGTTGAGCGCGGGCACGGTATAGAAGCCGACCTGGTTGGTTGTGGCATTCACTTCAACCCCGGTATCCGGGTTTACGACGCGCACGGAAGCGCCGGGAATGACTGCGCCGCTGTTGTCGGTGACGACGCCCTGGATGGTCCCGGAACTTTGCGGATAGGCAAGAGAAATGACGAAGGCGAAGACAATCGCCCAGCGAAACCAGGTCACCACAGTACCCCTCCAGAAGAATAGATAAATGGGCGTTAATCGGATATAGCATGGCTATGATAAACGAACTGTGCAGCTCGAACCATACCCTGGTTCCATGACGACCGCACCCGGACCTGGCGTGGTGTTCCAGTTACGAGATCGCCCGTCGCGGCGGTGATCGTGTCGGATTACGCGTCAACAGGTCCGTCGGCGCCGCTCTGATATCGTTAGGGCCGGTCGCCTTCACTGGGCACGGAGAGCGGTTTGTGGATCGGTGCGCATGGCCCTTCTGGCCGGCAGCAGAATCGCGAGACTTGCCACGATCAGGAGGGCAAGTGCGGCGCAAGCGAGGGTGAATGGGTCATGTGGCTTTACTCCGTAAAGGAATGCCCGAATCAATGGCGTCAGGAAAAGGGCTGCGGCCACTCCGGCGCCAAGTCCCACGGCGACAAGCAATAGTCCGTCACGGAAGACAAGCCGGCAAATATGGCCCGGCTTACCGCCGAGGGCAAGCCGGATGCCGAATTCGTAAGTTCTTTCGCTGATCGTGTAGGAGATGACAGCGTAGATCCCGATGGCGGCGAGGAACAGCGCAATGGCGCCGAAAATCGAGAGCAGATTTACGTAGAAACGCCACGGGGCCGCATTGGCGAGAATGATCTCGGACATGGTTTTCAGACCATAGACGGGCTGCCCGCGATCGATCGAGGCTACTTCCTTTCGCACCGCGCCGAGAATTTCTTCGGGATCGCCGACAGCCCTCACCAGCAGATTGCGATGCAGCAGCGCCTGCCACCCATCCCCATATACCGGCGGCTGCTGGGCGTACGCCGCATAAATTTCCGGAGCAGCCTCCCGGGCGAGCGACATCTGGCGAATGTCGCCGACGATGCCTACGATTTCGCGGGGGCGCTCCGACTCCGCGCTGCCCACCGTGCGAACGGTGATGACCTGCCCGAGGGGATCCTCATTCGGCCAGAATCGTTTTGCCGCCGCTTCATTGATCGCGACCACCCAGGATCCAGATTGTGTATCGCTCGACGAGATGACGCGGCCTCGCAGCAAAGGGATGCGCATGGTCGTGAAGTAATCCGGGCCGACCATGTTGTAGAACGCGAACGGCGCCAGCGCCTGCGACGGTGCCGTCCGGCCAATGATGTTGAACCTGCGTGCGCGGGGACCACGATTGTTTCCCGCTTGCGGAACCCAGGTGGCGAGCGTAGCTGATTCCACACCGGGTATGCCGCGGACGCGTTCCAGGATTCGATCATAGGCAATCTCGACGCGGGGATGAAGGCGGCGGACCGCGTTCTCGCGGCTCTTGATTAGCTCCACGTACTGTTCGCCGGAGAAGTCAATCTGCAGGGTAATCAGCTTCGAAGGCTCAAACCCGACATTCACGTTGAGCAGGCGGAGAAGAGTGTTGATCATCAGGCCCGTTCCGGCGAGAAGAACGACGGCCAAGGCGACCTGCGTGGCTACGAGCGCGGCGCGGGTGCGCGTCCGGCGCCGGGCGCTGCTCGCGTGTGTGCCCTCCTTTAAGGAATCGTTCAAATTGGTGCGCGATCCCTGGACCGCCGGGGCGAAGCCGGCGAGGATGCCCGCAATCAGGGAAACAGCCAGGGTGAAGATCAGTACGGGCGCGTCGAGAACGATATCGTCGTAGCGTGGAAACCAGGCGGGAGCGAGAGCCTGAAACAGGCGAACTCCCAGCCAGGCGACGCCCAGACCCGCGAGTCCGCCGATGATCGCCAGAAGCAGGCCTTCGGTCAGGAGCTGTCGCATCAGCCGCCCGCGGCCCGCTCCGAGGGCGGCGCGCAAGGCAAGCTCTTTTTTTCGCGTCGAGGAGCGGGCCAGCAGGATATTCGCCACATTGGCGCAGGCCAGCAAGAGCACGAAGACGACCGCCCCCGCAAGCGGCAGAAGGACTTCCTGAAGGCCAGACCTCACGGCCGATACAGGCTCGACCAGAACGCCACGACCTTTATTGGTTGCGGGATATGCCTGCTCCAGTTGTGCTGCAATTCCGCTGAGCTCGGCCCCGGCTTGACTGAGGGTCACGCCTGGAGCGAGCCGGCCGACGCCGAGGAGCCAAGGAATCGCACGCGCCCTCTGATCGGCGTTTTCGGGATCGAGCGCCTGCCATACTTCCGTACCCTGCCCTCCACTGAAGATCTGGAAGCCGCGCGGCATCACGCCCGCAATCATGACGGGGCGACCATTGAGAGTCACCGGGCGCGAGATCACAGACGGGTCTGATCCAAAGCGCCGCCGCCAGAAGTCATAGCTCAGCAGGATGCCTCTCGAGGCGCGGTACATTCCGGGATCCTTAACGTCGCGGCCGAGAACGGGTTTCACCCCAAGAAGATTGAGCAGGTTCGGACTCACGTACTGCCATCGAACGAGCTCGGGAGTCTCATTCACGAGCAGGGTAGCCTCCGCCGCACCGCCTCCGGCGGCAGCCACCTGCTCGAACAGGCGCGTCTGGCGCTGCCAGTCCAATACGTCAGCGAAGGCGACCATTTGCCGGCTACGGCCGCGCGTGAGATCCGCTCCCCAGATCGTGACAAGCTTGTCGGCATCGGAGAACGGAAGGGGCTGCAGCAATACGGCATGTATGACACTGAACATCGCCGTGTTGCCGCCGATCCCGAGGGCAAGAGAGAATACGGCTACCAGGGTGACGACTGGTGATTTCAGGAGCAACCGCCAGCCATGGCGGATGTCCTGACAGGACCGCTCCAGGCCGGCGAAGCCGAACAGATCCCGACCGGTCTCCTTGACGGCGGTCTCGCTCCCGAAACTGCGGTGTGCCGCCCGCCATGCCTCCTCCGGCGGCATACCTGCCTGCTCATTCTCGCGCTGCCGCATGACAAGGTGAAACTGAACTTCCGCTTCGAGGTCACGGTCAAGCCGCCGCCGCCAGAGAAGGCCTCGCAATCGAAGCGCGAGTCCGCTGAACCAGTGCATAGCTCCTCCGTCACGCTATCTCTTCCGCCGGATCCATTACTCTTGCGATTGCTTCGACCAGGCGGCTCCAGTTCGCCTGTTCCGCAGCCAGCCGCTTGCGACCTGCCGATGTCAGCCTGTAGTACTTCGCTCTGTGCCCGGTCGCCGCATGCCCCCATTCCGACTTGACCAATCCCTGCAGCTCGAGCCGGTACAAAGCCGGATACAAGGAGCCTTCCTCGACCCGCAGCACTTCTTGCGAACGCTGCTGGATCGATTTCGCCATTGCGAAGCCATGCATGGCCTCTCGCGAGAGCGTCCGCAGAATCAACATGTCCAACGTGCCCGGGACAAGTTCGCCTCTGCCAGCGCCGTGCCCTGAATCCATAGAGCATCTATACCACGATCAGAACCCGTGCGGAGATACTGGCTGTTTATGGCTGTCTTAGGCAGATGGAGTTGTTTAGACTATCTTGGGAATTCGGCCCGCCGCGGCAAGGTCAGGTGGTGTTTGCCTTCCTCCAGTCGCGCGGATCATCGAGCCGGGCGGTGAGCCAGGCTTTCACGTCCGCGAAACTCGCGGGCGAAACGGCGTGCCCCATTTTGTACTCGCGGTAATCGAGGTCGACAGCGAGTTCTTCGAGCCGGCGGCGCGCCGCCCGGCTGTAGGAGAGCGGTAGGATCTCGTCATTGGTTCCGTGCACCCAGAGCACGGGCAGGCCGAGGAGTTGCGCGCGCGGTGCAGTCCGGGGCCGGACTTCGGGGAGGATCCGGCCGCTCATGGCGGCCACGCCGGCAAACAAGCGCGGACTGGTCAGGGCCGCGCTCATGCTCATGATGCAGCCCTGGCTGAAGCCCATGAGGTAAAGGCGTTGTGCATCGGCATCGTAGGCGTCCGGCAAGCCGGCCAGGAATTGCAGGAGGCGGATGCGGCTGGAGTCGGCTTCCCCGGGATCGATCACGGGCCCGCCAGCCGTGAATTGCACGTGGAACCAGGCGTAAGAGGACGCGCCCAGGTTGATCGGGGCGCGCGCGCTGACGATGAGGAAGCGCTGGTCGAGCTCCGGCGCAAGGCCCATCAGGTCGCGCTCGTTACTCCCGACGCCATGGAGCAGAACCAGCAGCGGCGGTCTGGCCGCGTCGCGTTTGCGCGCGGGCAAAACGACGTGAATGAGGGGAAGCGCGGGCACTCAGTTGCGCTCTGCCTGCTTCGCGGGCAAGGCCGTGTCGAGGGGCGCTGCGCCCTGGAGGGACAAGATATGGGCTACTTTTTCGCTTCGAGCTTGAGGTTGATGACGGCGTTCCTGCGGCTATCGAAGGCGCTCAGCGTCCGATCGTTGCTGGCCTGGCCGCCGTGCTCGGCCTTGAGCTCGTAGTCGATGTCGGGGTTGAGGCCGTGAAAATGGTAGGCGCCATCGGTCTGGGTGATGAAGGAGCGGACCTGCAGGGTTTTCGTGTCCTTCAGTTTGACGACCGCGCCATCGACCGGCTTGTCGGTCGCATCGGAAACGATGCCTTGGACCGAGCGTGTCGAGGTATCCTCGCGCTTCTTGTCGGCGCCCAGGCAGAGCGTCGCGGCCCCCAGCAACAGCGTCAAGGCGAATGCAACACGCTTTTTCACTTCACTCCTCCACCGGGCTCGGGCTCGAGCAGGAACGAGAGATCCTTCCGCTGTTCGCCCTCGATGACGACAGACTTTTCCTGTGGCCGATAGCCTGTTGATTTGACGCGCACCGTGTAGCGCATGGGTACAGCCGGCACGCGCGCGGCAAACTCTCCCCGTCTGTCTGAAAGCACTTTGATTTTCTTCAGTTTATAGCCTTCACTGGCGGTTTTTTCGGGGATGATGGCGACCTCGGCCGCAGCCAGTGCGAACCCGGGCGTACGGCAGACGGTGCCGGCAATGAGCGCGAACGGCTGCGCGGCGTCCGGGGCTTTGCGCTTCTCAGCGGCCACCGCCGGCAGGCACACGAGAGCCACAATCACAATCAGAACGAGCGGCAATGGTTCACCGCCACTCGTCTTCATCCTCTTCCTCGTCTTCATCCTCGAGGTCGAGATCATCTTCATCCTCGTCCTCGTCCTCATCCTCGTCCTCTTCTTCATCCAGGGCCTCGAGCTCGACCGGATCGGTGCCGATGACCGTGACATTGGCGCCGCACTCGTCGCAGGTCAGCTCGTCGCCTTCATCGAGTTCGTCCTCTTCCACGTCGAGCACGGCATCGCACATTGGACAATTCACCATTTGCTTTCCTCCGGTATGCAGAAGAAATCTCGGCGGGTCCGCCAACCCACCATATTGTACTCGCTGCGGGGAGCGCCGGGACCTACCTGCGCACGGGCGCCGCGGCCTGCTCCAGCCTCTCGTTGCACTGCTCGAGATCTTCCAGGGCTACGGTGACCAGGGTCTTATCCATATCCTGATCCGTCTCGATCATGCGCGCGAGGTGCAGCGCGGCCAGCTTCATGCACCAGGGGTCGGTCAGCGGCCGGTTCAGCTTCCTGCTCAGGGCGATGAGGTCAGGGTGCCGCATGGCGATCACCTTCTCCTCGATGTGCTCGCCCTGGGCGATCTGGAACTTCACGTCCACGGTATCGGCATGCCGAATCGAGATTCCCGTCTGCAACCAGCGGAATTCGACCTGCCACACCCGCCCGAACGGATCGGGTCCGGCTTCGAAGCGGCGGAAATTCTCAATCATTCGTGCCCATCGTAGCAAAATGAAAACGCGGCTCCGGCGAGCCATCGAGGCGGCTCAGGTGTAGAGCCGGAGGACCTCAGAGCGGGGGCGGCGGCGGCATTGCCGGCCGAAATACGGCCGGCGAATCGCGCAGGTGCGTGGCGCCGGCGCCGCTCTTCAGGCAGCCATTAGGCCATGGTCTCTGGAGACCCGCCGTTCCGCCGCCACCGCAGAACCGGCCGCGGCGACAGGCACCGGTAGCGGAGCCGGGCCATCGCTTGCTGGACGGGAGGCTCTGTTGGATCAATGCGCCGACGTCGACGCGAACGGGGCCACGGTTTGTGGAAACAGCTAGCCGAAGTTCGTCACCGACAGGATTTCGAACCGCTTGCTGACGCGCGCGGCTCAGTAAGTGCCGTCAAATCAGCGGAAGCGTGATGAGCCACGACCGTCAGGGAGTGGTGGTGACGAACCTCGGCTGGCGCGGCGAATCACAGCCGGCTTCGAGCGACATGCCTTCGTCCGCTTTGCTGTTCCACGGCGGTTCGGCGTGTTGGCGATCCCGCGCGCGGGCACGAACGGCTAAAAACGGGAGGCGCTGTCCCGCACCAGCGACAGGAACTCGTCGCGAGTTTCCTTACGCTCGCGGAAAGCGCCCAGCATGGCGCTGGTGACGGCGCCCGAATGCTGCTTCTCGACGCCTCGCATCATCATGCAAAAGTGGCGGGCTTCGCAGATGACTCCGACGCCCCTGGGCTCGAGCACGTGTTGCAGGGTTTCGGCAATCTCCTGGGTCATGCGCTCCTGCACCTGCAGGCGGCGCGCGAACATATCCACAATCCGCGGGATCTTGCTTAGCCCGACGACCTTCTCCTTCGGCAGGTAGGCGACATGCACCTTGCCATAGAACGGCAGCAGATGGTGCTCGCAAAGGCTGAAGAATTCGATGTCCTTGACGATGACCATCTCGTCGTACTTCACCCGGAACAAGGCCTTGTTGACGATCTTGTCCAGGTCCATGCGGTAGCCGCTGGTGAGGAAGCGGAGAGCGCGTTCGAAGCGCTCGGGGGTGCGCTCCAGGCCCTCGCGGGAGGCGTCCTCGCCGAGCTCCCTGAGGATGTGCCGCATCATCCCGGAAATAGCGCTCGGCTCCTTCGCGGCGCCGGCCGGTTCCTTGGCGGAAACAACTTCCAACACGGGCTTGCTCGGTTTCATTGCACGGTCCATTCGATGAAATTGTTGCGCGTCTCCTCGAGCCGCAGACAGTCGAGCTTCACGCCGGGAAAGTGGCTCTCCCAATCCTCCTGGAGGCGGCGGGCGATGACCGCCACGATGTTCTCCGAGGTCGGAATCAGGGTGGAGAAGGCGCTGACGTCATGGTTGAGATCGCGATGATCGAAACCGGAAATGACGCGCTCAGCCACGTAGCGGTCGAGCGCCTCGGGATTGATGACGCGGCCGGTCAGGGGATCGACGCCGCCGCTCACCCGCACCCGCAGCACGTAGTTGTGCCCATGTCCGAAAGGGTTGTTGCACTTGCCATACAATTCCCTGTTCTCGGGCTCAGAGAGCGCGGGCGAGTGGAGCCGGTGGGACGAAGCGAACCTGTACAACCGTGTCAGCCGCACCTCAGGCATCCTCCCCGGCATAATCGACGTAGAGGTCGGACGTCTCGTAGAGCCGCAACGTGTGCAGGCGGCCGTTCGGCAAACGCAGGTGAGGCTCCAGCCGGCGCCAGATCTCGCGAACCAGATTCTCGGCCGTGGGGATGACGCGGTCGAACGGCGGCACCTCGTGATTCAAGTGCCGGTGGTCCATGGGCTCGACGACCTCCCGGTTCACCACGTGCTTGAGCCGCTTGAGATCGAAGATCATGCCGGTGAGCGGATCGGGCTCGCCTTCGAGCGTGACCTCCAACACGTAGTTGTGGCCATGGCCGCGTGAGCCCGCCGATTCGCCATACAAGGCGCGGTTCTCCTCTTCACTCAATTGCGGACTGTAGCACGAGTGGGAGGCGGAGAACTCGACTCTGCGGGTGATTAGCATGCGTAAGCAGTCAGAATCCGGAACTCGAGCCGCCCCCGCGCCTCGGTGCACCCGCGAGATTCCGGAGACAAGGGCGCGGGCCTGCACGTAATCGGCGATGGAGACGCGCAGCGAGGCTGACCGGAGGTCACGAAACCGCCTTGCCGGGGGAAGGAGAGACACATGCTCGACGCGCCTGCCATAAATTATTCAGATGTCGCAAGTGGGGGGATGGATGCAGAGGGGCAGCCGCCACAAGTGCAAACCGCCGGCGGCGAAGCCTTTGTCCGGGCCGTAGACGCGCGTTACCCGGGCGCCACCCTCTAAGATTATAAGTAGATGCCAACGAGCAGAGCCGACCGTGCGGTTGTGGCGCTGATGGCGCTCGCCTTCGCCGCACTGGTGTTCGTCCTGAAAGATGCCTTTGTCGAACGGCTTGTCGAGGTGGGAGATAAGGCGCCGAACTTCTCGATCGTGGCCGACAACGGCCGGCGGATGACGCGGTCGGAGTTCGGGGGCCGCCTGCTGGTGCTGAATTTCTGGGCCACCTGGTGCCCGCCGTGTGTTTCCGAGTTCCCTTCTCTGAACGCCTTCGCGGAGCAGGTGCGCAATGATGGGGTGGTGGTGATGGGCATCAGCGTGGACCGGAACGAGTCGGCCTACCGTGGTTTCCTCCAGCAGATGAGGCCCACGTTCGTGACCGCACGAGACCCGGCAGCCGACATCAGCTCGGAATACGGGACATTCAAATACCCCGAGACTTACGTGATCAGCCATGACGGCAAAGTGCTGCAGAAGCATATCGGCGAGAGGAACTGGACCGATCCGCGGCTGATCAGCGAAATTAAAGCACTCCTGTGATCACCGCCGGCACAAAGGAAACGGTGGCGCGCCTGCTCGGGCCACGGGGGTATCTCGACCGTCCTGAGGATCTGACCCTGTACGAGTACGACGGCGGCGTCGACAAAGCGCGGCCGGATCTGGTGGTTTTCCCGCGCTCAACCGCGGACGTGGTGGCGCTGGTGAATCTGGCCCGCGAGCAGCAAATTCCGATCGTGGGCCGTGGCGCCGGCACGGGGTTAAGCGGCGGCGCCATTCCCGTTGCCGGAGGCATGATCGTATCCTTCGCGCGGATGAGCCGCATCCTCGAGATCGATCTCATCAACGAGCGCGCCGTGGTGCAGCCGGGGGTCGTCAATCTCGACATCACGCTGGCGGTTCAGCGACAGCGTTACTTTTATGCGCCGGACCCGTCGAGCCAGCGCGCCTGCACGATCGGCGGCAACGTCGCCGAGAACGCGGGCGGTCCGCACACGCTCGCCTACGGAGTCACGACCAATCACGTCCTCGGCCTCGAAGTAGTGCTGCCCGACGGCAGCGTGTTTGAGACCGGCGGTAAGGAGGCCGATACGGCGGGCTATGACCTTACCGGGCTGATGACAGGGTCGGAGGGCACCATGGGCCTGGTGACGAAGATCACGGTCCGGCTGATGCGCCAGCCCGAGATGGTGAAGACGCTGCTCGCGATCTACAACTCGGCCGAAGACTGTGGGCACACTGTCGCTGAAATCACCGCGCGCGCCATTACGCCGGTCGCGATTGAGATGCTGGATGGCGTCATGCTGCGCATGGTGGAGGAGGCCACGCACGCGGGGTACCCGCTGGATGCGGCCGCGGTGCTGCTGATCGAGCTGGAGGGCCTCGAGGAAGCCGTCGCGGAGCAGGTGGAGCAGGTTCGCGAGGCCTGCCGGATCTGCCGCGCGCGCGAGTTCCGCGTGGCGCGGTCGGCCGAGGAGCGGGAACTGCTGTGGAAAGGGCGCAAGAACGCCTTCGGCGCGGTCGGGCGTGTCAGTCCTTCCTATTACGTGCAGGACGGGGTGGTGCCGCGCACGCGTATTGCCGAGACTCTGCGCTATATCGGCGAAGTAGCGAAAAAGTACGGGCTGACGATCAGCAACATCTTCCATGCGGGAGACGGGAACCTGCATCCGATTATCCTGTTCGATGCGCGCGACCCGGACAGCCTGAAGCGCGCACAGTCGGCGGGGGACGACATTCTGCGATACTGCATTTCGGTGGGCGGATCCATCACCGGCGAGCACGGAGTCGGTATGGAGAAAAAAGAGCTAATGGCGGGGCTGTTCAGTGAAGCGACGCTCAATATGATTCGCGGTTTCAAGTCGCTGTTCGATCCCGAGTGCCGGCTGAATCCCGGCAAGGTACTGCCCACCGGCCGGGGATGCATGGAGATCCGACAGGGCCCGTTGACCGCGGCGACCATGCTCTAGCGACTGAGGCTTCACTCAGCACGCGTGTCTGGGCCTATGCATTGCAGTGTACGGCTTGGCATGGCGCACGCGCCCATACGCTCTGCCAACCGGCTCACTTGACGGGAGGCCCCCGAATTTGATGTGATGCCTCCCCTGGGAGGGATACACATGGCATCCAATCGCGGTGTGGCATACATGGGACCCGGCAAGGTCGAGGTCCAGTCGATCGATTACCCGAAGCTCGCGCTGGGCAATCGCAAGTGCGAGCACGGCGTCATCCTCAAAGTTGTCTCCACCAATATCTGCGGGAGCGACCAGCACATGGTCCGGGGCCGCACGACGGCGCCCCACGGCCTGGTACTCGGACATGAGATCACGGGCGAGGTGGTCGAGGCCGGGCGCGATGTCGAGTTCATCAAAAAGGGCGACCTGGTGTCGGTACCCTTCAACATCGCCTGCGGGCGCTGCCGGAACTGCAAGGAAGGCAGGACCGGCATCTGTCTGAACGTGAACCCCGCGCGACCAGGCGCCGCCTACGGGTACGTGGATATGGGCGGCTGGGTCGGCGGGCAGGCCGAATACGTCCTGGTGCCGTACGCCGACTTCAACCTGCTCAAATTCGCCGACCGCGATCGGGCGATGGCCAAGATCAAGGACCTGACTCTGCTGTCGGATATCCTTCCCACCGGATACCATGGCGCGGTCACGGCCGGTGTGGGGCCGGGCGCCGTCTCCTATGTGGCGGGCGCGGGTCCCGTGGGCCTGGCCTGTGCCGCTGCTTGCCAGCTGCTGGGGGCGGCCTGCGTCATCGTGGGCGACATGATCGACGAGCGGCTCGCGCAGGCTCGCAGCTTCGGCTGTGAGACCGTGGACCTCAAGAAGTCCGCTTCGCTCGCCGAGCAGATCGAGCAGATCGTCGGAGTGCCCGAGGTCGATAGCGCCGTCGATTGCGTCGGCTTCGAGGCGCGCGGCCACGGCGCCGAGGCCGTTGTCGAGCGTCCCGCGACCGTCCTCAACGCCCTGATGGAGGTCACGCGGGCCGGCGGCGCGATCGGCATTCCCGGGCTCTACGTCACCGACGATCCCGGCGGCGTTGACGAGAACGCGAAGATCGGCCGCCTTGGCATCCGCATCGGCCTCGGCTGGGCGAAGTCGCACGCGTTCACCACCGGCCAATGCCCGGTCATGCGCTACCATCGGCAGTTGATGCAGGCGATCCTTTACGACAAGATTCAGATCGCGAAAGCCTGCAACGTGACGGTGATCTCGCTCGACGAGGCGCCGCAGGGCTATAAGGACTTCGATCGCGGCGCCGCCAAGAAGTTCGTACTGGACCCGCACGGGATGGTCCGCAAGGCTGTCGCCTGAGTGGCCGTCACAACAATGCGAAATGGACCGCTTGCTAACGCGCGCGGCTCAGTGCGATCGACACGTTGCGGAGCCGCGACTGTCAAGGAGTGGAATTTTGCGCCGGAAATAGTTGGGCGGCCCCTGGGCGCGTCGCGACGACTACAGTAGTACGAGCATGCAAATCCGCCGGGGCTGGAAGGACAAGCTGAAACGCGCCGTTCCGTTCGGCCTCGGCCAAACCAATCCTAAGCACTACCGCGATATCGCCCGGGTCATCTGGCAGAATCGCGATAACTTCGGCTACGGCTGGCAGGTGCTCAGCCGCGGGGTGTGCGACGGCTGCGCGCTCGGGGTCGCCGGGTTCCACGACTGGACCATCGAAGGCGTGCATCTGTGCATGACGCGGCTGAATCTGCTGCGCCTGAATACCATGCCCGCGCTCGACCCCGAACGGCTCGGCGACGTCGCGATGCTCGGTGGCATGAACAACGCCGGCCTCCGGGAGCTCGGCCGCCTGGCCTATCCGATGCTGCGCGAGCGCGGCAGCCGCGGCTTCCGGCGCATCTCGTGGGACGAGGCCTGCGAGCGTATCGCGCGGCACATCCGCGCCGCGGGCCCGCGCGAGATCGCGTTCTATCTGACCTCGCGGGCGCTCACGAACGAGACCTATTATGTCGCGCAGAAGGTCGCCCGGCTGCTCGGCACGAACAACATCGATAATGCCGCGCGCCTCTGTCATTCGCCCTCGACCGGCGCCATGAAGGCGTCGCTCGGGGTCGCGGCGACCACTTGCAGCTACTCCGACTGGTTCGGCACGGACCTGATCGTCTTCTTCGGAGCGAATCCCGCGAACGACCAGCCGGTGACCATCAAGTACCTGCACGAGGCGAAGAAGCTGGGCACGAAAGTCGCGCTGGTCAATCCGTACCGCGAGCCCGGCATGGACCGCTACTGGGTGCCATCAACCGTGTCGAGCGCGCTGTTCGGCACCGACGTGGCCGATTACTGGTTCCCGGTGTCGCAGGGCGGCGACATCGCCTTCCTCTATGGAGTGATTAAGGCGCTGATCGAGAGCGGCGTCTATGACCGAAGATTCGTCGGCGAGCACACCACGGGCTTCGACGAACTGCGCGGGACCGTCGCGGCCTTCGGCTGGGAGGCGCTCGAGCGGCAGGCGGGACTCTCACGGGCTGAGATGGTCGAATTCGCCGGCCTGATCGCCAAGGCGCACAGCGCCGTGCTGGTGTGGAGCATGGGCATCACCCAGCACGCCTTCGGCGGCGATACCGTGCAGATGATCATCAACCTCGGGTTGATGAAAGGCTACGTCGGGCGCGAGAAGTGCGGCCTGATGCCGATCCGCGGGCACTCGGGCGTCCAGGGCGGCGCCGAGATGGGCGCGTACGCAACCGCATTGCCCGGAGGCCTGCCGATCAACACGGAGAATGGGCGCCGGCTGTCGGAGATCTACGGCTTCGAGGTCCCGGATTGGCCCGGGCTGAGCGCTCCCGAGATGGTCGAGGCCGCGGCGCGCGGTGAGCTGCGCGTGCTCTACTCGCTCGGCGGCAATTTCCTGCGCACGCTCCCCGATCCGGACTACGTGGCGGCGGCTATGGAGAAAATCCCCTTGCGGGTGCATCAGGACATCATCATCACCGACCAGATGCTGCTCGAGCCCGCGGGCGAGGTGATCCTGCTGCCCGCCCGGACGCGATACGAACAGGACGACGGCGGCACCGAGACCACCACCGAGCGGCGCATCCTGTTCAGCCCCGAGATCCCGCGGCAGGTGGGCGAGGCCCGTGCAGAATGGAAGATTCTTCGCGACGTTGCCGGCGCGGTCGATCCCGGGCGCGCGCGGCTGCTCGGTTGCGAGACGGGTTGGCGGATTCGCGAGGAGATCGCCCGCATCGTGCCCTTCTATCGCGGAATCGAAACCCTTCGCCGGACCGGCGACAACGTGCAGTACGGCGGCGAGCATCTGTGCTCCGGCTGGCGCTTCCCGACACCCGACGGTAAGGCCCATTTCCGCCCCGTGCCGCTGCCCGAGCGAGTCCGGCCGGCAGGCTCGTTTCACCTCAGCACGCGGCGCGGCAAGCAGTTCAACACGATTGTCTACGCCGAGGTCGATCCGCTCACGGGCGCGGCCCGCGACGCTGTCTTTATGAACCCGGACGACGCGGCCTCGCTCCATCTGCGGAACGGCGACCCGGTCGCGCTGGTGAGCGGCTCCGCTCGCATGCGGGCGCGCGTGTACCTGGCGCCGATCGCGCCCGGCAACGTGCAGGTGCACTGGCCGGAGGGCAACGTGCTGCTCGAGCGCGGCGTGCTTGATCCAGTGGGCCGGGTGCCCGATTACAACGCCGAAGTCCGCGTCGAGGTGCTGCGGTCTTGAAGGAGAGCGAGCGGCGCCGGATTCTGCGCTGGGAACGCGGCTCGGCGCCGTGCGAGTCCACCGACGAGCTGGCGGCGGAGGAGCCGCTCGAAATCCGCATCGGCGGCCGGCCGGTGAGCGTCACCATGCGGACGCCGGGACACGACCAGGAGCTGGCGGCCGGTTTCCTGCTGAGCGAAGGCATCGTGCGCGCCCGCGGCGACATTCAAAGCGCCCGGCCGCTGCTTCGCAAAGACGGCGCCAATATCGTGAATGTCGCGCTGTCACCCGGCGTCGAAGTCGACTTCGGCCGGCTCACGCGCTACGTCTATGCCGCCTCGAGCTGCGGCCTGTGCGGCAAGGCCACCATCGAGGCCGTCCACCAGCGGTTCCCGCCCGTCGAGTCGGACCTGCGCGTCGGAGCGGAAGTGCTGCTTTCGCTGCCCCAGCGGATGCGCGACGCGCAGACCCTGTTCGGGCGCACCGGCGGGCTCCATGCCGCCGCGATCTTCGATGCCGAGGGTGGCCTGTTCGTACTGCGGGAAGACGTGGGCCGGCACAACGCCGTGGACAAGGCGATCGGGCATGCGCTGCTCAAGCGCGCGCTGCCGCTCGATCGGCGCCTGTTGCTGGTGAGCGGGAGGGCTTCGTTCGAGATCGTGCAGAAGGCGTTGGCCGCGCGCATTGCGGTCGTTGCCGCGGTGTCGGCGCCCTCGAGCCTCGCGGTCGAGTTCGCGCGTGAAAGCGGGCAGACCTTGATCGGGTTCCTGCGCACAGGACGGATGAATTTCTACGCGCACCCCGGGCGTATCCTGCTTTGAATGGGGACCAATGTGCCGGGAATCACTCCTCGCGCTTCCCCACGGCTCGCTCACGCTCGCGGCTCGGCAGCAAGTGACGTGTGTACAGCCGAGCGTTCTGAGCCACGCGCGTCAGCGAGTAGTTCGGGCGCCGAAACCGGCATTTTGGCGCCACATAAGTGCGTAGCGGCTCCGCTGGATAGTCGGCGGCCCGAAAAACGCTTATGCTGGTTCAATCAGGGGGGCATCATGAAACGAGCACTTGCACTCGTCGCGACTCTCGCGGCCGCAGCCACGACCTTGCTGGGCCAAGCCCAATCGGGCACCATCGTGGGCACCGTGACTGACCCGGCGGGCGCCGCCGTACCGAATGCCAGCATCACACTGCGGAACGAGAACACCGGCTTCCAGCGTTCCGTCGTGACCAATACGGCCGGCGCGTACGTGGCATATTCCGTGCCGACCGGTCCATACACCATCACCGTGGAAGCGAGCGGCTTCCAGAAGCTCGAACGGCGCGGTGTGCGGCTGACCGCGGCCGACACGGTGACGGCCGATCTCCGGCTCGTGCTTGGCAGCGTCAGCGAAAAGATCGAGGTGACCAGTGCCGCTCCCCTGCTGCAGACGCAGAGCTCCGCGGTCTCGAACCTGGTAGAGAACCGCGAGATCATCGATCTCCCGCTGAACGGCCGCAGTTTCACGCAACTGATCCGGCTGGCGCCCGGCGCCGGTACGGGTTCCAGCGGCAACCTGGAGAGCTCGGTCTACGCGATGCGCGCGCCGGCGAACATCACGGTCAACGGTTCGACGGCGCAGAACAACACATACATGATCGATGGTCTGCTCAACCGGATGCTGTGGCTGAACACGCTCGTCATCGTCCCCACGATCGACTCCATCCAGGAATTCCGCGTGATGACCAGCAACTACGGCGCTGAGTACGGCGCTTCGGCCGGCGCCGTGACCGTGGTGCAAACCAAGTCCGGCTCGAACGACCTCCACGGCTCCGCTTACGAGTTCCTGCGGAATGACAGGCTGGACGCCAATACGTTTTTCAACAATCGCGGCGGCCTTCCCAAGCCGTCGTTCCGCCGCAACGAGTTCGGCTTCTCGGTTGGCGGGCCCATCCGGCATGACAAGCTGTTTTTCTTCGGCGACTACCAGGGCCTGCGCGTGCGCGAGCCGCGCCCGTTCACCGCCACCGTGCCCGGTCTTGCCCAGCGGCAGTGGATCAGAACCGGCGACTTCAGCGGCCTCGGCACGCCCATCTACAATCCCTTCAGCGCCGCTGCCGACGGCCGGCGCGCCCCGTTTCCCGATAACCGCATCCCGGCGAACATGCTCGACCGGGCCGCTGTCACGCTCATGGACCTGCTGCCGGCCCCGAACGTCGGCGCGAACCAGTTTCGAAGCAACCCCAGGCTGTCTCAGCGCACCGACCAGTTCGACGTGCGCGTCGATTACAACCTGGGCGCCGATGACCGCCTGTTCGTGAAGTACAGCTATGACGATACGACTTTGGATACGCCCGGCACCATGCCCGCTCCGGCGAACTCTTCGGTCCCGCTCGGGCGCTGGTTGTCGGCCCAGGGCGGCGCCAACAGCGGCACCATCACCCCGCTTCGCAACCAGGCGGTGGTCCTCGGCTATACGAACCCACTCGGGGCGAGCACGATTTTCGAAGGCCACGCGGGCGTAGTCCGGTGGAACCAGAACATCATGCAGGACGGCAGCGAGTTGAACTCGGCAGACGCGCTCGGCATCCCCGGAGTGAACACGAATGACAAGTCGGGCGGCCTGCCTGGACTGGCCGTAGCCGGAGGCTTCAGCACCATCGGCCACGGCACCACATTTCCGGAGGACAGCCAGACCACGAGTTTTCAATACGACGGCAATCTGACGCTGATCCGCGGCAATCACACCGTCAAGTTCGGCGCGCAGTATCTTCGCCACAGCTTCAACGGGTTTTCCGCATTCCCTGTGCGCGGCACACTCAACTACAACGGCCAGTACACACGCCAGATCAACACCGGCGGCGCGCAGACCGCGCTCGCCGATTTCGCGCTCGGCGCGATGTCCGGACTTACCCGCAGCATCCTCACCGGTGGCAGCTTCGGCATGCGCTTCTGGCAAACCGGGCTGTTCGTCGAGGATTCCTGGCGTGTCAACAGCCGGCTGACGCTGAACCTCGGCATCCGTCACGAGCTCCAGGCGCCTCCCTATGACGTCCATGACGAATGGGCGAACTTCGATCCCGGCACCGGGCGCCTGCTGCTCGCCGGCCGCGACGGCGCGAGCCGCACGCTGCGAGAATTAGACCGCGACAACCTGTCTCCCCGCGCCGGCCTGGCCTGGCGCATCACCGAAAAGACCGTCTTTCGCGCCGGATTGGGCATCAGCTACGTCGAGCCGGGACAGGGCGGAGGACAACTCTACAAGAACCCGCCGTTTTTCTTCGGCCAGGAAATCGCCACCGATCAGAACGCCCCGCCCGTGCGTCTGACCTCGCAAGGGATTCCCACACCCGTCCCGCCGGACGTCTCCGACCCGCGCACCCTCACCGGAAACCTGAACGCGTGGGACATGAACCTCCAGGAGGCGCAAACCATTTCCTGGAGCGCCGGATTCCAGCGCGAAATCGGCTTCAACACGATGCTCGATCTGGCATACGTGGGGACGAAAGGCAACCGGCTGATGAGCTCGTACAATATCAACCAGTCGTTCCCGGGGCCGGGAGCCCAGGGCCCGCGGCGCCCGTACTTCCCGACGAATCCGCGCCTGAGCAATATCAACTACCGGACCAACGCGGTCAACAGCCGCTATCATTCGCTCCAGACCAAAGTGGTCAAGCGCTACTCCCAGGGCCTGGTGTTCAATCTCGCCTACGCATACTCGAAATACCTCTCGAATGGGGGCAACATCAATGGCGGCGGCAACGGCCCGCCGCAGGATGCCCGCTGCATCCGCTGTGAATGGGGGCCATCACCCGATGACGTTCGCCACCGTGCCATCCTCAACCACGTCTGGGAGCTTCCTTTCGGTAAAGGGCGTCGTTATGCGGGGGAAGGCGTTCTGGGCCACATCATCGGAAACTGGGACCTGACCGGCATCTGGTCGATGGAGACCGGCCGGCACTTCACGCCCGTCATGGCCTCGTCGACTTCCAATTCCGCCGGCGGGTCCGCGCAACGCCCGAACCGAGTCGGCGCAGGCGTCCTGCAGCCGGATCAGCGCACGATTGATCGCTGGTTCGACGTGGGGCTGGACCAGCCGGGCGCCCCATGGCAGACACCGCCGCAATTCACGTTCGGCAATGCCGGCCGCGGCATTCTCGATGGGCCCGGCAGGTTCAACGTCGACCTCGGGATCCACCGCAACTTCCCTGTCTCGGAACGCTTCAACATCAACTTCCGCTGGGAGATGTTCAATGCGTTCAATCGGGTCAGCTTCGACGAGCCCAACGCGCAGATCGGCGGTGTGAACTCCGGAAGAGTGCTGGGCACGGCGCCGGCGCGCATCATGCAGCTCGGAATGAAGCTCGAGTTCTGAGCGGCCCTGCCGGGCGGCGGCAGGATTTCCTCAGCAGGGCAGCGCAACAGCCGCTCCGGCCAGGCCACCGGGCTCTCAACAGAGCTCTACCTCAAGCGGCTGCGAGGGCGTCGTGTGTTTTGCCCGCCCGGCGAACCCGCGCCGCTGGCGGCGACTCGCCGTTTTTCCCGCCGGTGTTTCCGCGTTGAGCGAGGTCCACGGCGCCAGTCATCGGGACAACGATCCGGAGGGCGCGGGGAGGCGTCGTGAACCGATTCATATCCCCTCGTTTTCATCACTGCCTGCCTACAAACGCCAAGCCGCGCTTGACCGGACCCGGCTGCGGGCATAGAATCATCCGAGAGATTGTGAATCGGTTCAGGAGGTCCCCTTGAAAACCGTACGTTTGCTCCTCTCCCTGGCCGTGCTGGCCGCGAGTGCCGGCGCGCAGACCGCCAGCATTCAAGGTGTCGTGACCGACGCATCCAAGGCCAGCGTCCCCGAGGCCGAAGTGATAATCACGAATGCCGCCACGGGCGTGAAGTACCGGGTCTTGACAAACGAGACGGGCTTCTACATCGTGCGCTCGCTTGCGCCCGGAGACTACGATGTGGCCGCTTCAAAATCGGGCTTCGCTCCCGTGACTACGACCGGTCTGAGGCTCAACGTCGAGCAGGCCGCGCGCGTCGATTTCACGCTTGAAGTGGGGGCCGTCACCCAGACGGTCGAAGTCTCGGCGGCGGCGGCGATGATGGATTCCCAGACCAGCACTGTCGGACAGGTCATCGCCAACAAGCAGATCGTCGAGCTGCCGCTCAACGGGCGGAATTATCTCGAACTGGCCGGCCTCACCGCCGGCGTCGGTCCCGCACGAGGCAGCCGCAGCTCCGGAAGAGGAGCGTTCAGCGCCGTCGGCAGCAACGGCTCGCAGACCAACATCATGCTCGACGGCATGGATATCGCTTCGCGGCTTTCCGGCGGCATCCTCGGCCAGGAAGCGCAAATCGTAACCCCGTCCATCGATTCGGTCGAGGAATTCAAGGTCGTCACGAACAACAACTCGGCCGAATACGGATTCCGGATGGGTGGGACCGTCATTGTAAGCACGAAATCCGGCGGCAACGAGTTTCATGGCTCCCTGTTCGAGTTCCTGCGCAACGACAAAATGGACGCTGCGAACTTTTTTGCGGTCGGACGCCCAAAACCCCCGTACCGGCAGAATCAGTTCGGCGGCACGCTCGGCGGCCCGGTGCTTCGCAACCGGACGTTTTTCTTCGCCAGCTATGAAGGGACCCGCGTCCGCCTGGGCCAGAGCCGCACCTCCCGGGTCGCCCCGGAGGCATACCGCAATGGCGATTTCCGCGGCGCCCGGACCATTTACGACTGGCAGACGACACGCCGGGATACCTCGGGTAACTTCGTCCGCGATCCCTTTCCCGGAAACCAGATCCCCGGCAACCGGTTCGATCGCGTGGCCAAGCAGGTCGTCGATCTATATCCCGCGCCGAACTTGCCGGGTGTGAATAATCACTTCTTTTCGCCGACCCAGGCGAACAATAACGATCAGGGGGACCTTCGCGTCGATCATCACTTCACCGAGGCCAACCGTGCCTTCTTCCGCTACAGCCGCCGCAAGGCCGACCGCGCAAACCCCGGTCCGCTGCCGCTGCCGGCCGACGGCGGCGCCTGGCAGATGGAAGGCCTCGACGGTCACGGCGTGATCATGAGCCTGAACTCGACCATCTCGCCCGCCGTCAACAACGAGTTTCGTTTCGGGTTCACCCGCGGTGGCACCCTGCGGGACCTCCCCTGGACCGAAAACCTGAACCAGAAGCTCGGTATCCCGGGCATCCCCGAGCTGGGGAAGTTCAATGACCGGGGCCTGGCGCGGTTTGCCGCCAGCGGCTACGCGGCGGTCGGGGCCGCTACGTTCTGGCCGAACCAGAACAATGTCGACCTGTTTCAGTTCTCGAACAACCTCATGATCATTCGCGGCCGCCACGCGATCAAAATGGGCGTCGACTTTCGCCGTGAGGAGCTCTACCGGCAGGCCGCCCGCTTCGCGCGCGGTTTCTTCGCCTTCGACGGCTCCTTCAGCCAGAACCCGCAGGACCGCGGCCGCACCGGCGACGCGATGGCCGACTTCCTCCTCGGCACCGCCAACACCTCCACTCTGGGCAACGCCAACGGCGAAACCGCCGTCACTCTCAACTGGGCGGGCTTCGTTCAGGATGACTGGCGCATCACACCGCGCCTCACCCTGAATCTCGGCCTGCGCTGGGATCTGTTCGGGCCGGCCAGTTTCCGGCACTTCGATGAAACACCGGTCAGCAACTACCTGTTCACTTCCGGCTCACAGGACTTCAAGATCGTGCGGCCGAAAGATGAGAGCGATTGCGGCTGCGATCTCGATCTGAACAATTTCGCTCCGCGGATCGGTTTCGCCTACCAGCACAACCCGAAAACAGTACTGCGCTCCGGCTTCGGTGTGGCTTACGGCCAGCCGGACTCCATCTCGTTCTTCGGCGATGCGCGCTTTCAGAACCTGCCGCCGGAGTTCACCGAAATCACCTTTCCGTCGGACCGGCTCCAGCAGCCGTCGCGCATCGTGGCGCAGGGTTTTCCAGCCGGTCTGATACCCGCGAAAGAGGTTCAGGAGAATGTATTCGTAAACACCGCGCCCCCCTTCATGCCGACTCAATACGCGATGCAGTGGTTCTTCGACGTGCAGCGCGAGCTGCCCGCGAATACCGTCTTCACCCTCAGCTATCTCGGTAAGGGCGCACGCCACCTGGTGCAGATTCGCAACCTGAACCAGCCGCGCACGCCGGGGCCGGGAACCGTGAAGTCACGCTCGCCGTGGCCCTTTTTTGGCTGGGTCGTCCTGCGCGACCCGCTCGGCAATTCGAGCTATCAAGGCCTCAGCGCCAAAGTGGAAAAGCGCTACTCGCAGGGCCTGAGTCTGCTCGCCACTTACACCTGGTCTCACTCCATCGACAACGTCGCCGAGGCGCTCACGGTGGCCGGCGGCCAGGAACTCCAGGACAACTACGACGCCCGCCGCAACCGCGGCAACTCCGTGTTCGACACGCGCCACTATTTCAGCAGCAGTATCGTCTATGACCTGCCGTTCGGCCGCGGCCGCCGCTGGCTGAACCGGGCGGGGCCACTCGATTGGCTGCTGGGCGGCTGGCAACTGGGGGGCATTCTTCTGTTCCAGAGCGGCGCGCCGTTCACGCCGCTGGTCAGCACCGACATCTCCAACACCGGCACCTCGAACCCGACCGGCGGCACCTCCAACCAGAACCACCCCAACCGTGTCGCGAGCGGGGCGCTCCCGGCCGGCGAGCGTTCGATCCAGCGCTGGTTCGACGTTGGCGCGTTCCCGATTCCGCAGCTCTATACCTACGGCAACTCGGGCCGGAATGTCCTCAACGGGCCGGATTTTCGCAACCTCGACCTCAAGATCGCGAAGAACTTCCTCATCAAGGAAAACAAGCGGCTGGAGTTCCGTTGCGAGCTGTTCAACAGCTCGAACACGCCGCATTTCGCCAACCCGGCGTCAAACGTCAACCTGCCGACCGCGGGCCGCATCACCTCGGCCGGCGCACCACGGCAGATCCAGTTCGGGCTGAAATTCGTATTCTGATCGCA
>JACOTZ010000135.1 GCA_016178155.1 Acidobacteriota bacterium
GAGGGAGTCGGTGCGGTCGACGGGTTGTCCGTCGATGGCCATGATCAGGTCGCCGCCGACGCCCAGCTCGACGTTGTCCACAACCACGATCTCGCGCGGTCCTCGCAGCCCCGCGCGGGCCGCGGCCGAGCCGCGGGCGACATCCTGGATCAGCAGGCCGCCCCTCTCGGGCAGCCCCAGCGCATCCGCCAGGTCCCCCGCGACGTACACGACGTTGACGCCCAGCCTCGGCCGCTGGAAGCTGCGCCCGGAGGCGTAGTCGTCAAGCATGGTCTTGGCGCGATTGATGGGCATGGCGAAACCGATGCCGATGTTGCTGCCGGGCCCGTAAATCGCGGTGTTGATCCCGATCACGCTGCCGCGGGAATCGAGCAGCGGCCCTCCCGAGTTGCCCGGGTTGATGGCTGCGTCGGTTTGGATCATACCTTCCAGCGTCTGGCTCTTCTCGTCCTGGATGTCGCGCCCGAGCGAGCTGATGATGCCGGTGGTGAGCGTGCCGTCCAGGCCGAAGGGGTTGCCGATGGCCAGCACTTTCTGGCCGACCTGGACATGATCGGAATCGCCCAGCCGCAGCACCGGCAGCCTCTTGCGCGGATTGATCTTGATGAGCCCGAGGTCATTGCGCGGATCGCGCGCCAGAATCCTGGCCTCATAACGGTCCTGATTCTCGAGCGTGACCTGGATGCTCCCCTGCCCCTGGAGAACATGGTTGTTGGTCAGGATGCGGCCGTCTTCGTTGATAATGAACCCGCTGCCCATCTCCTTCGCCGGGTAAATCTCGAAGAACCACGTGCGGCGGTACACGGTGCTGGTGATGTTTACCGTCGCCAGGCGGGCGTTCTTGTAAATATCGATATTGTTGATCTCATCCGGGCTCAGGCTGGCGGTGTGGGCGAGGTCCGGGGCCGTCCAGATGCGAGTGACCGGCCTGGTAAGACCGCGGAAGTCCCAGTGGGACCGCGAGGTCAGGTACACGAAGCCTGCAACCAACAGCAGCGTAAGAAGAAGTGCGCGGGAAAACCTCATCTGGCGATGCTCCGTAATGATTCGTACACGCGGCAGGTCTGGCGCAAAGTATCCTCTTTAGCGCCTGAAGTGTCAATGACGTATTGCGCGTATTTCCGTTTCTCCGACATCGGCATCTGGCGGGCGAGACGGGCCCTCACCTCCTCCGGCGACAGTCCCCGCTCCACCGCGCGCCGGAACTGCTCTTCCTGAGAGCAAAGGACCAGGATCAGGCGGTCAAAACGCTTATAGCTGCCCGTCTCTATCAGTATCGCGGCTTCGACCACGGCAATTCCACTAGGATCCTCCGCGGCGGCGGCCGCGATCAATTCCTCCTCTCTTTGAATTACGAGGGGATGGACGATTGCGTTCAGCACGGCGAGCCGGTCCGGCCGGCCGAAAACCTCGGCCCCCAGCCTTGAGCGGTCGATCTCGCCGTCCGCGCCCGCGATCCCGCCGCCGAATTCCCGGATCACCGCCGCGTACGCCGGCCCGTCCTTGCGCAATACTTCGTGGCCGATCTCGTCAGCCTGGATGAGGTGACAGCCGAGGTCGCGCAGCGCCCGGCCCACAAAGCTCTTGCCGGTCGCGAGCCCACCGGTCAATCCTACGCGCAGCATCCGGTATGCAATTCCGCGGCGCGCACCGTGTTGGCCATGAGCATTGCGATGGTCAGCGGACCGACGCCGCCGGGCACGGGCGTGTAGGCGCCGGCGATCTCGGGAATCTGCACCGGGTGGGCGTCTCCGATCAGCGTGCGCGCGGGGGTGGTGCCAAAAATCGCGGCGGCCTGGGCGTCGTCCAGCCGGTTCATGCCGACGTCGATCACCACCGCGCCGGGTTTCACGAAGTCGCGGGTGATCAGCGCCGGCTTGCCGATGGCGGCCACCAGGATGTCGGCGCGCCGGCACTCGGCGGCCAGCTCGCGCGTGCGCGAATGGCAGATGGTGACCGTGGCATTCTCGTGCAGCAGCAGCAGCGCCATCGGCTTGCCCACGATGTCGCTGCGTCCGACCACAACGGCGTGCCGTCCCGCGATCGGAATCCGGTAGCGCTTCAGCAGCTCGATGATGCCCGAGGGCGTGCAGGCGCGCGGCCCGGGCAGATTGGCGACGAGGTTCCCGACGTTAACCGGATGGAAACCGTCCACATCTTTATCCGGGCGGATCGCCGTGAGAATACGGCGCGCCTCCACCTGCGACGGCAGCGGCATCTGCACCAGGATGCCGTCGATCTCCTCCCGCGCATCCAGCCGCTCGACCATCGCCAGCAGTTCTTCCGTAGAGATCGTGTCCGGCGGCGTATGTTTTTCGCTATAGATGCCGAGCTGCTCGCACGCCTTGACCTTGTTGCGGACGTAGATCTCCGAGGCCGGATTGCGGCCGGCGAGAACCACGGCGAGGCCGGGCGGGCGGCGGATCTTTTGGAGGCGCTCTACGCGCACGCGCAGCTCGCCGAGGATCTGATCGCGCACCGCCTTGCCATCGAGAACGACGCTGGTGTGTCCGGCCCTTTCGGCGCTCACAGCTTTGTCGACCCCGGCCGGCGCCAGCGCCCGCCCGCGTTTGCGGGCGAACGCGCACTGCCCTGTCGCGAGAAAATCGCAATCCGCGGCGCAAGCTTCCGAGCCGATCGGCGCCGCAATCCCCGTGAGGCCGATGGCGGACCAGAATATGCACGCGACGTTCGGCCGGAACTATCCACCTGGTTGTTGGACACTACATAGCAGGATATTACGCACGGCCAGGGCGTCACTTTGAGAATCGGGCCACAAAACCGCCGCCCGGCGCCAATTCGATGCGCAGCGATTCGCCCCGAGCCGCTGCGCCCTGCTCGACTTTAACCGCATCCGTGCGCTGCGGATCGTCGCGGATCAATTCTGCGTGATACTTCCCGGCCCCCAGGAACGCAAGCGGAACGTCGATGGCTCTTGCGTCGGGACCGTTCATGACGGCGACGAACCAGCGATCGCCCCGGCGGCGGGCGAAGGCGGCGACCTCACCGATTTCGGAGACGGGCAGGGCGATGGTTTCGTCCCACACGCTCGGGATGCTCTTGATGATGCCGGCGGCGGGATTCTCGAGCATGGTCTTGGGATGTGCCCCGTATACCAGCAGAGGCGAGGTGTAGATGGCGGCGCTCGCCACCTGGTGCGCCCAGGTGGTGTCGGCCCGGCGCTCGCTGAACAGCAGCGGCGTGTAGTCGGCGTGGCCGGCGAGCATGCGGGTGAAGGGCAGCGTGGCATCGTGCCGCGCGCGCGGGACGCGCCGGCCCTCCATGCCTTTGATGGCCTCGCGGGTCAGCTCGTTGGGCCAGGTGCGGGATTCGCCCGACGGCTTGTTCGCGCCGTGGAAGTTCACGACCTGCCGGAATTCCGCGGCCTCGCGCAGGCACGCCTCGTAGAGCTCCACGACATCCTTATGCTCGTGATCGAAGAAATCGATCTTGGCGCCGGCGACGCCCGCTCTCGAGCAAAGCTCGAAGAACTTGCGGCGGGCGGCGGCATCCCGCAAGTCCCGGCTGTGCTTCCACAGGATGATGCCCACGCCGTAGCGGCGCGAGGTATCGACCAGGTCCTTGAGCTCCTGCTCGCTCCACTTCTGCCAGAAGCCCTCGATGACGTTGTATTCAAATCCGAGCTCGCCCGCGAGCCGCGAGAACTCCTTCATGCCCGCGAGCGTCGTCTCCCCGCCGTCGAGGTAGCGCCACACGGCGCGCCCCGGCTTGATCCATGCCGTTTTCGCGCCCTTGGGAAACAGCTTGCGGCCGGGTGGCGGCGCGACGTTGTGAACGATGTCGCAATTGACCAGCGTATTCAGATCAGGACCGCTCATGATAATGCGCCAGGGCGTTGTGATGGCGCCGGCAACCACCGCCGGCTCGGACATGCGCTGCACGTCGGAGGCATAGCGCAGTCGAAACGGATAAGACGGCGGATGCGCATGGCCCAGGCGCGCCGCGAACCCGCCGCGGCCGTCCGCCTGCAATCCCATCCCGCTGTACCGCAACAGAGCGCCTTCAGTGATCGCGGCGTACCCGGAATTGCCCGGCAGCCTGATCGTCAGCGGCGGTGCGGCCCAGTCGCCGGCCTTTACGTCTTCAATCGTGCGTTTGGCGTGGATGCCTTCGTAGTGGCCTTCGAAGTCGTGGTACCAGACGGTGCTGCCGGCGGGGATCCGGAACACCGTTGCTTCATCGGGCGTCCGGCGCTCGCCCTCGCGGCCGGGCACGGTGAAGCGGAACGCGACGCCATCGTCGTAGGCGCGCACCTCGAGCGTGTAGGCCGCCCCGGATTTCAGGTGCTTGATCGGGATGCGCACGCCGTTGCAGCGGTCGGCCGCGACCGAATGCACGCCATGCCACGGGTAGGTTGTATTGACGCGATAGGCAGCCGCCTTGCCGGTCTCGACACCTTCCGCGAGATTGACTCCGTCCACGACGATGCCGAGCGGCGACGGCTCGATCACCGCGCTGCCGTTGCGCGCCACCTGGTAGCTCAGCCGCCCATCCTCCACGGCCAGCGTGAACCGCACCTTACCGCCGGGACTCGTCACCGGCACGCCAGCAAAAGCCACGGCGGCCGGCAGCAGGAGCCAGGCGGCAATCATTCGCATGTGCATAGGCCTATTCTCACCCGGAGTTGGAGCTTCGGGCAGCGCCCTCTTGACTCATAAGCTCGCCAAGAAGGGCGTGATCGAGCGGCGCGGAGGCCCGCGAGGAATCACAATTGCCGCGCCCGCGGTGAGTTCCTCAATGCCTGCGAGGAGCCAATACGAGATTGCGAACATCCGGCTTTGCGGCCTTACCGGAAGTGATACCAGAGGACGACAATGAAGCCTCCGACCGCCACCGTGGTGGCAAGTTCGGCGAGCCGCGTGGTGCGCTTTTCGGGCCAATGAACGATTAGATTGCCGACCGCGGAGAGATCGGGCCGCCCAGTGAAGCGGCTGACCGCGATCATCAGCAGCACACAGAAGAAGAACACGAGCACGCTGAAGTTGAGGAAGCTGAAACTGACCACCGCGTTGAGGGCCGGCCCAAGATCGATGCCAAGCGCGTTGTGCAGGATGTCGAGGAGAAAGCGCGTCCCGCCGATGACGCCGCCCGTGACGAGCGTGGTGAAGGCCGCCCGCGCCGTGGCGCCGCGCCATAGGATTCCGGTGAGAAATGTCGCCGTAATCGGCGCTCCCACGTAGGCCTGCACGCTCTGCAGGTATTGATACACCTCGTTGTTCAGGTTGCGGATGAAGGGGATCCAGCCGATGCTCAGGCCGACGATGACAGCCGTACTCAGGCGGCCGACGAGCACGAGCCGGCGCTCGCTCGCTTCCGGCCGCAGTTTCTTGTACACGTCCATGGTGATGAGCGTCGAGCACGAGTTGAAGACCGAGCTTAACGAGGACATCAGCGCCGCCAGCAGCGCCGCCACCATCAAACCACTCAGTCCCGGGGGCATGAGCCGCGTCACCAGCAGCGGGTAGGCGTTATCGCCGGTGACATCGTTGGGCCACAGCGCCTTGGCGATCAGACCGGGCAGCACCAGAATAAACACCGGCAGGATTTTGAGACTCGCGCAGAAGAACGCGCCCTTGCGCGCCTGCGTGATGGAGCTGGCGCTGAGTGTCTTCTGCACGATCACCTGGTCGGTGCACCAGTACCAGATGCCGAGGATCAGAGTGCCGACGGTCGTGCCGAGCCATGGGTACACAGCGTGGTCCAGCGGCTTAATCATGTGGAAGAAGTCGGGCGGCAGGGCGGCTCTGAGTCCTTCGAAGCCGCCGGCCTTATCCAGACCGAGCAAGGTAAGGACGACCGCGCCGCCGATGAGGATGAAGGCCTGGAACAGGTCGGTATAAATCACTGCCGCCAAACCGCCCGCAATCGTGTATACGCCCGTGGCGATGACCAGCAGGATGGCCGAAGTCATGTAATCCCAGCCGACGATCTCCCGGATCAGGATGCCGCCCGCGAACAGCGCTACCGAAATCTTGGTGAAGATGTAAGCGAAGATCGAGATCGCCGTCAGGTACCAGCGGCAGTTCGGGCTGAAGCGCCGCTCCAGGAACTCCGGCATGGTGAACACGCGCGTCTGCAGATAATGCGGCACGAACAGCCAGCCGAGCAGGAACAGGCAGAAGCTGGCCGACCATTCGTAGCAGCCCACCGCCAGCCCGGTCGAGGCCCCCGACCCGGCAAGCCCGATGAAATGCTCGCTGCCGATGTTGGTGGCGAACAGCGACGCGCCGACCGCGAACCATCCGACATTGCGGCCCGCCAGGAAATAGTCCTTCGCCGTGCGCTCACGGCGCGAGTAGTAGAAGCCGATCGCGAACACGGCCACGAAGTAGGCGGTCAGGATGACGGTGTCGAGCATCTACGGGCGAAGAATACAGAATACAGCGGCCGGCCTCGCCCGCGCCGCGGTTGGGTAGCGTCCGAGTCGGAGTCAGGCCGAATTCCAGCGTACAAGAAGTGATGCTCAATCAAGCGCCCGCGGGGACGGCCATCTCGGAGCGCGTCTTTCGCACGATGGCGAGGTACTGGCGGGCGCGCTCTTCAAAGACCTCGTAGCGGCCCTCTTTGATGGTCTCCGCATCGACCAACTCGCTGCCGACAGCCACCGCGCACGCACCCGCTTTGAGGAAGGCGCCCGCGGTCTCGAGGTTGACGCCGCCGGTGGGGATCATCCGGATCTGGGGGAAGGGAGCGCGCAGCGCCTTGATGTACTTTGCGCCGCCGACGGCGCTGCAAGGGAACACCTTCACCACGTCGGCGCCCGCTTCCCAGGCCGTGAGCACCTCGGTGGGCGTGAGCGCGCCCGGCATGATCACCTTCGAATAACGCCTGCTCATCTCGACCGTGGCAATTTTGAGACTGGGGGTCACCAGGAACTCCGCCCCGGCCAGCATGCAGGCGCGTGCTGTCTCGGGGTCGAGGACCGTGCCCGCGCCGAGCGTGATCCTGTCGCCGAACCGGTCGGCGACCTTCTCGAGCGCGCGGATGGCCCCGGGCACGGTCATGGTGATTTCCGCGGCGCAGATGCCGCCGCGGTAGATCGCCTCGATCGACTGGATGGCGGAATCGGCGGTCGTCGTCCGCACCACGGGGACGATGCCGATGTCGAGGATTGAGGAAAGAATCCTGTTGTGTTCCATCTACTGTGATCCTAGCCGAAGTTCGTCACCGACAGGATTTCGAACCGCTTGCTGACGCGCGCGGCTCAGTAAGTGCCGTCAAATCAGCGGAAGCGTTCTGAGCCACGACCGTCAGGGAGTGGTGGTGACGAACCTCGGCTAGCGTGGACGTGGCGGACGCAGCAGTTGTGCGGCAGAGAAATAGACGCGCTGGGGAGTCCGGCGAGCCGGCAGATCGCCGCTCGCGGCGCGGGCAAAGCGTGCTATCCTGTCCGCGGTCAGCCATGCCCGGCGAAGTTGAACCATTCAATCCGAGCGGCACGGAAGTGCCGGAGGCCGTATCGGCCCCATTGGAACTACTGCAGCCGGCATCTCCGGCCGCAGCCGTCCCCGCTCCGGTTACCGCCACCGAGCGCATCTCCTCGATTGACGTACTGCGGGGCGTCGCGCTGCTCGGCATCCTGTTGATGAACATCCTCACCTGGGCTCTGCCCGAAGCTGCCTACTGGAACCCGAGAGTGGCGGGCGGGCACACGGGGATCAACCTCGCGGCCTGGTACACGCAATACGTTCTGTTCGATGGCAAGATGCGCGCGATCTTCTCGCTCGTCTTCGGCGCCAGCGTGTTCCTGCTCATCTCCCGGCTGGAGCAGCAGGGCGCGGGACTGCGCGCCGCCGACATCTATTACCGCCGTCTGATGTGGCTGATGGTCTTCGGCATCGCCCATGCATACCTGATCTGGCACGGCGACATCCTCTATCCCTACGCCCTCATCGGGCTGATCCTGTTCCCTCTGCGCGTGCTTCGGCCCCGAACCTTGTTCATCATCGCGGGCGTCCAACTGGTGCTGCTCACCGGCATGTCGGTCGGCCGCGGCTTCCACCTGCGCTCGGTACGCGAGAAGGCCCTCGCCGCGGACGCGGCCGAGAAGCGCAAGGTGAAGCTCACGGACGAGCAGAAGGAAGCGCAGAAGCAATGGAAGGAGATTCTCAAGGAGGCGCAACCGCCGCCGGAAGAGCTGAAGAAAGAGACCGACGCCTGGCGCGGGAACTACCTGCAGGTTTTCCAGAGGCGGGCCAAGATCGTCTCCGGCTGGCACTCCATGCCGTTCTACATCCCGTTCTTCTGGGACATGATGAGCTTCATGCTGATCGGGATCGGTCTGCTGAAGCTACGGGTGCTGCACGCGGAGCGCTCCTGGCGGTTTTATGGCGTGACGGCGGGCGCCGGCTATGCGCTGGGCGTCACGCTGAATGCCATCTCGGGCTGGCTGTGGATCCGGAGTAATTTCGATCTCATGACCGGGCCTTTCACCTCCGCGCCTTACCAGATCGGACGCGTGCCAGTCGCGCTGGCTCACGTGGCCGTGGTGATGATGCTGGTCAAGGGTGGCGCGCTGCGGTGGCTGACCTCGCGCCTGGCTGCCGTCGGGCAGATGGCGTTCAGCAACTACATTGCGACTTCCCTGATTTGCGGCTTTCTCTTCTACGGGTACGGCTTGGGGATGTTCGGCAAGTTCGAGCGCTACCAGGTGTACGCGATCGTGCCCGCGATCTGGACGTTGAACCTGTTGGTGAGCTCGATCTGGCTGAAGCACTTCCGGTTCGGACCGCTCGAGTGGTGCTGGCGCTCGCTCGTGTACTGGAAACGGCAGCCGATGTGGCTTACCCGCGAGAAGCGATTCGCGCAGACCACAGTTGCTGCCGCTGGCTAACCGGCGGGGATTTTTGCGCGAACGGGAGCAGCGGCAGGCGCGTACTCACATGCCTCCGCGGCGTTTGGGATGGGAACGGTTGAGGCACGCGCGGCGTCCCACCTGACGGACTCGAGGGCGATGGAAGGGGCTGACAAACCGTTACCTGCACAGATCGCGCACACCCTGGGCGGCTGGTTCGTCGGACAACTGAAGATCGCCGGCATCCTTATGGTGCTGTACATGGCGGGTTTCGCGATCGCCCGTGTGCCATGGTGGGGGCTGCTGGGCCTGATCTGTGGCGCCGCAAACATCATTCCTTTCCTCGGACCTCTAATTGCCCTCGGCCTGCCGATGCTCGCTGTCTTATTCGCCGACGGCGAGGCGATGGACTACGTGGCCGTACTGATCGTCTATGTGGTCGTGCAGGGCATCGAGGGCTTCTACCTGACACCAAAGATTCTGGGCCGGCACCTGAGCCTGTCGCCGCTCACGGTGTTCTTCGCGGTCCTGGCCGGGGGGCTGTTTTTCGGCTTCTTCGGGGTGCTGCTGGCCGCGCCGGCAGCCGCTGTGATCGCGATTCTGTGGCGCGCCACGCGCAAGCCGCCGGTCTGAGGAGACACCTGCCCGTTCGTTTGCTCTCCCGCGCGGGCCGTGGTATGGTGTCTTCTTCACAATCGCGCGCCAGCAACAGAGGTGCGGGCACGCATATTCCGCCCGCGGTTCTTGCGCACTTCCCCAGGCGTGTTGCACAATTGAGTATTCCGATGCACAGCAACCGAATTCCAGCACAGAAGGGCCGAGCCATGGCCGTACTCCGGTGCGCTCTGGTTGCCGCCCTGCCGGTGTGCGCGGCATTCGCGGACGCCGGAATTGAGCCGGTGAGCCCCGTACCGGAGCCGGCCGCGGTCAAGACGCGGTTCGACTGGCAGGCAGCCACGGCGCAGTCATTCCGCTTTCTGGCGATCGAGCACAGCTTCCGGCTCATCCAGGGCAAAACGCGCTGCGAGTTCGGCGGCAAGTTTCTCCACGATTACTACACCGCCGTATCGAATATCCACGGCTGGGGCGACGGAGATGGTATCTTCACAAACTACATCGCCCATCCGATGCAGGGTGCGGTGGCTGGCTTCATCCAGATCCAGAACGACCCTTCCGGTCGCCGCGCGGAGTTCGGCGATGAGCTCTACTGGCGCAGCCGGCTGCGCGCCTTCCTCTGGTCCGCGACCTACAGCACGCAGTTTGAAATCGGGCTGGTGAGCGAGGCGACCATCGGCAATGTCGGCATGAATCCCGGCACTGCCGGAGCGGTCGACCTAGTCATGACACCGAGCGGCGGAATCGGCCTCATCTTCATGGAAGACGCGATCGACCGGTACCTGGTGCGGCGGCTTGAAAACCGGGCCAGCACGCCGGTGCGCAAGGCGTTCATCCGCTCGGCGCTGAACCCGCACCGGGCTTTCGCCAACCTGCTGCGGGGCAAACCGCCGTGGCACCGAGACACGCGTCCGGGACTGTGGACCGCGCAGCCCTGAGGCGGGCTCTCTCGCCGGAGTTCCCCGCGCGTGTTTAGCAAGCGGTGAGCGGGACGGCACGCTAGCGCGCGTCGCCCTGCTTGATCCAGGCGAGATTGAAACGGGCGTGCTTGATGGTCTTGCGCGGCGCACCCTGGGGAAGGTCGTTGCGGAAAAAGCTGTAGGTCACGTGCAGCGACCCGTCGCGCGCCTGCAGGACCGAGGGATAGTGAAACGAGCCGGCGCCCTTTTCGCGCGCATCGAGCTCCAGGTGCCGGCGCCAACGCCAGGTCCGGCCCTCGTTGTCCGACAGCGCGACCACGAGCGAGTTGCGCGCGCGCTCCGTGTCGTTGTAGACGAGCACCCACGAGCCGTCGCGCAGCACCATGCCTTCGACGCTCGCGCCGGGATTCGGCAGATCGGTGTCCACGCCGGGCGTCCAGCTCAGTCCGTCATCCTTGGACACGCTCAGGTGAATCCGTTTCGGCGGCGGCCCGTTGTCGCGCAGGTACGCGACCAGCTCGCCGTTTTTGCGCCGCAGCACCGAGGGCTGGATGCAGCCGGCACAGACAATCGGCTCGCTGGCGTACCAGGTGGCGCCCCGGTCATCACTGATGGCCATCAGCCCGAACGAGTAGCCGTCGGAGTACAGGGGCACGAGGAAGCGCCCGGATGGAAGCTCAAACGGGTGAGTGCGCCCGAACCAGCCCATGCGCGAGAAGTACTTATCG
Organism: Acidobacteriota bacterium; assembly: GCA_016178155.1. Taxonomy (GTDB): domain Bacteria; phylum Acidobacteriota; class Terriglobia; order Bryobacterales; family Bryobacteraceae; genus JACOTZ01. The sequence continues at coordinate 11,079 of JACOTZ010000135.1, forward strand.
TGCGCCCGCTCGATGAGGCGGGCCGCTTCGGGATGCTGCGCCGCGAGTCCGCCGAACACCTGTTTCGTCTTCGGCCCAATATTTTTCGGAATCAGGAGGAGCACCTCGCTCCACTCCCAGCGCGGCGGTCCCTGCTTCTGGTAATCCGAGGAGACGCGATACTTGGTCAGCGCGGTATGCCACTCGTTGGCGATGATGGGCGCCCAGAAGAGCCAGAGGCGCTGCTTCGAATCGATGTACATCGTCGGGTTGGTATCGGGGAAACCGGGCGTGTCGGCCATCAGGAACGGCTGCGACCAGGCGCGTTCCTTCTTTGACCAGCGCGCTCCGCGAATGATGACGTCATCGGCCGTGCGCTCGCCCGAGCCGTGATACCAGCACACCAGCAGGTCGCCGTTGGGCTGTTCCACGATAGCGGATGAGTGGTCGTGCCACTTCTCGAGCGGGAAGATCAGCTCGGCCTCATGGAACGGGCGTTCCTCCGCGGCGCGGGCCAGCAACGCGGCCGCCAGTACAATCCATCCTCGCCTCATCGCGTCCATGTTACATAACACGTATGCAGCTTTGCAGCAGCCCACTCGCCGGGCGGCCGGACGCTCGCCGCCGCCGCGTTGAGAGTTCGCGGCCTGGGTGGCTGCGCGGGGTGGTGCCTTTTGCAGTTGTCTCGGTCTTCCTGTGCCCCGCCGCGCTGGCCGCCCAGGACCTTAACGGAGTGGTGGACATCCACGCCCATTCGGATCCGGACAGCGTCCCCCGCTCGATCGACGCACTCGCGCTGGTGAAGCTGGCGAAGGCGCGCGGCATGCGCGGGCTGGTGCTGAAGAACCATTACGAGCCGACGGCGTCGCTCGCGTGGCTGGCGCGCCAGCAGACGCCGGGGATCGAAGTATTCGGCGGGATCGCGCTGAACCGCACCGTGGGCGGCATCAATTCCGCGGCCGTCGAGCGCATGACGCGCGTGAAAGGGGGTCTGGGGCGCGTCGTGTGGATGCCGACATTCGACGCGGAGAACCAGGTCCGCTACAGCAAAGAATCGCGCCCGTTCGTCTCGATCTCGAAGGGCGGGCGGCTGCTGCCGGAAGTACTCGAGGTGCTGGATCTGATCGCGAAGCACAAGCTGACGCTTGCAACCGGACACTCGAGTCCCACCGAGGACCTGCTGCTCATCCGAGAGGCGACGGCCCGCGGCATCAACCGCATCGTCGTCACCCATGGCATGCTGCCGCCGGTGAAGATGACCATCGAGGAGATGAAGCGCGCGGCCTCGATGGGCGCATTCATCGAATTCGTGTACAATGCGCTCATCGGCGCCACGAAGGTATTCGAGCTGCCGGAGTATATGAAGGCGATCCGCGCGGTCGGCCCGCGGCACGTCATCGTCTCGAGCGACCTCGGCCAGGCCGGCAACCCGCTCCATCCCGACGGCCTGCTCGCCTTCCTGCGCCTGCTGCGAGAGAACGGCTTCACGCCGGCTGAGATTGATCAGATGGCGAAGCAGAACCCGGCGCTGCTGTTGGGACTGTAGGCAGCAGCAGAAGACAGAAGGCAGTTCAGCGCGCGGCCAGGCCCAGGCAGGGGAATCAGAACGGAGTTCTCCTTTCTGGCCGGCATAACGGGCTACACCGGATTCCCGCCCACGATGGGAACGTGAACGACCGTGACCGCAGGCTCGGAGAGCGCCTCGTTGAGCGCGCGTGCGATCTCCGGTGGCGTGCGGGCGGTGACGCCGCGAGACCCCAATGCTTGGGCGAGCTTCGCGAAATCGATCGGCCCGAGCGAGCTGCCGATGGCTTCGCCGAACTGGCGGATGTGGCCGGCGCGAGTGATTCCCCAGGCCTGGTCGTCGGCGATGACGGCGACGAAGTGCAGTTTCTGCCGGACGGCACACTCCAGGTCGGCGACGTTGAAGGTGAAGGCGCCGTCGCCCGAGAGCAGGATTACCGGCCGCTCCGGCCAGGCGAGCCGCGCGCCCA
>JACOTZ010000237.1 GCA_016178155.1 Acidobacteriota bacterium
CTGCTCAAACTGGGGCTGGACGACCATCTTTCCACCTCGATTGATAAAGCCCCACTTGCCGCCGGCCTTCACTGGAAAAATTCCATTGGCGCCGTCCCGGATGCTGGACAAAGCGAACACCCCAAGCAGAAGCACAAGCCCCACCACGATGATAAGTACTTTCTGATCCTTGAAGTTCCAGCGCATCTTCTTTCCCTCCTCGGGATACTCGTCCGGCGGCGTAGTCGGCCAGCGGACGGTCCAACCAAGGAGGTGTGCAAGCCGCCTGCCAATGCAACATGCCGCAAGGGTCCAAGAGGGGGTAAATCACCGTAAGAAGACGTACGATTAATCGTTCTTAACCTGGTACTGGCGCGCAACGCCGTACCATCGCTGGACGTCTCAACCTGTGTGATGACTCACAGCCGTGGGTCGAGGAAAGAGAGGCATTCTTATGACATCGAGGGTCAGACCCGGTCTCGTCGTTGCCGCTTTCGCATTGCTGTCCGTGCTGGCGGTGTTTGGCTGGATGCGTAAACCTGACGCCGGACGGATGGGGGCCGGCGCTTTCACTCCAACAGCCGCGTACAATGCGCCGGGTGCATACAATCCGTACGGCCAGCCTGTAATGTACGATGCCCAGGGGCGGCCGGTGTATGGACAGGCGCCATATGGATATGCCGGCTTCAATCCTTGCGCGGCGCCGCCGCTCGGCTACTCGAGCGCGGCTTACGTTCCGGCCGAAGGCTACGGCTACGCGGCGCCCGCTGTACGCACGGTGCGTTCGCAGCCGCGGGTGATCCGGACCCGTTACGTCGCCGACCGTGATTCCACGGTGCGGCGCAAGCGCTCCACCGGGAAATCGGTAGCCATCGTGGCCGGCAGCGCGGGCGCCGGCGCCGCGATCGGCGCGCTTGCCGGCGGCGGCAAGGGTGCGGCGATCGGCGCTGTCTCGGGCGGCGTGGCCGGCCTGGTTTACGACCGCCTGACGCACAACCGGTAGACCGATAGATCGATTTTTTCAGACCACCAGTCAAGGCGTACGCACTTCGGCGGCCCGGGATATTCCTGGGCCGCCTTTTTCTTGCGCTCCGCCACGGTGAGTAGCAGCCGAGTCCGGATCGCACTCAGTTTTGGGCCCTAGCGCCCATTTCTCACCCGCGACCCACCTCATAGCCGCCTGCGGAAGCTCCGCGTCAATCGCATCCGCTGCCGTCGACGTGTGAGCCGGGAACGCCTTCGGATGCGTTGTATTTGTGGCGCTTGCGCGGCGCCTGGCGACGGCCCGGGAGAATACCCGCCGGGCCGATCCTGCGTTTCCGATCCCGCGAGGCAAACGGCGCTGAATTTGCTTGGTAACTACATGGAAACGCTTCGAACGCCAGTCGTGACCGGCTAGCTGCCGCGCAGGCGGGGTTGCTCGACTCAGAAACTCGCGCCCTAGTCGGCGCGCAACGAGTTACCGGCCCGGGACCCTGCTGGCCGATCAGTGGGCGAATGAAACACACCTGGATTTATGTCCTGCTGCTCGCGAGCGGGGCGCCGGCCGCCGTCGCGTCAGACGAAAAGGCCGTGCAGACGGCGAAGGCGCTGCCCGGTTCGGAAGAATGCGCCGGCTGTCACGATCCCGGCCGCCGCACAGGCAAGCGGGAGGCGGGCACACCCCCGCCATTTGACGCAGCGGCATTGCAAGCCTCGCCGCACGCGGCGCTCGAATGCGCTGCCTGCCATACCGACCTCGCCAAGAAAGAACTGCCGCACGCCGATAAGCTCGCCCGCGTGAATTGCGGCGAATGTCATCCCGATCAGCAGAGCCAATACCAGGCGAGCCTGCACGGCAGGGCGGCGGCGCGCGGCGACCGGCTGGCACCGGGCTGCAACGTCTGCCACGGAACCCACAACGTCCTGCGGGTTTCGACGCCGGCAGCGCGCATGGAGATCCCGCGGCTTTGTGGAAGCTGCCATCGCGAGGGGACGCCGGTGAGCATGACCCGCAACATTCCCCAGGCGAATATTCTCGGCAATTACATCGACAGTATCCACGGCGAGGGGCTTTTCCGGCGCGGCCTCACGGTCACGGCGGTGTGCACGAGCTGCCACACCGCGCACTTCGTGCTGCCTCACACCGATCCGCGCTCGTCGATCGCGAAGGCCAACATTGCGCGCACCTGCACGCAATGCCACGCGCAGATCGAAAACGTACACCGCAAAGTGATTCGCGGCGAGCTCTGGGAGAAGCAGCGCAACCTGATTCCCGCCTGCGTGGATTGTCACGAGCCGCATAAAGTGCGCCGCGTGTTCTATCCGCAGGGCATGTCCGACCGGGACTGCCTGCGTTGTCACGGCGACCCGGGAATTCAGGGCGTGCCGCGCGCTGCAGGCAAGACCTCCGTTTACGTCACCCAAGCCGAGCTGGCGCAGTCGCGCCACGCGCGCACCGCGTGCGTGCAGTGCCACACCGGGGGCACGCCGTCGGACCTCCGGCCGTGCCGCTCGATGCGCTCGCAGGTGGACTGCTCGATCTGCCACGCCGAAGTGGTCACCCAGTATCGCGAGAGCACGCACGGGCAGTTGTTCGCGCAGGGCAGCCCCGATGCTCCGGCCTGCCGCGATTGCCATAGCCCGCACGGCGCGCTGGGGAAGAACGACTCCTCGTCACCCACTTTCTCGCGCAACGTCCCGGCGCTGTGCGCCAACTGCCATCGCACGGGGCGGAAAGCGGCCGTCCGCTATAACGGCAAGCAGGACCGCGTCGTAGAACACTACACGGAGAGCATTCACGGCAAAGGTCTTCTGCAGAGCGGGCTGACGGTGACCGCGGACTGCGCCGACTGCCACACCGCGCATCACGAGCTGCCGAGCCGCGATCCACGCTCGAGCGTGAACCCGAACAACATCTCCCGCACGTGCGCGCAATGCCACCGCGGCATTTTCGAGCTGTTCACCGCGAGCGTGCACAGCCCCGCGATCACGCGATCGGGCAAGAAGCTGCCGGTGTGCGCCGATTGCCATTCGGCGCACAGCATCACGCGTACGGATCTATCCGATTTCCGGCTCCACATCATGGACCAGTGCGGCCGCTGCCACCGCGACATCACCGACAGTTACTTCGAGACCTACCACGGGAAAGTGTCGAAGCTGGGCTACCTGAAGACCGCCAAGTGCTACGATTGCCACGGCGCGCACGACATCCTGCCGGTGAACGATCCGCGCTCGCGGCTCAGCCGCGCCAATGTAGTGAAGACCTGCTCGAAGTGCCACTCCGGCTCGCACCGCCAGTTCGCCGGGTATCTGACTCATGCGACCCATCATGACCCGCAGAAGTACCCGTTCCTGTTCTTCACGTTCTGGGGCATGACGACGCTGCTGGTCGCCACCATGGTGGTCTCCGGCGCGCACACAGCGCTCTGGCTGAACCGGTCGCTCGAGTACCGCAAGCAGATGCGCAACGCAGCGCCCGAGGCCGGGCTGTACGTGCGCCGCTTCCGGACCTTCGACCGCAACCTTCACCTGATGGTGGTCTCGAGCTTCCTGGGACTGGCGCTCACGGGCATGATTCTGAAGTTTTCCTATGCGCCCTGGGCGAAGGTGCTGGCGCGCCTCCTCGGGGGTTTTGAAGCGGCGGGCCTGATCCACCGGTTCTGCGCGGTCCTGACCTTCACCTACTTCGCGCTTCACCTGCGCGATCTTGTGCGGAAGCGGCGGCGGAGCGGCAAGAGCTGGCGCGAGTTCCTCGCCGGGCCCGAGAGCATGCTGTTCAACCGCCGCGACTGGATCGAATTCAGCGGCTCGTTGAAATGGTTTTTCAGCCGCGGGCCCCGGCCCGAGTACGGGCGCTGGACCTACTGGGAGAAATTCGACTATTTCGCCGTCTTCTGGGGCGTGGCCGTCATCGGCGGCACCGGCCTGCTGCTCTGGTTTCCGCAGATGTTCACGCGCGTGCTTCCGGGCTGGATCATCAACGTGGCCACGACGATTCACAGCGATGAGGCGCTGCTGGCCGTGAGCTTCATTTTTGTCGTGCATTTTTTCAACACGCATTTCCGGCCGGAGAAGTTTCCCATGGACACGGTCATCTTCACCACGGGCACGCCGCTCGAGGAATTCAAGCAGGACCGCCCGCGGGAATACCGGCAGCTTGTGGAAAGCGGCAAGCTGGAGAGCCTGCTGATGCCGGAGCCACCGGCGGGGGCCGTGAAGCTGTGGCGGCGGTTCGGGTTTGCGGCGCTCACGGTGGGACTGGTTCTGATCGCGCTGATCGTCTACGCGATGGTGTTCGCCTACCGGTAGGGGTGGGTTCCGGTTCCCCGGGGAGCGTGACCCGTCGAACCCGCCGCGCGATCGAGTGCGCTCACGCCGGGCGGGTATAGGTTCCCGCGGGTCTGGGCGCGCTTTTGCCGGCGTCTTCGTAGGCCTTGACGATCTCGGGCGGGAAGGTGCGGATCCGGGCCTCGATGTAGCCGGTGATGCGGCGCACGATATCGGGATGCTCGGCCGCCACGTCGTAGCTCTCGGCTGGGTCGAGCGCGAGATTGTAGAGCTCGGGGTTGGCCATCCGCAGGCTGCGCGAGCCGCCCGCGGGCGGCGGCGAGTACTTCGCATGGTTGTGGCGCGCGATGTGCAGCTTCCAGTCGTTCCAGCGCGCGCACTGCAGGTGGATGTTGTCGAAGTAGAGCACCGGGTCGCGCTCGATCCGCGGCTTCGCGCCGGAGAGCATCGGCCAAATGTCGATGCCGTCGAGCGGCTTCCCGGGAAGCTGGGCGCCGCACAGCTTCGCCACGGTGGGGAAGATGTCCATCATGGAGCCAAAGCCATGGCACACCGTGCCGGAGGGAATGCGACCGGGCAGGCGCGCGATAAACGGCTCGCGCACGCCGCCCTCCCAGGTCATCCCCTTGCGTCCGCGGAGCAGCCCGGGGCTGCCCTGGTACCAAGGGCCGTTGTCGCTCGAAAACAGCACCAGGGTGTTTGATTCGACGCCGGTCTGAGCGAGCTTTTTCAGGACCTCGCCCACGCTCCAGTCCAGCTCCTCGACCACGTCGCCATATAGCCCCAGAGGCGACTTGCCGCGGAAACGCGAGGATGCATGCAGCGGGATGTGCGGGAACGTGTGCGGGAAATACAGGAAAAATGGCGTGTTCCCGGAAGCGTCGATGAATTTTACCGCCTCTTCGGTGTAGCGCTGGGTGAGCGTGTCCTGGTTGGCATTCTGCTCGACGATCTCCTCGCCGCGCAGCAGCACGGCGGGCTTCATATCGTTGCTATAGGGAATTCCGAAGTAGGAGTCGAAGCCGCGCTTCATGGGCAGATAGCGCGGCAGGTGCCCGAGATGCCATTTGCCGACGCACATGGTGCGGTGGCCGGCCTGCTTCAGGACCTGCGCCAGCGTCATCTCGTCATCGGGGAGTCCCACGGTGTCGTTGGGGAAAAGGACCCGAGGGACACCGACGCGCGTCGGATAGCGCCCGGTCAGCAAGGCGGCGCGGGAAGGCGAGCACACCGGGTTGGCGGAATTGAAATTGGTGAAGCGGATGCCCTCGGACGCAAGACGGTCAAGGTTGGGGGTGCGGATCTTCGAGCCATAGCAGCCGAGGTCGCCGTAGCCGAGATCGTCGGCGTAGATCATGACGACATTGAGCGGGCGGGATTGCGCGCCTACCGTGGAAGCTGCGGCAGTCGCGGCCGCGGATTTCAGGAATGTCCGTCTATCCATGTGTTTGTACGTATAGCACGGGGCGGCTTGACGGTACTGAGCGGCGCGCGTCAGGCAGCCCCATGCCGGCCCCGCGCTAGCGGTAGTTCACGAAGAACGGGCTCGACCAGGCGAGCATGGTGTCGTCCTGCTCCACCCGCACATAGTAATAGTGACGGTTGCCGTCGAGCGCCTTGTCGAGGTATTCGAACTGCACGTCCTGCCGATTCGGCGAGACGGTGTAGATTGCCTCGCTATCCCTGATGACGCTGACTTTGGCGATGGAGCGGGTGCCACGCACCTTGACCCGGATCGGCTCGGGCTTCTTCAACGCGAACTCGTCGCCCATGAAGTGCGCGCCCATGCGGACGTCGAGAATGATATTGTCCATGGCGCCGTAGGTGTGCCGCTTGCGGATAGCGTCGAGGATTCCCTGGCGGCTCAAATCACCCGTGTACACGAGCGAATAGGAGATGTGGGTGGACCCGTGGTCCGAGCTGCTTGTGATACCGAGCTTGTAGCCCTTGGCCCAGGCGTTCTTCACCCAGCCTTCGGGCTGGTAGCCGACGCGCTGCAGGAACTGGGGATCGCTCGGCGGCTGGATGGAGTGGGGCGCGCCCGCATCCTCGTAGTTGGTGCGCGCGCCCTGGAAAATCTCGACCACGGGCTCGAGCTGCGGGTCGTTATCGCGCCAGTCGGTGCCCATACGGGTGCCCGAGGTGTGGGAGATGGCGATGGCATTGCGGCCGCGGATCTCTTCGTAGAGGAGTTTCGTATCGTTTTCGACGAGGTCGCCCGTTCCGATGCCAGGCTCATCGCCCATCGGACTCTGGCCGAGCGCGAACATCCGCAGACCCGAGCGCATGTGGAACGGCGTGACGCGCGAATCGGCGCGCTTGACGAAGAACACGTTACGATGTCCGTTCGGGAAGGTAGCGCTGCGCTCGTAGCCGAAGATGGAGGTGTAGGCGCCGGGCACGTAGTACATGTCGGTCATTTTCTGCGTGTACCACCACCAGTACGGCCAAGCGCCGCCCTGGTGATCGGTGCTGGCGCCGAAATCCATGCCCGCGGCATCGATCATGTAGCGGTAGAAATCAAGCAGCGAGCCGTCGCCGCCGCCGCCGCCGTCCCAGCTCAGCTCGGTGTGGCGGTGGAAGTCGCCGCGGACGATCCTGAGCTTGCTCCCGCCCACGGGGGCAACGTAAGTCCGGATGGCTTTCAAGTCGCCCGCCTCATCGGCGTGCCCCTGTTTGACTTCGAGCTTGTCGGCGGGCGGGGTGCCCCATGTCATGCGTGAGACCGGCGTAGCGGGCGGCGCGATCTGGCCGGCGTAGACCTGCTCGCGGCGCGGGCGGTGCGAGAACTCAGCGTTGCGATTATCGGTGGGCCAGGCGAGCCAGAGGCCGTTCGGGGCGAGCGCGGCGTCCAGCCGAGTGCTGGAGCGGCCCCAACTGTTCGGCAGCGCGAACGGTTCCGACCAGTTGCTCCCGTCCCAGCGGCTGATCGAGTATTCCCAATAGCCCCGCTGCTGCGGGCGCCCGCCGGCGGCCACACCGGGCCGGGCGTTGCGCCGGACCTTGGCGGCGAGCCAGACCGATCCCTTGCCATCGCTGAACACGTGGGGCTGGTAAACATTGATGCCTTTGAAACCGGGCGTCACGGCCGGACTGTGCCATTCACCCTGTTCGTAGACGCGCACGCGCGCTTCGCGGAGGCCGCCCAGCGGCACACCCGGTTGGCGCGCGCGGATCACGTACCCCTGGTCCTTGCCCCAGTTGGGCGCGCCCGCTTCCCAGGCGACCCAGACGCGCCCGCCGCCATCGACGGCCACGGTCGGGCGCGCTTCGAAGCGCGGCGATTCGGCGACCGCCATTTCCGAGCCCTCGGGTCTGCCCTCCCGCATGCGGCTGATAAAGACGTCGTAGTTGCCGTTTTTGTAGCTGTCGTAGACGACCCAGACGTTGCCGCTCTGATCCATGGCGGCGGCGGGCTCCCAATCATTGGCCGCGCGGTTGGTGACGCGCGCTTCCGCGGACCACCGCTCGCCGTCGAAGGTGCGGAGAAAGATGTTGCTGTTTTTGCCGCGGAAACCCTGCCACACGAGCGCCGCCCGCCCGGAGGCATCGGCGTGGAGGCGGGGATTGATGTCGGGCAGCGGGTCGGTGGTCCAGCGCTCGAGCGCGCCCCAGGTCTGCGTGGCGGGGTCGAAGCGCCGCGCGTAGATGTCCCAGTTGCCGTTTGCGCCCTGCGACCACACCACCCATACCCGGTTCGACTTGTCGACGGCGACCTGCGGCATGAAGCTATCGCCGCTGGTGTTCGGCACCCATTGCAGGTTGCTCCATTGGCCGTCGCGGTATTCGCGGAGACCGATATCATCGCGGTCGCCGACGTAGCTCAGCCAGGCGACCCACACCGAGCCGTTGGGGGCGACCGCCACGGACGGCCAGTCATCCTGCCGGTACTCGTGCCCGACGGCCGCGGACCGTATGGTCGCACCACCGGCGGTCTGGGTCTGCATGGCGAGCGCCACGCCCGTTTCCATCTGCGCGCTCGTGCCGCGCGGAGCCCAGAGCAACCACATGCCTATTGAAACCACTACGACCGCGGGGATCCAAAGTTGGCGCATAACTTATCTACGATATCGCCAAACGCGCCGGAGTGCAGGCGTGGCAGAGCCGCGGGGGCAGACTGGGTTTGGTGAAGGCTCAATTGGAGAGACGCAATCGGTGTGAGATCCGGCGGCAGCTACAAAGGATCACGAACGAGGAGTCCCGGCAAGGCCGAGAAGCGAGCAGCGTGGGTCCAAATCTCGCCGGCTCCATTCTCAAATGCGATGAGCGCGATCTGCAGGTCGAAAATGCGCGCTCCGGGGACCTTGAGGTCCGCGGCAGCGCGTGCGAGCCTTTCCCAAAAGCCCGGTTGCGGCAGCCACACGGATGCTCCCGCGCCGACAATCAGACTGCGCAGAAAATCGTGAGCCTGCCGCGCGGTCGAGGGGCCTCCGGCACACGCCGGATGGGTCACCACGCTCCAAAACTCGGCGATGCAGGGCGACGCGATACCCCAACCCCGGTCATGATCACGGGCGTGTTGGATGGCGCGCCGCGCGCCACGGTGTTCCGGAAGGCCCTGGCGGTGGGCGTAGATCAAGAGGTTGGTATCGACGGCGATCATCGCTGCCGCGCGAGCCAGTCGCGCATTTTCTCGCGGTCCGCAACATCCAAGCCGGGAGGCAAGCCTCCCTTAGCCCGAAGTTCTGACTCTGAATAAGTGGAAGGTTGTTTGTTTTGATGGGCCAAGCGGTTTTGACCCTTCATCTATGTAGGCATGTAATTGTCTGTTGGTACACTTGACAGCCTGCATTAAGCGCGGTATGCTGTAAGC
>JACOTZ010000238.1 GCA_016178155.1 Acidobacteriota bacterium
ACCAGGTCTCCGATCCCGGCTCGCCTCTGGCGGGGACGGTCCAGAACCGCCAAAGCTCCTCACCCGTCACCGCGGAGAATGCCGCGACGTATCCGCGAATTCCCCCGTCGCCGCCCGAGACCCCGGCGATCACCCGGTCTTTTAACGCCATGGGCGCGAGCGTCGTGTGATAGCCCTTGTCGAAGTCGGCGTACTGCTTGCTCCAGAGGACGGCGCCGTTCTTCCGGTGTAGCGCGACCAGGTAGCCGTCGCTGGTGACGAAGAACACACGGTCTCCGAGCAGGGCGACGCCGCGGTTCACGGCCTGGCGCCCTGCATTGTCGTCCCGGTAGAGCCAGATGCGCCGGCCGGTGCGCGCATCGAGCGCGTGCACCTCGTTGCTGTTCGTCACATACATGACGCCGTCGTGCACGAGCGGCGTGGCTTCGAGCCGGCGCGCCGCATCGATATGGTAGGTCCACTTGGGTACGAGCGAGCCGATGTTGCCGCGGTGGATCTGTTGGAGCGGGCTGTGGCGCTGCGATGCGTAATCGCCACCATAGGTCAGCCAGTTTTCGCCGGCCCCTTTCTTGATTTGTTCGTAAAGAACCTGGGCTGAAAGCACGCTTGCGGCGATCAGAAAAGCGAGGGCGAGTTTCATCGGCGGCTCCGCGTGAAGGGCGTCCCGGTGCGCATCGCCTGCCGGCTCAGATATGCAAGGATGTTGTCGGCGTCAGCCGCCGAGAGCCGGGTTCTGTAATCGCCCGGCATCAGCGACCTGCGAGAGAGCGCGATCTCCGCCAGGTCAGATTTCCGCAGCAGGTGCAGCCTGCCGGCGCGGTCGAGAACCTGGATCGAGTAGTTGTCGTAATTCTTGGCAACGCCGCCAATCGTCTCGCCTGCGCGTGTCTTCACTTCGACGCCCTGGAAACCATCGGCAAGGCGGGCGCTGGGATCGAGGAGCGCTTCGCGCAGGTACTTGAGCGACCGCTGCATGCCGGCGTGGGAAAGGTCGGGGCCAAGAAAGCCGCCGTTGCCGCGGATCATGTGACAGCCCGAGCAGCCCGCCTTGCCGAAAAACAAGGCGCGGCCGGCCTCGGGGTCGCCGGGAGCGCGGCTCTCGTGGGCGGGGGCGCTGAGGCTGCGAACGTAAGCGACCAGTTGCCACACCTTCCCGTCGGGCAGCCGGAACGCCGGCATGTCCGTGCCCGGAACGCTTTGCCGGATCGAGTTGAAAATCTGGTCCGGCCGGAGGCGGCGGATGGCGCGGCCGTCAGCCAGGTTGGGTCCTCGCCCGCCCTCGCCGGTCTGCCCGTGGCAGGCGCTGCACGCGCCCCCATAGAGCTTGCCGCCGGCATCGATCATCTCGGGTTGCTTCAGATTCTCGTACCGCTGCTCGGCCTGCGGGTCGCGCTGGGCGAAAAGCGTAGAGGCGCAGCACAGATACACGAACAGCGCCGGACGTTGCATGCTGATTCTCTTCAGGGTAGCAGGTAACATCCGCGCACCAAGCGTGTCGTTGGCTCCGGGATCTGCTCGAAAACCCTCGGTCACCTTGCGCTTCCCGGCTCTCGGCCGCAACGACGCTGCCCGGAAGCTGCAGCCTGACGGCGTCCTCGCGCACCCACGCCGGCAGTTCGGGACAGTGCATGGAAGCGACCTCCGCTGCCGCCGGAGAGCATGGCTCGCCCAGGACGCCGAGCCTGAGCCTGCGAGCGTGTACGATGATCGAAGCGCAATGCTGTTTTCCGATCTTGCACTCTCGAGACGCTTGGAGCGATCTGAAGGCTGTGCGTGCGTTCGGTTCGCGGAGGCGCGACGCCGTCTGTTTCCCGCCAGCGGCGCCGAGTGGATGGAATGCGGTGGAGCATACGCTGTCTTCGACGGCCCCGACTCTCCCGCCACTCAAAGTTTCGGCCTTGGCATCTTTACGGCGCTGAGCGCGGCCACGCTCGATGCGATCGAGCGTTTCTTCCTCGATCGCGGTGCGCCGGTCCTGCATGAAGTAAGTCCGCTCGCGGGCGTCGCTGCGCTGGATTTGCTCTGCAGCCGCAATTACAAGCCGATTGAGATTAGTAGCGTTCTTTATCGCGTCCTCGAGAAACCTGCCGCCGAGTACCCCGGGCACATCACCGTGCGCGTGGCCGGCCCTGAAGAAGCTCACCTTTGGACGGACATCAGCACAAGGGGCTGGGCACACGAACATCCCGAACTCATGGATCTCCTGCAGCAGCTCGGTGCGATCGCCGTGGCACAAGAGCAGAGTCTGTGCTTCCTCGGCGAAGTTGACGGTCAAGCCGGCGCCGCTGGCGCGCTGTGCCTCCATGATGGCGTGGCGCTGTGCAGCGGCTCGACTACCATTCCAGAGCTGCGGCGCCGGGGGCTGCAGTCGGCACTGCTCAACGCACGCATGCGCTACGCCTTCGATCATGGCTGCGATATCGCGATGATGGTGGCCCAGGCCGGCAGCGATTCCCAGCGCAATGCCGAGCGCAACGGGTTCCGGATCGCCTACACACGCGCGAAATGGCGCTTATACCCGTAGGCGCAGCGATCGCCGGTTCAGCGCGGCCGGCGTCAGCCCGCTTCGCCTGCTCCTGTGCAATCAAAGCTTCCCGCGCCGGAGGAGTTTCCGCGGCCCCCCGGACCGTCACTCTGAATCTGCTGCGCGCGGCGCCCGTCCCCCCGCGCCTGCTGATAGAATCCACAGAGTAACTTCGCATGGAGGTGCCCGTGAATTTGGTTCGACGACGAACTCGACGAGAAGCGCTCGGTATGCTGGCCGCCGGCGGCGTGGCCGCAAATCAGTGCCGCGGCGCCGCCACGCCCGAACGGCCCAATATTCTTTTTATCTACACGGACGACCATTCCTACCGCACCATCAGCGCGTATCCCGAAGCCTATCCGTGGGTCCGGACGCCCAACATCGACCGGCTCGCCAAGCGCGGCGTGCGATTCACGGCCGCCTACAACGGCGCCTGGTGCATGCCCTCGCGCGCGACGCTGCTCACCGGGCACCATCAGTTCGGCGTCGAGTCGATGCGCATGGTGGGCGAGTACCCGGGCAGCGCCTACGATCCGGGAAAATGCCCGTTCTGGCCGAAAGTCTTCCGCGCCAAGGGATATTTCACCGCGCAAATCGGCAAGTGGCACACCGGAACGGACACCGGCTTCGGCCGGGACTGGGATTTCCAGCTCGTCTGGAATCGTCCCAAGTACACCGCCACAAGCACGCATTACTATTACGACCAGCCAATCACCCACCACGGCGGAAAAACCGAAATCCTCAAACGCTACTCGACCGACCAGTACACGGACTGGGCCGTCGATTTCATCCGCGGCAATGGCCGGTCGAAGGACAAGCCCTGGTACCTCTGGCTCTGCTACGGCGCCGTGCACGGCCCCTATACCCCGGCCGAGCGTCACAAGCAGGAGTTGCAGGGCGTCGACTTCGACACCCCGGCCGACATCTTCCCGCCCCGGCCCGGCAAGCCGGATTGGGCCCAGAAAGTCGAGCACTGGCGAAGAGGACCCAATGGCACACCCATGTCCGGCGGCCGGACGTTGAACTCCTGGGTGCGGCAATACCACCAGGGTGTGTTCGCGCTCGACGAGGCCGTCGCGCGTTTGACCGCCACTCTGGAGCGGACAGGTCAGCTCAAGAACACCGTCGTGATTTTCACGTCCGACCAGGGCCTGGCGTTCGGACAACACGGTTTCCGCGGGACCAAGATCGCGGCCTACGACGCCAACATCCGCTCTCCCCTGATCTTTTCCATGCCCGGCCGCATTCCCGAAGGGCGCGTCTGCAACACTCCCGCCGGCGGGGTCGATTTGGTCCCCACCATGTTCCGTTTCGCCGGGATCGATACGCCTTGGGAAATGCACGGCCGCGACCTCTCGCCGCTGCTCGAGAACCCCGATGCCGAGTGGCAGTATCCCGTGATGCTGGCGGCCACGGGGCGCAGTTTCGGATCCGACACGAATGTCATTCCACAAGGAAAAGACGCCTTCCACGGCGACGTACCCTGGTACGTCATGCTGCGCGAGCGCCATCTCAAGTATGTTCGCCCGCTGGTCCACGACCTCGAAGAGCTGTACGACCTCCGCGCCGATCCCGAAGAGTTGAACAACCTCGCGGTGAAGCCGGAGCACCAGGCGACGCTGGCGCGCTTGCGTGGCGCCACCATTGCCGAACTACGCCGCACTAAGGCCGGGTTCGTCGACCGCATGCCCGCCGTCCGTGAAGCGATTCCGCGGGGCGCCTGAGCCGGTTGCAACACGGCCCGCGAGCCGCGCGCGTTAGCGAGCGGTATGCCCGGCGGCACACTGGCATGCCGTAACTTTTTTGCAGGCTTCGCGGATTACGTCATTGAGAGCGGCTGAACAACGGCGATGAGCCCCGACCCCGAGGAACGGCTGCTGGTCCAGGCGGCGCAGCGCGACCCCTCGCGCTTTGCCGATCTGTACGAGCAGAGCTTCTACCGCGTGTATGCCTATATTGCTCGCCGCGTCGGCGACCGGCATAGCGTCGAGGATCTGACGGCGCAGGTCTTCAGCGAAGCGTTAGCCGGCATTGGCAGATTCGAGTGGCAGGGTGTCCCGTTTGTCGCCTGGCTGTTGCGGATCGCTTCCCGCGCGGTGGCGGACCATTGGAAGCGCATGGGCCGCGAGTCCGATGCTCTTTCTCCGCAGCCCGACCCGTTCTCGCCGGATGAAATCGAACGCCACGCTCTGCTGTTTCAACTGGTGGACCGGCTTCCGGAAGCGCAGTTTCGCGTGATTCACAGCGCTTCGTGGAGCAGAAGAGCATCCGCGAAATCGCTCGGGAACTGCAGCGCAGCGAGGGCGCCGTCAAACAACTGCAGTTCCGCGCCATTGAAAATCTCCGGGCTCAAATGGAGGGCGCTCATGCCTGACCGCGCGCTCGACGAACTTCTCGACCAAGCCATTGACGCCATCCTCGCCCGAGCCCCAATCGAAGCGGACCGTCCCCAACTCGATGCCCTGGTTCGGATCGCCGCCGCTCTGCCCGCCATGCCGGCCGAAGATTTCCAGTCCCGCTTAAGAACTGAATTGCAAAGGAGAGCATTGATGACTCCAATCGCAGCAGCACCCGTTCGTGAAGGTCTCCGAACCGTCACGCCCTACATCACGGTTACGGACGGAGCCAGACTCATTGAATTCCTAAAACGCACGTTCGCAGCCGAGGAGTTGCTCCGCGCACCCTCGCCCGCGGGCTTTCACGCCGAGGTCCGGATCGGAGATTCCATTCTCATGATCGGCTCCGGCGAATCGGTCCGCGGCCGCGAGCGGATCGGAGCGTTCCATGTGTACGTGCCGGATTGCGACGCCGCCTACCGGCGCGCCCTCGAAGCCGGCGCGACCTCCATGGGCGAACCCGCTAACCGTCCCTACGGCGAGCGGTCCGGGTTTGTCAAGGACTTCGCCGGCAACCACTGGTACATCGCGACCCGAGTCGGCCCGCACTTTGCTCCCGAAGGTCTCGGAACCGTGCTGCCTTTTCTGCTTCCGCCCAACGCACGGGCGTTGATTGACTTTCTAAAGCAAGCCTTCGCCGCCCGCGAAATGGCCGTGTTCGAAGAATCCGGCCGCGTCGTTCATGGCGCCGTCCGCATTGGCGACGCCGTATTGGAAATGGGCGAGCCGCGAGAACCGGTGGAATTCCTGGCGAGCAGGTTCTTTGTTTACGTGGAGGACTGCGACCTGGCATACGGGCGCGCGGTCGCCGCGGGAGCGAGCTCGCTCCAGGAGCCCGCCGACCAGCCGTACGGGCACCGGGCGGCGCTGGTCGAAGATCCTTTCGGTTACCAATGGATCCCAGCCTCGTTACTCAAAGCGTGATGGCGGCGGGAGGCTGCGTTTACGCGTGAAGAGGGCGCTGGCCCGCTATGCGAGCCAGCGCCAGGTTTGGCGCGCGGCGGCGAGCCGCCACCCGGGGCAGCCGCCAACTCAGAAGTTTAAGCGCAGGCCCATGCGGAACTGGCGCTCGTCGATCCCGTCGCGGCCGAGATTGACGACGTTCGTGATCTCGCCATAGCCGCCGTAGCGGCGCAGCGGGTCCGTCTGCTCGGGCTGGAAGTTAGCCACGCCGCCGCCGGGATTGGCGAAGTGAGGCGTGTTGGTAAAGTTGAACGCCTCCATGCGGAACTCCATTTTGAAGCGTTCCGACAGATCGAAGCGTCGAAACACCCCGAAGTCCCAGTTGGCGATACCGGGCCCGCGCAGCAGGTTCGCGCGGGTATTGCCGAATCGCTCCAGGCCGCGGTTGGTCGGCAGGTCCGCGAAAGCGAACGGGTCAAAGTACGGCGTGCCGCGGCCGGCGGCGCCGAAAATCTCGACATTCTCCTTCACC
>JACOTZ010000239.1 GCA_016178155.1 Acidobacteriota bacterium
CGACGACACCAAGACTGCCGACGCCCGCAAGCTCACCCGGCACGATCTCGATGCCGCCGCGCCCAACCATCCCGTGTTCGTCGGCCATCGCGGCGGCCATACCGGCTACGTGAACTCCCTGTCCATGAAATTGGCAGGAGTAAGCGATTCGATGGCCGATCCGCCGGGCGGGCAGTTTGGCCGCGACCGCGCCACGGGGCGGCTTACCGGCGAGCTGCGCGAGCGCGCCACCGAGCCTTTCCGGAAGTTGTTTGCCACAAACTACACCCGGGATGAGTATCGCGAGGGTGTAGAACTCATCACGCGCATGATGGCGCGCGCCGGCATCACGTCGGCACACGACGCGGGCGGAGGGCCTGACGATCTCCGCGCCTACCAGGATGTTTATGAGGCGGGCAAGCTTTCTACGCGGATCTACTGCCTTGTCCGTTATGCGCATCTCGCCAGGATGTTAGCGGCCGGAGTGCGTACCGGAATGGGCAACAAGTGGGTGCGCATCGGGGCAGTCAAGCTGGTGTGCGACGGCTCCATTTCCGAGCGGACGGCGCGCCTCTCGCAACCGTACGTCAGACGTCCCGATGATTTCGGTCTTCTTGTCGCAGACGAGCCGGAGCTTTACGAGCAGGCGCGAAAGGCTCACCTGGCGGGCTGGCAAATCGGCACGCACGCCAACGGGGACGTTGCGATTGACAAGACGCTCCGGGTTTACGAGCGTCTCCAGCGCGAGCATCCCCGCGAGCACGCGCGCTTCCGGATCGAGCACTGCACGGTGATTAACGACGATCTGGTCCGGCGCATCCGCGCGCTCGGCGCAATCCCGAACCCGTTCTCGACGTACGTTTACTATCACGGCGAGAAGATGCGCGAATACGGAGAAGAGCGGTTGGACCGCATGTTCGCCGTCCGCAGCTTCCTCGACGCCGGCGTGCCGGTGACTCAAACTTCCGACTACCCGCCGGGACCATTCGAGCCCATGATGGCGCTTCAGTCGAGCGTCACCCGCACCGATTCCACGGGCAAAGTCTGGGGACCGCGGCAGCGCGTCACGGTCGAGGAAGCAATTCGCGTCGGTACCGTCCATGGCGCGTACGCTTCCTTCGAAGAGAGCCTCAAGGGCTCGCTCGCTCCCGGAAAGCTCGCGGACCTGGTGGTCCTTGGAGAAGACCCGCTGCGGACGCATCCGTCGCGTTTGGTCTCAGTGCCGGTCGAGAGAACGATGGCTGGCGGCCGCTGGACGTACGAGAGTTGATGTGAGCGCGCCTATTTGGCAGGTTGGGTACCGCGAATTACTACGACGTCCCGCATCAATTCAATGCGGAAATGCAGGAAGAAGCGTTTCGATGGATGGAAAAATGGCTGCAGCCATAGCTCTATGCGCGGGGGCGCTGGTGCTTGCGGCCTCCCGATCCCCCGGCCAACGAGCGAGTGCGAGTGACTCAGAACGCCGCCGGCGGTGGAGGACCCATCGACGTTGACACCCATCACTCCGCGGGGTGTGCTCACCAGCGTATCCAGCCCCCAGTGGCGCCTGCCCAATGGTTGCGCCACTGGCGCAGCGCCGGATCAAACGCGACCACGTCGTCTCCTGTTACACGGCGGCGGCGCGACGCGGGATGAGCTATGGGCATTCGACTGGCGGACGCGCCGCTGGGCGCATCTGGAGCCTCGCGAAACGCGGCCCGCGGCAGCGCGCGAGGCCGTTGTTTACCAGAACAGGATGTGATGCTCATCCGCGGACCGGCTCCGGAGGAACGCAGTGTCCTGGGTGTCCGGGAGTATCGTTCGGCGTACCATGCATGGAACCGGGCCGCCGTGGATTTCGCGGGACCTGTCCCGCGAGGCGCATCGGGGCAGAACCGCGCGATAGTGTCCGATCCGGCACGCAACCTCGTCCTGCTGGTCCTCGGCGGTAATGAAGGCCGGGCGGCGGTGTACGGGGTGCGCTACTCAAAGCAGCGGGATGCTGGCCGGGCCGCGAAACGTGGCGGCTAAGCGATCGTCGCTTAAAGCCGGAGGTTGACATGCAACTGCCTTTGTTGAAATAAAGGTCTGGAATCGGGAGGTCGGCAATGATACGAAGAAATTTTCTGTTCGCTGCCAGCGCCGCCAGTGTGGCTGCACAGGACCGTGAAATCCGCACGGCGCATATCGGCGTGGGGGCGCGCGGAGGCGCGTTGCTGAAACAGACATTGAAGCAGGGCAACGTCAAAGTGGGGGCCATCTGCGATATCGACCCGCAGACGCGCGATCAGGCCTTGAGTGCTGCGGCTCGCGACAATCCGAAATCGCTGCCTGACTGGCGCGCCGTGCTGGATCTGAAGGACATCGACGCGGTGTTTATCGGCACACCTTGCGACCTTCATGCGGAGATGGCGGCGGCATGCCTCGAGGCGGGCAAGTACGTGTACTGCGAGAAGCCCCTCGGCATCACACCGGAGCAGGTAGGCCGTGTATTGCGCGCAGCGCGGCGCGCGAAAACGTTCTTGCAAATCGGGCAGCAGTTGCGCTATTTCCCCTCCCTGCGCGAGGCCATCCGGCAGATTCACGATGGACTGCTTGGCAAGACTTACATCATCAAAGCGCACCGCCACGGCAGCCGCTCACGGGCTCGCTCCGGCACTTCGGAACCCTCCGCTCAACAGAAGACCCGAACAGGCTGGTACGCCGACGTGAAGCGTTCGGGCGACCTCATCGTGGAGAACGCGGTCCACAATCTCGACGCTTGCAACTGGATTGCAAACAGCCGCCCTGTAAGTGCGTACGGGCGTGGCAAGAAGTACTTCCCGGAACCGATTCCGGCAGGGACGCTGATGATGGACGGCTTCAGCGTGGAGTACATCTATGAAAACGACATGCACTGCGACTACAGTCAGGTCAGTTTTCATCCGCGGCACCTGAAGACGCTGCCCAGCGGGATGTGGTACACGATCTTCGGCGAAAAGGGGAGCGTCTACCTGACGCACTCTTCGGGGATGTTCTACGACCTGTACGGTGAGAGCGAGCCGCGCAACCTGCTGCCGCCGGACTCGCGCGAAACGGAGAACGCCACGGAAGAGTTCTTTGCTTGCATCCGTGAGAAGCGTCAGCCGTTCGCGGATGTGCGTGTCGGCGCCGTCGCCGCCCTTACCGCCATCATGGGACGTGAGGCGATCTATAGACGACGCAGTGTGACGTGGAAAGAACTGGGAGTGGACGTGGAGCGATGAGGAACAGAATTGCGGCAGCGATCACGCTCGCATGCGGCATGGCGGCCGCGCAGCCGCCCAAGCCCGTCCCGGGAGCGGAATGGAGGCCATTGTTCAACGGCAAGGACTTGACCGGCTGGACCATCGTCGGCCCCGAACGCTGGGTCGTCGAGGACGGCACCATCCTGGGTGAAAGCGTGAAGGGAAAGGACGGGTTCATCAAGACCGAGAAGAGTTACAAGGATTTTCAGGCCTTCCTCCGCTTCAGATGCGAAACACCGATCAACAGCGGGTTCTTCTACCATTCGGATATCGAAGAGGACATCAGCAAAATCAGGTTCATTCAGGTGGAGATCGACAATCGGATTGGCCGGCACACGGGCGGATTGCACGGAGATCATACGCCGGAGTTGAAGGGCCGCGGTTGGATTGTGTGGCCCGCTCCCGAACTCGAGACGGTGATCCGGCCCTACGAATGGAATGACATGCTGGTGGCTGTGGAGGGCCAGCGTGTGCGCACATTTCTGAACGGCGTGCAAATGATCGACTTCACTTATCCCGATCCGCGAAACACGGACGGAATCATCGCACTCCAGATCCATCCGGGCGAACAGTCGCGGATCCGTTTCAAAGACATCTATATTCGGGATTTGACCGTCCGATAGCGGGCGCTTCGATCGAAGTGAGCGATCCATAGACCGTCCGCCAGTCTTCTTGAAAGAACATGCGGTTCTGATCTCACGTAGGCGTAGTCACAGCCCGCCGGTAAGCCGCAGAGCTGCTCCAAGACGTCCGTCACCTTGCGCCTGGACACCCGCCTACACATACATTTCCGCCACCGCCAGCTTCAGCGCCCGCTCACTGCGGATACACCGGCCCAGCGCCTAGCCGCCTGGCACCCGCAAGGGGTAACCGGCGAGCGCCATGCCCTGCTTGCCGAGCTCGCATTCGGCATGCACAGCCTGTACCGCCTTCTCCAGACCGCTTCTGGCCACCGCGATTGAAATGGTCAGCTCGCTCGATCCCTGGGCTATGGCGATGATGTTGATGTTTTCCCGGGAGATGGCGGTGAAGATGCGGCCGGCCAGCCCGGGCGTGCCCCGCATACCTTCGCCGACGATGGCGAGCAGCCCGACGTCGGTATCAACGTCCATGGGGTGGACGTAGCCGTGCGCCAGTTCGAGCGCCAGGCTCGCCTGGAGACATTCCATTGCGGCGGGCAGCTCGTCTTTGCGGATCAGGAAGCAGAAACTCTGCCGGTAGCTCGAACTGGAGAACGCCAGCACTTCGGCCTTGGCGCGAGCCAGCGCATCGAGCGCCCGGCCCATGATCTCGGTGCCGTTGACGCTCGCGGCCGCCGGTTCGAGCGACACCAGCGCCACGTTCGCCATCGAGGTGACCGCCCGCGGTCCCCTCCACGTGTTGGCGCGCGCGACGATCTTCGTGCCCGGCTTCTCCGGCGAGAAGCTGTTCTTGCTCCACACCGGGATTTGCTTTTCTGCGAGCGGGGCCAGGGTACGCGGATGCAGCACTTTTGCGCCCGCATAGGCCAGCTCGGCGGCTTCGCTGTAGGTGACCTCGTCGAGCACCGCCGCGTCATTGACCAGCCGCGGGTCGGCGGTCATGATGCCATCGACATCCGACCAGATCCATACTTCAGAGGCATCGAGCACCGCCGCCAGAATCGATGCCGAGAAATCCGAGCCGCCACGCCCGAGCGTAGTCGGACGCCCGTCCATGGTGGCGCCGTTGAATCCCGTGACAATCGGCAAAATGCCGCTTTCGAGCAAGGGGAGGATCTTCTCCCGGGCCCTCTCCCGTGTGGGAGCGAGCAGAGGCTCGGCGCCGCCGAAATTGGCATCTGTGACGATCACCTCGCTGCCGCTGATGTCGGTGGCAGCGATGCCCTGGGTCTCCAGGTAGGCGGCCAGCAGGCGGGCCGAAAGACGCTCGCCGATAGCCACGGCTTCATCCACTGACTTGGGCGGCTTCTCGCCCAGCATGAGGATGCCGTGGGCGATCCTCCGGAATTCGGCGATCAGCGATTCGATCGCGCCGAACGTGGTTGCGCGCCGGCTCACCGGCAGCAACTGTTCGCAGGCGTCGAAGTGCCGCTGGTGCAGCTTGCGCAGGTTCGACTCCACCTCCGGCCGGCCGTGCTCGGCGTGATCGAGCGTCTCGAGCAGCAGGTCAGTGACCTTTGACATCGCCGAGACCACTACCACGGTGGGCCGCTTCTCCGGCCGGCCGGCCGCGAGCGAGGCCGCCGCCCGGATGCGGTCGGCCGAGCCCATGCTCGTGCCGCCGAATTTCATCACCAGCAGGTCTTTCAACGCATTACTTCCTTTCCGTTCGCGGTACGCTCCCGGACGAGCTTCAGCACGCTCTCTTCCACTTCCTCGATGCTCAGGCTGGTTGTGTCGAGGTAGGCGGCATCCGGCGCCTGCAGCAGCGGCGACTCCGCGCGCGTGCGGTCGCGGCGATCGCGCTCTTCCAGGTCGCGAGCCGCTGAGGCTGCGTCTGGCGCTCCATCCCTGTCGCTCAACTCCCATATGCGGCGATCCGCGCGCGTCGCGGGGGCCGCGTCCAGGAATACCTTGACCTGTGCCTCGGGGAACACGACCGAGCCGATGTCGCGGCCCTCCATCACTACGCTCGCTTCCGAGGCCATGCGCCGCTGCTTCTCGACGAGGGCGCGGCGCACGCCCGGCAGCGCCGAAATGGTCGAGGCGGCCGCCGAAACCTGCGGCGTGCGGATTTCCTCGGTAACGTCCTCGCCGTTGAGAATGACTGTCTTCGATCCCGGCCGGAACTCGATCTCCGCCTCGCTCGCGAGCTGCTCGAGCCGGTGCATATCGGATTCGGCGACCCCTCGCCGAAGCGCCCACAGGGCAACGGCGCGATACATGGCGCCGGTATCCACATAGGTGAAGCCCAGCCGGTCCGCGACGCGCCTGGCAACCGTGCTCTTGCCCGCCCCAGCCGGCCCGTCAATCGCCACGATGATGCGCTTCCCCATCGAAACACCATCGTAGCGTGGCTGCCCGCGGTCGCCCGCGAGAGACTGTTGCCCGGCGGCGCCCATTTCCTGCCGGGTCGTTTGCGGCCTGCTGCATTCGTCGCGCCGCCTCTCAAACGATGTGAGTCCTGTTCCTCCCGGCCTGTGACCCCATACCCAAACGCCAGAAGAGCACAGGAATCGAGCGCCGCGGTTTGAGAGGGGAAACCGCTTTCTCGAAAGCCGCGATGGCTTCCGGCCAGGAGCCGGTCGCGATCAGAATCCGCCCCAGGTCATCACGGCTGAGCCGTACACGATTGCGTCTTGACAGCGAAGGTTAGCCGATGCTCACTCACGCCGCACGGAGCCGCGGGGATGCACCGGACCAGCTCGGCAACCAGGATGGGCAGCTACTTGAAGCTCCCTCGCGCCTCTTCCAGAATCCGGCGGGCCCGCGAGGGGTTGAACACGCCGCAGGAGCAGAAACGCGCGAGGTAGGTGACGGCCTGCTCGGGCGTGCGCCGGCCTTCTTTCACCCAGTCGATCATCTTATTCGCCAGCCGGTGCGAGACCATGCCATGGCCGCACATCGTGGAGAGCATCATCACTTGCGAGTTGGGCATCTTCTCGGTCTTGCCCTCGAAGCCGAGCGAATAACCCACGCTGTGGCGCGGAATGCCCGCCGCCCAGCAGCACTGCTCGGCGCCGTCAATGGAGGTGGAGATATTGATGCTGAGTCCGAGATCGGCCTCTTTCACCGCCTTCAGAAAATCCTCGGCCGCGACTTTGTTGTCGAAGACGGCCGCGACCGTGGTCGTGTGATCCAGCCCTTCGATCACCGCCTCGAAATCAGGCTTCGTATCGCGCTTCCAGTGCGCGAGCGGCGTCATCTCGCGGCAGGGGCGCAGGGCGCCGCCGTGCCGCGCGTCCCCGAGGTTCACCGGCTGGAAGGGTACGGCCATGCGCAAAAACGTACGCAGCTTCTCGAGCGCGCCCTGGTCGTTCCTGCCCTTGCTCGCGATCGCGAAGATCACGTAATCGTCGCGAAAGCTCTCCGCCGGTCCGAAGCGATGCAGTGTGTTCGTCATGATGGCTCCGTTACCTGGTTGCGCCCACGGCTTCCGGGGGCGCCGCGGCCTCGATCACATTGGTAATGCGGCCCAGGCCGGCGTTCGTCTTGGCGCGCTCCAGCCGGTAGCCGAGCCGCTCCAGGATCGGCGCCACCACGTGGTCCTCCCCGTGCTCGTCGCAGCGCGTGCCCACGCCGATCGATACCACCGTGTCGATCTGTTTCTCGATCTCCCACACCAGCCGGATGATCTCTTCGGTCCGCGCCACCGGGACCTTGATCTCGACGATCGCCGACATCAGCTTCTCGCCCATGACGTCCTCGCGGATCGTCCCCGTGCTCACATCCGACATCAGCGATGTAATCGGGTTCTTTCTCTCGAAGTGAACGCCGGCGCCGGCCAGCGCCGTGCACATCTTCTGAATGTCGCGGAACCAGACGCCGACGCCGGGACGCCCGAATTCGATGGTGAATCCGACCTCGCCCAAGTCCACCCGCCCGGACACGTCATTCGTCTTCACCTCTTCGGTGCCGCGCCCTTCGACGCCGGTCGATTCGTGCGGCACCCGGGGATCGGAAAAGGCGCGACGCACGACGCGCGGCCAGCTCAGCACGTCCGGCTCGAACGCGGCCGTGGGGCAGACGTCGGGCTCCGGATCGAAGCGCAGGCGCAGCGCCTGGAAGAGCCGGCGCACGGTGCGCACCATCGTTGGATTCAGGTGCTCCTGGCTGAGGCCGTTATAGCAGGCGTAGCACTCGACGCATTCATCGCGGTTAATGGTGGCCCGCCGCATCACCGGGTCGATGTAGATCGCGCCCATGGGGCAGACATAGGTGCAGTTGCCGCACGCGACACACTTGTTCGGATTAATTCTCATGGCGTTCCCACAAAGATTCGTCGGGTGGCGTCGACTCTGAGAAACAGGACCGCCGCCAGCAGGCACAGACCCGAAGCCCCCAGGAAGGGAGCCTCCCAGCCGTAGCTGCGCACAAGATAGGGCAGCAGCATGGGTGAAATCGCTCCTCCAATGTTACCGCAGGTATTCATGACCGCGGAGACCGATCCCGCATAGTCGGCGCCGATATCGAGGGTAACGGCCCAGGAGACGCCAACGGTGATTTCCAGCCCAAACACCCCCAGGCAGGTAAACCAGACGCTGGCGAGTGAATCGGAAGTGAGGGCGGCGGGAAGAATGCCCGCTGCCGCGATGAGAAAACCGCCCACCGCGACGGCCCGGCGGGCGATCTTGAGGTTTCCCGTGCGCTTCAACCAGAGATCCGACGACCAGCCCCCGAGCAGGTCGCCGAGCGTTCCCGCCAGCAGCGGCAGGCTGGCGTACAGCCCCATCTCCTTCAGGTTGAAGCCGCGGTGATCGTTGAGGTATTTGGGAAACCAGTCGAGATAAACCGAGATGCAGTACGCGTAGCAAAAATACATCGCCGAGAGCGTCCACAGTGTCGCGCTCGACAGGATCAGACGCCAGGGTACGGACTTGCTGGTGGCCGCACGACGGCCGCCGATGGCGCGATGGATCAGCTCGCGCTCGGCGTCGTTGGCTCCGGGGTGCTCATCCGGTGTGTTGCGATAGTAGGCAAACCAGATGACGGACCACGCCAGCCCGATCGTTCCGAAGACAAGAAACGGAGCTCGCCAGCCGTAGGCGACCATCAGCCAGACCACCAGCGGGGGCGTCAGGGCAGCTCCCAGCCGGGATCCCGCGTGCGTGACCCCTTGGGCGAAGCCTCGCTCCGAGGGCAGCATCCAGCGCGAGAGCGAGCGCGTCGCAATCGGGAAGGCGCCCGCCTCGCCGACGCCGAACAGGAATCGCACCAAGGCCATCGACGCCACGTTCCAGGCGAGCGCGGTGGCGGAGGTGAAAAAGCTCCACCAGGTCACAATCAGCGCGAGCGCGCTCCGCGGCCCGATCCGGTCGCCCAGCCACCCGCCGGGAATCTGGAACAGCGCGTAGCCCCAGCGGAACGAGCTCAGAATCCAGCCCATGGCGATCATCGAGAAGCCCAGTTCCTTCTGGATCACGGGCACGGCGGAGGAGATCACCACCCGGTCCATGTAGGTGATCATGTATGCCGCGACCGTAAGCCCCAGCACCACGTGCCGCACCCGGGTGGGACGGACGGCCTTGGCGAAGGCAGGCTGCGTCATGTTCAATCGCACGGTCGATCGGGCAATGATACCACCCGCTCACCTGCAAAGCCTGTGCCGCTCGGGAGGGCTAATACTACTGGGTCATAAAAAGAACAATCCGGTGTAGAATTGTTTTGTGGGATCACGCCTCTCCGCGCCAGGCCCAGATTCGCGCAGCAGTGGCGGCGCAGGTGCCCCGCGGCGTGGTGCTGGCCGACGCCGCTTACGGCATCAACACGGAGTTTCGCGACGGACTCACCCACTCGAACTGCAATACGTGGTGGGCGTGCAAAGCTCGATGACGGTCTGGGAGCCTGGCAAACAGCCTTTGCCGGCCAAGCCACGAGGAAAAATGGGCCGGCCTCCCCGGTTACGGCAGCGGACCAGCGACCATCAGCCCGTCTCGGTGAAGCAGTTCGCAATGAAGCTGCCCTCCAACGCCTTCAAAGAAAGCACTTGGCGAGAAGGCATAGAACGGAAGTTGCGGTCCCGCTTTGCCGCCGTTCGAGTCCGCCCGGCGCATCGCGATTATTGGAAGGCGGAACCGCATGCCGAGGAGTGGTTGCTCATCGAATGGCC
>JACOTZ010000240.1 GCA_016178155.1 Acidobacteriota bacterium
ACATCGAGGCCGGCGCCTTCTACGTCGCCGAGCGTAAGCTCGATTCCGACCTTCAGAAACGGTTCAGCGACGCCTCCACCCCCACCCGCCAGGCCCTGCTGTTCCGCGCCGACTGCTATGACCAAGGCGTACTCATGAAGGCCTCCACCTACGATGCCCGCGTCGATTTGGCTTTGTTTCGTACTCTCCGCCGGCTCGACCAGCTCGCGCCCGATCCGGACTGGACTGGTCCCCCGGAGGACGTCCCCGCTCCCGGCCTATCCCCAGCCTCCGCGACGCCCGGCGAGCCGGCAATCCCCATGGATTCAGAGGCTTCGAATCCCTCACCGGAATCTGCGGAACGAACCCATTCCCAAAATCGGACACACGGCTGCGAGGTCGCGCCGCCCCCGCAGCTCCAAACCGGCGCCGATTCCGCAGCTTGGCAGCCCGTCCCCGAATTTGCAGGATATGCCCCCAAGACCGGCCCATCCGCAGCCCCGGCGCTGGACCAACACGCTCTACCTCGAAGACACGCGCGGCCTCGCGGTCTACCAGTTCACCCGGATCGCCAACTGGACCCGGCGCGGGCTCCGTGCCGTCGTCGGCTGCAGGAACAGCGGATCCACCTGCGCCCCCGCATTGTCAAAGCGCGCATTCGTGGTGATCGCGTTGAACTGCGTATGGTTGAACGTGTTGTACGTCTCGAGCCGCAACTGCCCGGTCAACCGCTCGCTGAACCGCAACTGCCGGTACAGCGAGACGTCCCAGTTGTTCATGCCCGGCCGCCTCAGGATCCCCACACCCGCGTTGCCGAACGTGCCGCGCTCCGGCCTCCCGAAGCGCTCGAGCGGAGGTGCGCTGGGGTCCAATATGTTGATCCTCGCCCCTTCCGAAGGCGTGCCCGTGATGTCTTGCCCGCTCACCAGGCTGAAACCGGGGGTGAACGGCGGCCCCGACATCCAGCGCGTAATGCCCGAGATCTCCCAGCCGTCGCTGATCAGCCCCAGCTTTTTCATGTGCAGCGCCCGGCCGGGCCGCGGCAGCCGGTAGTTGTAACGCATCGACGCAACCTGCGGCCGGTCGAAACTGAGCGGGCCGTAGTTCCGCTCGCGCGGGTCGAAGAACGGACTCACTCGGGTTGTGTCCGTCGACGCCACGCCCAGCACTTTGCTGAACGTGTAGGCAAACGAGATGTAGCCCTGCTTCATGCGCCGGTTCACACGGAGCTGGAACGAGTTGTAATTCGACGACGAGCCGAATTCGAACAGGAAGATGTCCCCGTAGCCTTGGTACGGGCGCAGGAAATTCGGCGCCAGCTCCCGGTTTGTCGTCGGGTCGCGGTTCTGCGGGTTGAGGTCGAGGAAACGGGCCCCGATCGGCACCGCGTTGATGTTTCTCTGCCAGGCGAAATGCCGCGTCAGCGATCCCACGTAGGACACATCGAGCACCAGCCCCCGGTCAAGCTGGTGCTGCACGCCGAAGCTGAAGTTGTACGTGGTCGGCAGCTTCTGCCCCCCGTACATCGAGGTCACGCTCGCGGATGGCGCCAGCACCCCGCTCGCCTGCGTGGCCGCCAGCGCATCCAGCGTGCCGTAATACACCGTCGGCGTGAAAATCGTCGGCGGATTCCCCAGCAGCCCCATCGTCGGGTTGCCCTGGATGCGGTCATAAAAGATGCCGCCGCCCCCGCGGATCGCCGTGCGGCCGCGCCCGGATGGATCGAGCGCGAATCCCAAGCGCGGAGCCACCTGGACCGCCGGGATTGTGTACATGCCGCGCGGCCAGCCGTCCCGGCCGCCTACCACCATCCCCTCGGCCGGCCTCCCCACGCCCGGCGCGTACGTCCCGATCAGCCCTTCCGGGTATGTGCGCCCGGTCAGCGGATCCAACGCGACTTTCTTCCCCTGTTCATTGCGCGCGGGGCGCAGCAGCACCGGTGCGTTCGCCGCATCGTAAAGCTCCGGCACAAACGACGCAAGCTGGTTGCGCGCATCGTACTGCGGCATGTTGTGATAAAACCGCAGGCCGTAATCAATCGTGAACCGCGGGCGCACCCGCCAGACGTCCTGGATGTACCACTCCAGGTTCGTGAACCGGTATTGCCCCTGCGGCCGCGCCGTCGCTTCCGAGTAGCTGTCGTAGATGCCGAGCAGTGCGTTCGAGTACGCGTAGTTTGTGTCGAGCGGATTGTTGCGGTCCCGGTTGAAGCTCATCCTCCCCCGCGTGGCCGCGTTCGCGCTCTGGTCCTTGCGTGTGCGCTCGAAATAGAGTCCGGTCTTGATCACGTGCGTGTTCAGCACCTTGCTCAGGTTCTCCACCACGCTGAAGATCGTGTTCGAGTTGTAGTACGGCGTGCCCTCGCTCAGCGACGGGTTCGCGTAGTTCGGCACGCTCGAGAAAGTCATGTTGGGAATCAGGCCGCCCGGGTTGAGATCGGGATTGAACTGCGGGATGTTGATGCCCGTGGCCTGCCGCGTCACGCGCTCTGGAAACT
This sequence comes from Acidobacteriota bacterium, assembly GCA_016178155.1. Classification (GTDB taxonomy): domain Bacteria; phylum Acidobacteriota; class Terriglobia; order Bryobacterales; family Bryobacteraceae; genus JACOTZ01. Next base: position 2,477 of record JACOTZ010000240.1, read on the forward strand.
CCGGGAAGTAGAACAGCTTGTTCTGGCTGACGCCGAAGATTGCTTCATTGAACAGGGTCGGCGAGAGCGTCACCGTGCTGTGCAGCGTCGCCCCGCGTCCCGGCGCGCGGAACACGATCGGCGTCAGCGGAAAGTTCAGGCTTCCCGCCACCCACAGGCCGTACCACGGGTGCTGCTCGTCGGCGTTGTTACTCATCCGCAGGTACGTCTGCACGTTCGCGTGCGGCGAGTAGTCGAGCCGGATGATCTCGGTCCGCCTTGGATAGCCGCCGCTGAGCGCCGAAATGTAGTTCCACTGGTATCTTCGCGTCGGCGCCGGATCGACGAAGTTCGGCATCGGGAACAGCTCCAGCACCGCTTTGCCGACCGCGTGATGCCGGCTCGCCGGCGCCACGTTGCCGGGAAACGGCGCGCTTTCGTTCAGCGGGTCATTGACCGCGATCAGCCGCCCGTTCACGTCGCGCGAGTCCGAGAAGTCGCCCATCCGCTCCGGCGCCGTCGGCACCCGCACGGTCCGGCTCTGGTAGCTCACCCGCTGCCGCTGGAATTCCTGCGACCAGAAAAAGAACAGCTTCGAGCGGTCCTTGTTGAAGACCTTCGGAATATACACCGGACCGCCGACGGTGTAGCTGAAAATGTTGTAGCGGTACGGCTGCCGCGGGATGCCGTTGCGGTTGTTGAAAAAATCATTGGCCGAGTAGTTCTCGTGGCGGTTGTACCACGCCGCCGAGCCGCGCAGGCGCTTGCCCCCGCCCTTGGTGATCACCGTCACCGTTCCGCCGGCGTTGCGGCCGTGCTCCGGCGCATAATTCGACATCAGCACCTTGATCTCGCTCACCGAGTCCATCGACGGCATGCTGTGGACCGACCCGTTCGAGCCCGTGTCCAGGTTCGTGACCCCGTCCACCGTCATGTTCTTCGAATTGCTGCGCCCGCCCAGGATGTAAATGTCCCCGATGCTCCTGGGTGACGGCGCCTCGCGCGAGTCGCTCGTGTCCACGACCCCCGGAAGCAGGCCGACCGCGTCCATGAAGTCGCGCCCCCGCAGCGCCATCGTGTCCAGTTCCTCGGCGCTGATGACGCCCGCCCGCTCGCCCGAGCCCAATTGGATCGGCGACGCTTCCGCCGTGACCGTCACTGATTCCGCCGTGTCGCCGAGCGCGAGCGAGATCGTGCCCAGTGAGCGCTGGTCGCCCGAGTTGAGCACGATTTCCGATTGCGTGTACTTCTTGAAACCCGGCGCGCTGATCGCCAGCGTGTAGGTGGACGGCCTCAGGTCCGGGAACGAGAAAAAGCCCTCGGCGTTGGTGACTGTGGCGCGCGTGAACCCGGTCTGCGCGCTCGCGGCCTTCACTTCGAGACCAGGAAAGACCGCGCCGAGCGAGTCGGTGATCGTGCCTGATAACGAGGCGGATATGTTCTGGGCGGCCGTGGGCAGACACGCCGCAACCAGCATGAGAAGGATGCGTAACACGAGAACGACCTTCAGATAAGCCTATCGCAATCACCTGGCTGCCGGGCCCGGCGTTCGGAGGGCACGCACCTTCGGACGCGGCTCGCCCGCCACAGAATGGATCCAAACCATTCTTGGCCTACCGTCGCAGACTTGACCTTCTCACCTCGTCCCCAGGCCATCTCCGCTGCGCCGCTGGGCTAAGAATGCTAAGAATGCTCTGCATGATGCGGATGTTGGCTTCCGCATGTTACTATCCCTGCAACACTCGAAGCGCGGCCGCGTCAAATCCATTGGCCCCCGAGTGGGCGGCCCATACGAAACACAGATCGAACGCCCCTGGGGGCTACTTTGGGATTCTCATAGGTGGCGTTGCTCCCGATGGATTCAGAGTCGAACGCCGTCACGTCGGCGAAGAACCCCACCTTCAGCAGTCCGCGCCGCCATAGGTGAAAGCGTTCCGCGGGGAGCGACGTGATCTTGCGGACAGCTTCGGCCAGCGATAGCCAGCGCCGCGTCCGGCAGATCTCGCCGAGCAGGTGTGGGAATGTCCCATACAGGCGCGGGTGCGGTTGTCCTGTTACATAGAAGCCGTCACTCATAATCGCCGCGAGCGGATGCGTGAGCAGTTGGCGCAGGTTGTCTTCGCTCTGGTTGAACTCCAGCATGTTTGCCACGCCGCGTTCCTCGGCCAGTATGTCCATGACGACCTCCACAGGCTCGCGGCCACGCAGTTCGGCGATTTCGGCGAGATTGCGGCCCACCAAGCCGCGGTTGGCTGCTGAGCCCACGGCAGAGATATACAGGTCGGTCCAGTCTTGTGCCGTAGCCGCCGTGGTTTCGGCAGCGATTCGCGCGCGCATCCCGCGATCGGCAAAACGGGCCAGCATTCCTTCTACGCCCCCCTCCAGGACCCATTGCGGCAGCAGTTGAGTCAGTACTGTGCTTCCGGCGACGTATGGGTAACAATCGAAGCCCACGTCGACACCGGACTCCCGGGCGCGCTCGATCTTCTCGATGGCCTGCTGCTGTTTTGGCCAATTGGCCGGACCCACGGCCTGCAAATGCGAGATTTGGAGGCGGCAGCCGCTGCGCTTGGCCAACTCGAGTTGTTCCTCTACGGCTTCCACGAGCGCGAACGTATAGCTGCGGATGTGGGTGGTGTAGATCTTCCCATGTCGTGCAGCTACACGGCACAGTCTCTGCAGTTCCTCGAAGGGCGCGCTCTCTCCAGGTGAGTACATGAGGCCCGTGGAGAAGCCGGCCGCGCCCTGGTCGAAGGCCTCGGCCAGCGCTCTCTCCATGGCCGCGACGTCCGGCGCCGGAAGTGCGCCCAACCGCGTGCCTGCTTGCGCCATCCGCAGGCTGCCGTGGCCGATCAGCGACACGACGGCAACACCCTCGCTCCGGCGATTCACGTCGTCCAGATAGGATCTCGCGGAATCCCAGCCCCAGTGCTGATCGCCGCAGAAGATGCCGTTTGCGAATTCGTGGAGCAAGGACCGGTCGCGGGGCATCGGATATGGTGAAAATCCACAGTTGCCGACGACCTCCGTGGTCACGCCCTGCCGGGTCTTTTCAGGGCGATTTTCCAGAACCTGAAGGTCCGAGTGGCTATGCGAGTCAATAAAACCGGGGCTGACCACCAGGCCGGTGCAGTCCACCCGAAGCGCGTCGGCCGCGGGCCCGAAGCGGCCGACCGCAGCGATGCGGTCCCCTTCGATCAGCAGATCGCCTGCGTACGGCGGATTCCCGCTGCCATCCACGATGACGCCGCCGTGCAGCAACGTGCGGCTCACGATCGATCCTTCACAGCAAGCGCGGACTTCGCGCGCGCGGGCCACAGCGTAATCAGGAGCGTACTCGTCAGCACCATTAACCCACCGGCGACCGCAAGCGGATTCAACCGTTCGCCGAGCGCAACGGCAGCGATCGGCACGCCGAAGAACGTGACCAGATAGATGGAGAGCGCTGCCTGGATAGCTTCCAACTCTTGCAGCGCCTGGAGAAACAGCACCATCGAAAGATAGTTGTGAAATACCGTCAGCAGGATCAGGCCCAGCCATGTGGACAAAGTGAACTGCGGCACGCGCGCCAGTACGTCTCGCTCCTGCACAACCACGATCGGCGTCAGAATAACGAGCATGGCGACGTATGTGTAGAACAGCATCTCCATCGGCGAGTACCGCTCCAGCAGTTTCTTTCCGTAGGAGTTGTAGAAAGCGCTTCCAAAGGCGCCGGAGAGAACGAGCAGGTTCCCCGTCAGGTAACCGCTACCCCAATCCAGGCCGCGCAGGTCCGGCTGCGAGCACAGGAGCACGCCGCCGACACCGATCGCGAAGCTGATCCAACGCACCGCGTTCATCCGCTCGCGAAGAAACAGGAAAGCGAAGAATGCCATGCAGACCGGTGCCGCCAGCATAATGATCGCGGCATTGCTGGCGGTGGACATGCGGGTTCCCCACGTAACCAGCACCTGAGCAGGAAACACGCCAATCAAGGCCAGCACCAGAAACAGCCAGGTATCGCCGCGCTTTCTCAATCGCGCCGCTTCCGTGCGCCACTCCGCGCGGACCAGCGGGAAAAGCATCAAGGTCGCCAGCGCCATGGGGCCCCAGACCGTGAACACGGAACCCACTTGGTCCTGCACCAGCTTGATGCAGGTAAACTGCAGCGCCCACATCAGATTGCACAGAAACAGGAAAATCCAGGATCGCCCCGGGCTGGGATGGCCGCGGCTCATAGTTTCACCAGCCGCTCATACTGATCCAAACAGCTTGCGAATGTCATACGTGAACTCTACCCATGCTTGTTCCCACTTCGCGGCGTCACGGGCGCTATACCGATAGAAGCCTTTGCGATTCGAGATCCCCCGCGCGCCTGTTTCCAGCACGCCCTTCATAACCCGGGGCGTTTCCTTCGCGTTGGATCATTTGGGCAGCAGTCCATCCATGACTGCGGCGTAGGCCGGAATGCCGGTCAAATCCATCCAGCGGAAAGGACCCGCCAGTGCAGCCCACCAGCCGATATCGTTGCGGAACGAGCGGTCGATGGTCGCGATGTCGGCGACGCCGGCCTCAACCAGGTAACAGGCTTCGCGCATCATAGCGTACATCAGCCGGTTACAGATGAAGCCGGAGATCGAAATGCAGCACCGAGGGCTCCTTGCCCGCACTGCTTGCCCAGTTCCTCGGTGCGACGAATGGTTTCTTCCGACGTTTTCTTCCCAGGAATGATCTCCAGATAGCGGGTAATCTGCGCCGGTTCCGCCCAGTGCATGCCGATGATGCGCTCCGGCTGCCTGCATAGCGCCTGAAGGTTCTCTCTCACCGATTCGATGACGAAGCCGCAGCCCGCAAGTCCATCTACCGAAGAGACGACGCGAAAGCACTCGCGCCAGTCGCGGGCGGCCGTGCGCTTCAGGAGCCGCCGCCAGACCATTTCGCGAAGAGCGGTAGCGATGTGTTCGGAACAGTCTTTCGCCTTTGCAGGAACCCGGTCGAATGCCGTCACATGAAATCCGCTGGCAACGAGACACGATGCAATGCCGGGTCCCGTCAGCCCGAGGCCGACTACGGCGATACGTCACGGATCACCAGGTTAAGCGGAGCGTCAGTTGTAGTTCCCGCGCAGACTGTCCCGATACGCGGGTACTTAGGAACCCCGTCGAATCGATACTGTTGGCGTTTCCCGGGTTGTTCAGCACGTTGAAGAAGTCCGCGTTGAAGCGAACCTTGAAACGCTCGTTGATCGGGATCATTTTGAACAGGGATGCATCGAGGCCCCACCGCCGCACGCCGGGCAGGTACTGGTTCCGCCACGGGTGCAGATTGTCATTGTAGGCAAGGCGCTGCACGCTGCCGTCGTTGAGGGGGACCCAGACGGTGTTGGTTCCGTAAAAGCCATACATGGGGTCGCTTCGGCTCGGGTTGGCAGGCCACGGCAATAAAGGCTGGCCGGCGGGCTTGTAGTTCGCCGGAACGCCCATGACGCCGTTGGGCTTTCCCGTGACCGGATGCGTGCTGTTGATCTGGTTGGCCGGAATATAGCCATTCCACCACAGGTACCCCGGAAAGCACGTGCCGCTGCGGCAGTCCTCTATGGGGTACTTATACCCGTAAGTCTCGATCTTTTCGCCCGTCGGGTAGATGTTGCTGGGCAGAGCGAAGTAGTTGCTCCGCAACGAACCCATGCCGGCAATCTGCCACCCTCCGATGACCCGGTCCAGGAATGTTCCGGCATTCCGGCCCAGAGCTTTGCCCTTACCGAACGGAAGATCTGCAACCCAGTTCCATCTCACGCGATGCTTGGGAATCGATGTATCGCGCTGGTAGTTCAGAAACCGGTTACGCTCGTCCAGATCGGAGGGCACGCTGTTGGGCAGATAGATATTCGTTTCCTTCAATATCCCGCCGGCATTCCAGCCCCGGCCACCAGCGGTAAGAGCGTTGCTCACCACGTAGAAGATCTGGTACCCGTACCCACCGCTGTAACGGCGTTCGAGCTCAAGCTGGACACCTTGGTAATTCGCCCAGCCGCTTTTCTGGTACTCCCGGATACCACCGTAGACCTGTTGGTCATATGGACGACGCGCCACGTTGGCGAACTCGCCCGACGGCAAGCGCTCGCCCGTTGTCACGTACCAGATATAATCGGGAGTGACGTCATTGTAGTCGTAAAACATCTCCAGGTTTCCGGTGTGGCTGCCGACATATGCAACACGCGCGATCGTGTTGGGCCGGACTTCCTTCTCGAGTGTGAAGTTCCAATCATGGACCCGTGTATCCGGCTGATCGGGATCCAGGTAATTAACGCCTCCACCACCGCGACTTAGAGAGGGATCTTGTTCCACCCTGATGACATTCCTGCTGTTTACACCTGCGATCACGTCAGGAATCGAGCGCAACGTCCAGTTCGGATATCCGTCGGGTGACTGTTCCCGGCCGTGCTCTCGCTCGCGCTGGGCATCGCGGCGAATACTTCGATCTTCACGCTGCTGGATCAGATCCTGCTGCGCCTGCTTCCGGTGGGGAACCCGCACGAGCTGGTCCAGTTTCGCATGGAAGGCGGGCGCATGGGGGGGCAGAGCGGCGACGGACTTCACACGTTCTCGTATCCCTTGTACGGCGCCTTCCGCGACCGCAACACCGTCTTCTCCGGCCTGACCGGCCAGTTCACGGAGCGATTGAGCCTGCTCGGCGAGCATGGCGGCGAGATGGTTGAGATCGGCTGGGTGGCCGGCAACTTCTTCGACGTGCTGGGAGTCAGACCGCACATCGGGCGCCTGCTCACGGCCGAAGACGGCAAATCAGGAAATCCCGTCGTTGTACTCCAGTATGATTTCTGGCGGAACCAGTACGCCGGCCGGCGAGAGATCGTCGGCTCGACCATCCGCTTGAACGGCGCTCCCTTCACGGTCGCGGGGGTGGCGGCTCCCGAATTCGGGGGAACCAATCCCGGGCTCTTGACGCAGATCTGGGCGCCCGTCAACACGAAGGTCACGCTCGCACCGGAGTTTCGGAACGATCTCACGAACGAGCGCTATGCCTGGTTTTATCTGTTCGCGCGTTTGCGGCCCGGCGTCACCCTCGAACAGGCGCAGTCCGCGATGCGTGTTCTTTACGACCAGCGCAAACAGGAGGAGGTGAAGGGCGAGTTCTTCCTGAAATTCCCGGACACCAGGGAACGGTTCCTTCGCCAGACGCTGTCGCTGATTCCCGCCGGCCGTGGAATGTCGTGGCTGCGCCGAAACTTTGAGCGTCCACTCGTGGTTTTGCAGTGGCTGGTCGGCGTGGTGTTGCTGATCGCGTGCGTCAATGTGGCGAATCTTCTCCTGGCCCGCGCGGCCGCCCGGCAGCGTGAGTTCGCGATCCGGGGCGCCCTCGGCGCCGGCCGCGCGCAGATGGTTCGGCAGCTCTTTGTCGAAAGCATGATTCTAGCGCTCGCGGGAGGAGTCGCCGGGCTCATTCTGAGCACGTCGCTGACGCGCGTATTGGTGCGCTTCCTGCCTTACGATCCGGCGGTTCTGTCGCTTGCGACCACGCCGGACACCCGTGTGCTTCTGTTCACAACCGCCATCACGCTGGCGACCGCCTTCGTCTTCGGATTGGTTCCGGCGTTTCGGGGCTCGCGCGTTCCGGCCTCGGCCACGCTGAAGGACGAAGCCGGATCGTTGACCGGCGGGCATGGTCACGTGCGGCTGCGAAAAACGTTCGTCGCGCTGCAAGTGGCTCTTTCCTCCATGTTGCTGATCGGCGCCGGCCTGTTCGCGCGCACGCTCGACAACCTGCGGAAGGTCGATCTCGGATTTCACGTGGAAAACGTCGCGATGTTCGGCGTGCGGCCCGCCACCGAGTACGGCGACGCGCGCAAACTCCAGGTTGTTCGTACGCTCGTCGAGAGCCTCACAACCGTGCCCGGCGTCAAGGTGGCGGGCGCTAACTCCTCGCGCCTGCTCACCGGAGGACCTTGGGACAGCCAGATCAGCATTCCGGGCGTGGAGATCAAAGACGGAAACGTTCCCTGGAGCTTCTTCAACGCCGTTACGCCGGGCTACTTCGAGGCGCTCGGCATCCCCATCAAGCTGGGCCGTGATTTCTCCTGGCGCGACTGGGCCGGCTCGCGAAAGCTCTGCCTGGTGAACGAGGCGCTGGTGAAGCAGTACCTGGACGGCGCCAACCCGGTGGGCAGGCGAATGGCGCAGGGCCGCGGCGTGGCGCCGGATACCGAGATCATCGGTGTCTTTGGCGACGCGCGCTACCATGACGTGCGCGGTGAAGTTCCCCGCCAGACCTTCGTCAACCTGGACGGGCGCATCCATTTTGTCGGCAGCGTCACGGTCTACGCCCGCATGCAGGGCGATCCCCGGCAGATCCTGCCGATGCTGCGCGAACAAGTACGGCGCGTCGACTCGAACCTGGTGGTTTTCGACATGCGGACGATGGACAAGCAGCTCAACATGCGGCTCGCGAACGAACGGATGCTCTCGTTTCTTTCGAGCGGATTCGCGCTGCTGGCGACGATTCTTGCACTGGTCGGGCTGCAGGGGGTTCTGGCGTTCGTCGTGACGCGGCGTACACGCGAGATCGGCATTCGCATGGCCCTGGGAGCGCGACCAGGCACGGTGGTAAGGCTGGTCGTCGGCGAAATGCTGGCCATGATCCTGCTCGGCCTCGCCGCCGGAGTGGGCGCGGCGTACCTATGCGGGAGTTACGTCGAGACCCAGTTGTTCGGTCTCAAGGCAGCGGATGGGCCGGTCTTCGCCGTCAGCGTCACCGTATTGTTTGCGGCGGCGCTGGCGGCATCGCTCGCGCCGGCCTGGCGGGCATCGCTAATCTCGCCCATGCGGGCGCTGCGATACGAATAGCCGGAGTCTCGCGCCCGGGCCCGCATTCTCAACAGCCACCTCCCGGCGCCAAATTCCGCTCCTTGACACTCGCTGCTCGGCAACGTGTTGATCGGACTGAGCTGCGCGCGTTAGCAAGCGTTCCATTTCGAGGATTCTTGCGCCGGAAAGCCGCTAGTTGTACTTCACCCAGATCGGACTCGACCAGGCCAGGTTGCGGTCAACCTGCACGGCGCGCACATAGTAGTAGCTCTCACGTCCGCCCGCTTGCTGATCGAGAAACGTGAACTCCACTTCTTTTGCCTTCGGCTCCGAGCGGTAAACGACCTTGCTGTCCTTGACGATGATCACTTCCTGCAGCTCAGCCGTGCCCAGAATCTTCACGGAGAGGCGCGGCGCGGCGGAGGCGCTGAAGGCATCGCCCATCATGTATTCCCGGCCTGCGGAGGTTGCGCGCAGATCGACAATCATGTTGTCCGTGGCGCCGTACGCATGCCGTTTTCGCATGCTTTCGACGATCTCTTCCCTCTCAACCCCCGGCGTGTATATCAGCGTGTAGGAGTTATGCGTGGCGATGTGGTCCGAGCTCGCCTGTACGCCCAGCTTCAATCCCTTCTCGAGCGCGCGCCACCAGAACCCGAGCGGCCTGTAGCCTCCGTGCACCGACACCTGAAATTGCGAGCTCTCGGCTCGTGGTGCGCCTTCGTACTCGTAGCTGGCATGATAGCCCTGATACAACTCCACCAGCGGCTCGAGCTCGGGATCATTGTCACGGTAGTCGCTCCCCTGGCCCGTGGCCAGCGAGTGCAGCATGGCGATGCCGTGATTCTTCCTCAGGTAGGGATAGACCACGGAGCCGCTGTTGACCCCCCCTTTGTTTTCCTCCGGGGTGAACGGCAGAGTGCGGACGCCGCGTTGCGGGAAGACCACGTTGCGGTGGCCGTTGGGATAGCTGAGGCTGCGCTCGTAGCCGAACAGGGGAGTGTAGCGTCCGGGGATACGATACAGGTCGATCGCCTTCTCCGTGCGCCACCAGGAGTATTCGTCGTTGTTGCCGGCGTTGTGATCGGCCACGATGCCGGTGTCCATGGCAGCCGCATCCAGCATGTAGCGGAAGTAATCCTCGACCGACCCGTCGCCGGCGCCGTCAAGCGAGATTTCCGTGTGCCGGTGGAAGTCGCCGCGCAAGATGCGTAATTCACTTTCCCCCATCCGCGCGCGATAATTGCGGATTCGCCGCACGTCACCCGGTTCGTCCGCGTGGACCGCGGCGGCCGTCGCCGGCGGTTCCACATATTCGACGAGCGCGGGCGCCGTGGCAGGCCTCGCAGCGGTCATGGTGCCGGACATCACCTGGTGGCGGATGGGAACCGGGGCGTAGAAACCGGGTCCGAAATTCGGGCGGTTGTCATGGGTCCAGGTCAGCAGGACGCCCCCGGGCGCCGGCACGATGCTGATGGGGGCTTCCGGGCGGGAACTGGAAGGCGCCAGCGGCTGCAGCGGTTGCCAGCGCTCGCCCTCGAGCGAAGTCAGGAAGTGCTCCCAGCGCCCGTTTGCGGCCCAGAAGTCCGTGCGGGACATCCCCGCGAGTGTGCGCAATTCGAGTGTCAGCCAGATGCGGCCGTTCGGGTCGCAGGCAATGCGCGGCAGTTCAATGTAACGGGTGTACCGCTTCGGAACCGCCGTCATCAGGTCGGCAGCCGGCCGCAGCCATTTCGATCCGTCATACACCGCAACGCGGGGCACGCGATTCGTGTACAGCACCGTCGAGCGAAATGTATCTTCGTGACTCCAATCCTTACCCCAGTTGGCGCCCGACTCGTCCCAGGCGAGCCAGATGCGGTCCTGCTTGTCTATCGCGATCGTGGGGTGCGATTGAAACAGGGGCGAGCGAGTCACCTGCATTTCCGGACCGAGCGCGCCGCCGGCGCCCACCCGCCGCAGGTAGATGTCGTAGTTGCCCGCCCGATAGCTATCCCACGTCACCCACAGATTTCCGCGCGAATCCGCGGCCGCCTCCGGCGCCCAGGCGCTGGGACCGCTGATCCGCACTGCTTCCTGCCAGTCGTCGCCCTGCAGGTGAGACGCGAATACATAGGACTGGCCGCCGTCGTACCCGATCCAGACCAGGTGAGGGTTGCGTGAACCGTCCGTCGCCAGCCGGTGCGACATGTTTGGCGTGTGCGCGGATGTGATCTTCCGCCGCGCCGACCACGAGCCGCCGGAGTGCACCCTCTCATAGAGGTGCCACTGCGTGCCGGAGCGCTCGGACCAGACGACATGGATCCTGCCCTGCCCGTCCTCGGCGATGGCCGTGCGGTACACATCGGCTTTTTCGCTCAGCCGCACCGGCTCGGACCAGCCCGACGCGGTGGAGCGCCGGGCGTACACGTGGTCGCCGTTGTTTTCGTATGCCTGCCAGGCAACCCAGCGAACGCCCGCCTGCGTCACGCATGTCGAGGGGTAGTCGTGCTGCTCGTTCGATGCCGGGGAGACCGTTTCGGTAATCGGCGTCTGCTGCACCAGCACATCACCTTCGTAGTAGGTAAGGACGCGGCCACCGGTCAGCCGCGCCAGCGGAATCTCCAGTTGATACGACCCGCCGCGGACGCGCGCCGTCGCGCTTTCCGGGGCATCGATGGTGATGTCCACACCGGCGGGAAGGATGTTGTCCGGCCGGGTTTGGGCACTGAGCGGGAACGGCCGGTCAGGCTGATTCTCGAAAGGACCGCGCCTCAGTTGCAGCTTCCACTGGTCAGGCGCGGTGACGCTGTCCTGATTGGCGAAACGCCAGCCGCGCACCGCGAGCACCTTGCCCGGGACCACTTCCACACGCCCCGACCAATCGCGCGCGTACTCTTGCCTGTCGCCGAAGACAATCCGGAAACTCCTGCGATTGTCGGTCGCGGCCTGGGCCGACCTCGGCCCCGAATCCATGCTCCAGCGCCAGACCAACGGACCCGCCATGGCGACCAGGGCGAGCAACGTCAGCGATTTCTTCATAGGTATATTCTGTCGCAGAATCGGCGGAGCAGTTCGCCACAGTTGTCCGGACAACTTGCGCCGCCGAAACTACAGAACAATATGATCTTCGCCGGGACGTTTTCGGCCGCAATCGTGTGCGCGGTGTCGTTTGTTTCCCGGCTCGCTGAGGCGCTTAAGGACCGTGAACGCTTCCCCAAAGGAGGGCTCACTTCGATTTGTCCCCCCGCGACACCGCCGAAGCCTTCCGCAGCAAGAACGGCTTCGACCGGCACATGAAACATGGCGCCGGCCGCTTAGCGCTCACTGGATGCTGCTCCGCGTCGCTATCAGAAGTACAGTTTCAGCCCCATCTGGATGTTCCGCGGAAAGTAGATCTGGTTCCGCGGCTGCGCGATGCGGCCGAAATTCCCGCTCGTGAAACTCAGGTTCGGCGTATCAGAAACGGAAGCAGATACGCGCCGTCGCGCGCTGTGGTAGTGGTGCTGGCTACCTGTGTAGCCTGGTTTACCGCCGTGACTGTTGCGCCCGCAACCGACGCGCCGCTCGGATCCGCCACGCGGCCGCGAATCGCTCCGCGATACTCCTGGGCCATGGCAGACCCGAAGAAAAACGCAAGCGTGCCCAACGCGCCCAAAGGGCGGAAAAATTTCATAGGTATAACCCCTTGTTGCTTTGAAGTTAATCCCGCCGGTGGGCGTTTGTCAATTCCGCAACGACGGCCCCTCGCCGGTCAGCGGCCGCCCGCCACCGCCTCGACCTTCAATCGAAAAATCAGTAACTTGCCTGCTTTCAGTGGCCCACATGACTTCGGAACAGGCGCGCGGCAAACCGGTGGATAAGCGCGCCGACATCTGGGCCTTCGGGGTCGTGCTGTGGGAGATGCTCACCGGGCGGCAACTGTTCGGCGGCGGCGAGGGTGGCATGGGCGAGGTCTGGCGCGCCTGCCGGACGCCTTCGCAAGGGATGCGGACCGGATGGCGCGGGCCTCGGACGACTACAACGCGCTTGTGTCCACCGCTCTGGACTACCATCCACAGCCGGCGCTTGCCCGAGAGCATGCCGTGTTTCTGTAAGTAGTTTGGTTCAGGCTTTGCGGCGCTGGAAGACCTCGTAGTCCCTGGCGGCTGGGATGTACGCGGCCGGAGTGTTGGTTGAAATCCCGCGTCAGCGGGCGGAAACTTGTGAGAGGAGGTTGACCATGGCAAAGATGCCCTCCAGCGTCGCCGAGTTCCTGGCAGGGAAGCGGTTTGCCGTCGCGGGAGTCTCCCGGCAGCCGCAGCAGGCGGCGAACGCCATTTACCGGAAACTCTACAGCTCTGGATTCGAGGTATTCCCGGTCAACCCGCATGCGACGGAGACCGAGGGCGTGCGCTGCTATCCCGACTTGGCCTCGATTCCGGGCTCTATCGACGGTGTCGTCGTCGCAACCCATCCGCGCAATGCCCTGGACGTCGTCGGCCAGTGCGTAGAAAAAGGTGTGCGTCAGGTTTGGTTCCACCGGTCCTTCGGCGCAGGCAGCGTCTCCAGCGAGGCAGTCGTGGAGTGCAAGGCGCGTAGCATCCAATGCATCGTGGGCGGCTGTCCGCTGATGTACTGCGAACCCGTGGACCCGGCACACCGCTGCTTCCGCTGGTGGTTACGGCTGCGGGGGCGGGTTCCGACCTAGGCCATTGCGCTCCGCTCCTATCTATTTGGATGTGATCGGTCCTGCCCACGGCCCTGAGATCGCGATGACATCCAGCCGTCGACCAAGAACGTGCGGCAGGTCAAGCACGGCTGCCCTCATCCTCCGGCGGGCAAGGGCGTCTCGAAGTGAGAAATGGGCCCACGACTGCAACCCCCGGCTCACGTACGATCGGCTGGCGCCGGGCTTCCGCAAACAGCTTGCGCCTGAGGAGTCGAAGTGCGAGCAGTCCGCCAGCGGATGCGCGCGTCATGGACGGCCGAGGACGGCTGGGATGAAGTGATGGGGGGCGCGATACAACGTGCTTGAATGGCGGGAGAGCGCCTGTAGGCGCCGCTCTCCACAAGTAAAACAGCCGCCGAAACCCGAAGGCCCGGCGGCATTGCAACGCGGAAACAGGATCGTTACTTCTTCGCGGGTGCTGCTGGGGTTTCGCCTTCGGCAGTGGTGCCCTTCTTCTTCTTGCTCTTCTTCTTTTTCTTGCCTTCGGCTGCCGGTTTCGCGTCCGCGCCTTTCTTCTCTGCGGCGAAAGCCGCCGTGCCAAACACCAGGCTCAGGCCCAGCATCAGCGACATGAGTGTTTTCATCTCTGAGTCTCCTTGCAGTGATCACGAGCGGATTTTGAACCCCAGCGTCCCGCCGCACCAATCGCACGGCTTTGCGCCCAGGTCTCTCGAACCGGCTGTCAGCCTGCCGTGTTCGCTGTAGCTCGCTGGCTATCAATCATGCCAACTCTTCATGAATGGCGGCTTAAGGACCTATTAAAATCGCTTCATTCGCCGGCCGCCCCCTCATGTCAAACGTCGCCACTGCGGTGGCGGGCGGAGCTTCCATCAAGCAGAGGTGGGGTTGCGCATTTCCGAGGCGGCCCCTCGATGCAAACGAGCGCCAAAAAAGAACCCAACCCATGCCAGACCCAACGCTCCATTTCTGATAACATCGCCGCTATGGGTCTGGGAATCACTCGTCTGTTCGCTCTCTGTCTGCTTGCGGCGCTCTGCGCGTTCGGCCAGGGCACCACGTCGCGCTTGCTGGGAACGGTCACCGACCCCAGCGGCGCCGCCGTCCCCGCCGCCACGGTCCAACTGACCAATGAAGCCACCGGCGCAACCTTCACGACATCAACTACCCAA
>JACOTZ010000241.1 GCA_016178155.1 Acidobacteriota bacterium
CGGCTCGCCACTCTGGAGTCGCTGTTACAGCGCGTGCGCGAACTGGCGGCGCGGAAAACTGTCCCGGGCGAGTCCTAATCCGCGGCTGCCCCTCAGCGGGAGCGGGTAGCCCGCGCGTATTCCGCCGTTGGCGTGCATCGCGAGGTCCGCGAATTCTCCAGCAAGGAGCGCGCACCTACGCCTCTCAGTGCGCTCCAAACGTGCAGATCGCAGTGGGGCAAGGCCCCACTCGACGAGTGCTGAGAGAATCGGTTGCGGCGCCAGAGCCGGGAACCTAACTGAAATTCTCAGCAATTTGCCGTCGCTGGGAGGTGGGGTGGGCTGGCCGCGGTTTGCCCAAGGGCGCGCTCGCCTCCAGTTTGGTGCGACGTGGAGCTCGCGGCGTGCCGCGGTTTGCGATAAGATCGCTGCATGCTGCGGGCTGCGCTGCTCGCGGCGTGCGCGGGGCTGGCCGTGCCGCAGGCGCCCGCGGAGACCTCCGCGGGGAAATGGATCCCAATTTTTGATGGCAAGACGCTGAACGGTTGGACGCCGCACGGCAGGGCCTCCTGGTCGGTGGAGGACGGCGCTATCGTAGGCCGCCAGGGAACCGGCGGCGCCGCTGGTGACCTGTTCACCGTGCAGACCTGGTCCGACTTCGAGCTCGAGGCCGAGTGGAGAATGCGTTTCCCCGGCAACAGCGGCATCTGGTTCCGCTGGACGGGACCAAAAACCGGCTACCAGGCCGACTTCATCGACGAACCCGCGTTTCCCGGCGTGCTGTCAGGCTCGCTCTATTGCATGGGCAAAGCGTTCCTGGCGGCAAACCGCGACGCTTCCACCGTGCGGCGGGACGATTGGAACCGGATTCGTATTCGTGCGGCCGGCGACGAGATCCTGGTTGTGCAGAACGGCAGGGAGGTGGTACGGGTGCGCGACGGAACCTTTCGCGGGCCGGGTAGTATCGGCATCCAGGTGCATGCCGGCGGGCAGTTTGCGGGCATGGAGGTAAGGGTGCGAAACGTGCGGTTGCGCGGTCAGAAGGTGCGATGAACAGGCGTGATTTTCTGAAGAACTCCGCCGCGGCGGCGGCATTTCCATACGTGGCGGCGCCCTCGGTGCTTGGGGCGAACGGCCGCATCCAGGTAGGATTCGTCGGTCTAGGCGGCCGGGCCAGATGGCTGCTAAGCCATGAAGACTTCAGCGAGGTGCACATCCGGGCGGTCGCCGACTGCTGGTTGCCGCGATGCACGGAAGCCGCCCGGCTGCACCCCAGCGGCGAAAAGTGGGCGAAGTATGGCGATTATCGCCGGATGCTCGATCACGAGAAGCTCGACGCCGTCTTCGTTGAGACCACGACGCATGCTCGCGTGCTCATCGCCATCCACGCCCTGCAGGCCGGCCTCGATGTATATGCGGAGAAGCCGCTGACCCTGACCGTCGAGGAAGGGCGGGCGCTGGCGGGCGCCGTCCGGCGCTACGGCCGCGTGTTGCAGACGGGCACTCAGCAGCGCTCGATGCCCATCAATATCCATGCGAGCGAGTTGGTCGCCGGTGGAAAAATCGGGCGGATCGAGAAAGTCATCGCGTGCAACTTCCTCGGGCCGCAGAAATGGACGCCGAAGCCGGCTGAGCCCGTGCCCGAAGGCCTGGACTGGGACCAGTGGTGCAACCAGACCGAGCTGCGCCCTTACCACTCTCAACTGCACCGCGGCTGGATGCGCTGGTGGGATTACGACGGCGGCGGCCAATCCTGGGGTGTCTCGGGCTGGGGTGCGCATGCGCTCGATCAGGTGCAGGCGGCGCTGGGGACATCGCTCAGCGGACCGCTCGAGATTGTCCCGGACGCGCCGGGGCCAAACTCCCCGGTCTCGCTCGTCTACGGCAACGGCGCGGTGGTTCGGCTCGAGCAGGAGATCATCAAAGACCACCAGCAGCTCGGCGCCATTTTCATCGGCACCAGGGGACGCATTCAGATCCTGCGGGGCGACTTCACCGCCGATCCCCCGGAGTTGCGGCGGAATGCCCCCGACGTCACCAAGGAAGGTCCTGGTGAAAACGGTTTCCACCTGCGCAATTTCTTCGCCTGCATGCGGACGCGCAAGAAGCCCAATGCCGATGTTGAGATCGGCCACCGCTCGAACACCGTTTGCCACTTGGTGAACATCGCGCGCGAACTCGGCCGCGGGCTGCGGTGGGATCCGAATGCGGAAAAGTGCACGGGTGACGAGGAAGCCAATCGCCTCCTGTCGCGGCCGCGCCGCAAAGGCTACGAACTGCCGAAAATCGCGTAATCGCTCAGGCCCGAAATAACCAGGTGGTGGGCCCGACAGAAACTTGAAACTGTGGCCTCCGCCGTGTCACGTCAGCACAAACGCGCGGGTTCAACGTTTTTCGATGTTCAGCGTGTGGCGCGTAGTTCAGCGGATACACCAGGAGAAGGCGGCCGCCGGCGGCTGCATACCAGGCTGATGATCAACGCGGGTTACGCAGGCACTGGCCCTGATGGTCCCGGAGTCAGCACGATGCGGAAGTCGCAGCAGTCCATGATCGTCTGTACGGCGCTGAAATCGACCGGCTTGGTGATATAGCCATTGGCCCTGAGATGATAGGCCTGGAGGACGTCGAGCTGCTCGCGCGAGCCGGTCAGCACAATCACCGGTATGGCGGCGAGCTTCGAGTCGCCGCGGATGATCTCGAGAACCTCGCTGCCCTCGGTTTTGGGAAGATTCCAGTCGAGGAGGATGCAGTCGGGGCGTCGCGCGTGCACGTGCTTGCCGCGGCGATAGAGATAGGCGAGCGCTTCTTCGCCGTCGGGCAGCACCGTGAGGCGGTTCGCGATCCCCAATTCTTCGAGGGCGATCTGAGTGTAGCGCGCGTCCAGCGGGTTGTCTTCAATCAGCAGAATCTCGGCGGCCGAAAACTCCACGCGTCCTCCCGTCACAGTGTAGCGTGGGGCCCGCCGGCGGCGCATTTCCTCTAACAGTGAGCCGGGCCAACTTCGGGCTACTCCCGCGGCTGCCCGCGACGATGACCGGGCGGCACATACAGACCCGTCAGCTCTGCCGCGGCATGTGTTGTGATGGACTGTATCCATGGGCAGCCGCGCTCTATGCGTTTCTCTTCTGCTTTGCGCGCGCGCGAGTGGGGCCGTCCTCCCCGCGGGCGTCGAAATCCACGCGCGTCTCGAGAGCAAGGTAAGCAGCGAGACCTCCAAGCTTGGCGACGCTGTGGAAGCCGTGGTCATTGCGCCCGTGGTCTCGAACGGCGAGATTGCGCTGGCAGCCGGCTCCCGTCTGCGAGGCTCGGTTACTTTCGTGAAAGCCTCAGCGCAGCCGGACGAGCGCGCCGTGCTCGCATGCAGCTTCCATCAGTTGGCCGTGCCTGGCGCCGCAGCGGTGGCGGTGAAGACCCGCCTGGTGCGTGTCGAGAATGCCCGGGAGCAAGTCAGCGAGATTGGGCAGATCAATGGGATTCTTGCCTCGGAAACGCTTTCCGCCCGCATGGACCAGGCCCTGGGCAAACTCGCCAAGCGCGCCAGCGGGCTTGCCGGAGTGCTCGAAATCGGCAAGCAGGTGTTTGTCGGCCAGGCGGATACGGCAATTGCCTATGAGCCCGGCGTGGAGGTCTGGGTGCGTCTGCTCGAGCCCGTGACCCTCGATGCTCCGCAGCGGCCCCCGGCGCTTGCTGCCGTGTCCGATCCCGATGCGTTGTATGCGCTGGTGAACGCGCAGCCTTTTCGCACGCTGGCGGAAAAGCCGCCCAACCCAAGCGATCTGACCAACCTCATGTTCATCGGGACCAAGGAGCAGATCGAGCAAGTCTTCAAGGCGGCAGGTTGGACCACGGCGCATGCAGTGAATACGGCTTCGGCACTCGAGACCTTCCGCGCCATTGCGGAGGCGCGCGGCTACAAGGAAGCGCCCATGTCTACGCTGCTCCTGGACGGGCAGCGCTCGGAGATGGAATTCCAGAAGCAGCACAACACGTTCGCCATGCGCCATCACTTGCGCATATTCCGGCGGCCGGACACGTACGAGGGCAAACCTGTCTGGGTGGCGTCCTCCACCCACGACACCGGCATCGAATTCTCCGAGCAGAATCGCACTTTCATCCACAAGGTCGACCCCGAGATCGACAAGGAACGCGCCAAGATCGTGGCCGATATGCTCTTCACCGGCAGGGTGACCTCGATTGCACTGGTCGAACGTCCCGCCGTGCCCCGGCGCTCCAACAATGCGACCGGTGACGAACTGATCACCGACGGGCGCATGGCCGTGCTGATTTTCTAGGCATTTCTCACCCGTACTCTGCCCGAGGTTCCGTCGTGGTGAGAAAGGCCGGGTGGCGGCGCTCCCCAGTGTGTGCCAATAACGCGCGCGGAAGGGATCAGTGCGAGCCGCAACCGCGAGGGAGCGGTTGTCAAATACGAACGTGGGACACCACACCAAGGTCAGCGGACCGAGCCTTTGTCTCGCGAACATTCAGACGAGAAGTGCGGGCAAGGAGCAGGCATTGGCGACCCCCTGCGGGCGGGAATGCCTCGCCGCGACTGACGATCGGCTACCGCACCGCGACCGTCAGACCCGGCTGGCTGCTGGCGGTTCCGATGGTGACGACGACAGGCTGATCGCCGGACGCAACTCCTTCCGGGATCTGCGCGTTGATCTGGAAGAGTCCGGCTATCTGGCCGGGTGCGGCCCCTGCATAGATCAGGTTGGCATCCAGGCCCCCGATCTTCACCGAGACCGCTCCCACCGGTCTTGGGAACGGCGCGGCGGCAGCCACGCTGCCGTCGACACCTGGCGGATTTGTCTGGCCCTCGCCCGTGCCGTACAACATCACGTACGAGCCTTTCGAAGCCGGATTCTGAGCCGAGTTGTAGCCGAAATCCTGGTTGAGAATTGCACCCTGCCCGCGGCCGGTCTGTGTGGCCGAAAACAGCGCCGGCTTGGCGGGCTGCACGTTGAGTGTCAGCGCCGCTGACCGGTTGCCCTCGTACTCCACGACCATCTGCGTCGTCGGCTTTCCCGCCACCGAGTAGGGCACGATGACGCTGCCTTGCCCGGAGGATACGTAGATCACAGGCGCCGGCACGCCATCGAAGAGCACCCTGACGCCCGCGAGGCTCGGGCTCACGCGGCCATTTGCGTCGAGCACCAGTGTGGCGACGCTTTGCGGACCGATGCCGTTGCCCGTGAAGAAGATGATCTCGCCCGGCGCGACACCTCCGCCGGCGTAGCTCGCGGCACTGGCCACACCGCTGACCGCCATACGGGCCGGCTCGCCGAACCGCACGACAAAGGCGTCGCCGAACGGGAAGCTCCGCCCCGAGCCATTCCCGTAGCCAGGCTGCAGCGAACCGCTCATCGTCGGGAAATCCAGCGAAGCGGTGCTGCCGGCGACGTAGACATTCGAGCGGGTGTCCACGGTAACCGCCCAGCCCGAGTCATCGTCGGCGCCGCCGAGATACGTAGAATAGACCACGGCGGAGCCGGCGTTGTTCAATTGCGTGAGGAAAGCATCCCCGGTCCGCAAGGCTCCGGTCGTGCCGGCGCCGCGGTAAGCCGCCTGCCGCGCATCCCCTGAAGTCCGGAAATTGGTGGAGAGGGTCGCGCCCGTGAGCCAGATGTTGCCGTCGCGATCGACAGCCACGCCCGTGATCTCATCGTCGAGGCTGCCTCCGAGGTAGGTCGAGAAGGCTATGGCTCCGGCCGGGCTCAGCTTCGCCAGAAAGCCGTCGCCGGTGATGCGGACCGTGCCTCCTCCCGAGCCACTGAAAGCCGCTTGCAGGGCATTGCGGGTGGGAAAGTTCTTTGACAGGCTGCTGCCGCCGACATAGGCGTTTCCCTGGTCATCGAGGGCAATGGCCATTCCGACGTCGTCCTGGCGTCCGCCCAGGTAGGTGCTGTAGAGAGCCTGCGACCCGCCCGCATTCAGCTTGAGCACGAAAGCATCCCCGAGACTCGCATTGTCCTGCCCGCCGGCGCCCCCGTACACCCCTTGTGCCGCCGCCGTCAGCGGCAGATTCGGCGAGTTTGTGAAGCCGGTAATGTGGGCGTTGCCGCTGCCGTCAACGGCAATACCCATGCCGAATTCGTCTCCACCCGCCCCGAAAAGTGTCGAATACACCAGATCAGACCCGTCCGGCTTGAATTTGGCCACGAACGCGTCCGACGCCTGCACGTAGGTCTGGTTTCCGCCGCCGCGATAGATGGGTTGCATCGCCCCTTGGGTAGTGGGAAAGTTCGCCGAACCAGCCGCGCCGGTCACGTAGGCGCTTCCTGCCGCATCGATGGCCAGCCCGAAACAGCCGTCGCTCGCGCTGCCGCCTAGAAATGTCGAATAGATCAGCCGGCTCCCGGAATCGTTGAGCTTCGCGACGAAGCAATCGCCGAGTGCCGCATCGCCGATGCCTATCCCTCCGTGGCGCGTGCGAAAAGCGCCGGCGGTCACCGGAAAATCGTCGGAAGCGGTGCTGCCGGCCACGAAAACATTGCCGGCGGCATCCACGGCAATCCCGGCGCCGAGGTCGCGCTGCGAGCCGCCGATGTGGGTCGAATAAATCATGCGCGCACCCGCAGCGTCGATTTTCGTGATGAACACGTCTCCGAGCGCAGCTCCGCCTGGCGGCGTCTGCACGCTTCCGGGAGTGGCGGGGTAATCAATCGACGTCGTCATTCCGGTCACGTAGGTATTGCCGGAGGCGTCGGTGGCGATGCGCAGCCCGATCTCGTTGGCGGTGCGGCCCAGGTAGCTCGAATATGTGATGACAGGGTCGATGATGACGGCCCGCTGCCGGTCATAGCCGGCGAGCTCGAAACCGAACCGGTCCGCGCCGATCAGCTTGTATTTCGCTTGCACGGCAACGCGGCGGCCGCCGCTTTCCTGGTAGACGAGCGGCGTCTCCCAGCGCACCTTGCGCGTGCCCGCATAAACAGCGATCGCGCCATCCGACTCCATTTCCACTCGGGTTGCGTTCCGCAACGCCATCTGGATGCGGCCGGGGTCGGCGCCGGGCGCCAGCACGAAATCGTGCTCGAGCTGAGCCTGGTTGCCGTAATACACGAGATCGATCCCGGGGTAAACGCCACGGTAGCGGACTCGTGCAAAGGTGGGGATGTCGGTGAGCCACTTCTCCGGGTCGCTGCCAAATAAGTAATTAATCCTGCCGGGCAGGTGATCGAGGACCTCGAACGCCGCGCGCGGATCCGCGCCCGCCAGCCTGGCTTCGAACGACCCCGCATTAGTGGATCCCAACTCGCGCAGATTCAGCGCCAGCGCGTCGGCGGCGACAAACGCCGTGTACCCCAGACCCCGCGCCAGGAGTTGATACCGCGAATCGGCCTGTCCCGCGTTCCACTCGAACGCCAGCGGCAGATTGACAAAGCCGGCGCTCGGCGCTTTGGTCCGCACCAGGAACGGCATCAGCGTATCGGATATCGCACAGCCGCCGCCTCCGTAGCTGAACGGGAAATCGCCCTCACGCGCGCCGAGCAACACCAGCGCGGCGGCGACGACATACAAAATCTTCGCGGACAGCGGTTGCCGTCTAGATCTCACTCTGACCTCCCGGGAATGGCAATATTCTATCGGCGGGAAGTCGCAGATGCAACACTTTTTGTGCGCGCGCCGGCGGCGGCCTTGCTCTCGCCCGGGCCATAGGCAGGCATCCAGTGCCACGCGCATAGGCCGGCGCCGATCAGTACCAGCGCGAGCGAGCGGTCCACCGGCCAACCGAAGTACTGCGGGGCAGTCTCGTGCAGGAAGTCGAGAAAGAAGCGGAAGACGCCGTAGCTCAACAGGAAGGTTGCCGTAAAAAAGCCCAGCGGCCTCGGTTTTCGCCCCAGCGCCAGGAAGGCGGCAAACAGTGCCGCATGGAACAGCACCTCGATGAGCCCCAGATTCCAGCGCGCCCCGCCCGGATACGCCACCGCCAGCCAGCTCTGGCTGCGCACGCCGATATGGTCATGGGCAAGCGCGCATCCCATGCGGCCGATCATCCAGGAGGCCGGCATGCCGTAGACGGCGTGCTCGGCATACGCCAACAGTTCGGCCGCCGCAACGCGCCCCGTGACCCACAGCAGGTAGCCGGCGAGACAGGCTCCGGCGATCGCTCCGAACGACGATGATCCGTCAAAAATCCGCAAGAGTAACACAGGATTCGCTGCCAGCCGGCCGGGCTCATAGACCAGCAGCTTCGTCAGGTGCGATCCGGCGAACCCGCCCACAAGCGCGGCCAGAAACACGTTCGCGGCATTCGATGCCGGCAGCCCGGCGGCGGTCGCGCGCGACATCATGATACGGAAGTTCACGAGGATGGCGATGCCGACCAGCAGCGGAAATGCGGCGATGTGAAAAGGGCCGACCGTCCACACCGGGATTTGAAAATAAGGAATCATCGAAGGTCGAATTTGGCCGGCGCCCGGCGAACGCGGGCGCTCGCTACAGCTTATCCTGTCGCACTCGATTGCCCCTGCTTGCCGGTGATCTTCGCGCGAGTTGGTTTGCGCGAGCGTACCGGCGGCGCGTGTTACCGGCGGGGCAAAACACCGGCGCGGTAGACGGTGACCTCGCCACCTGCGGGCAAGACGGCGCCCAC
>JACOTZ010000242.1 GCA_016178155.1 Acidobacteriota bacterium
ACTCGCATCGTCCGCTACGAGACCGCCCTCGACCGCTGCTTCAAGAGCAGCCTGCACGAGCTCCAGGCGCTCCAGGAGGCCCGCTTCGAGCTCGGCTCCTTCGCCCCCTCCGAGGTGGTTTCGCTCGAGCCCCCGCCGGCCGCCGAGGCCGAATCCATACCTCCGCCGGCGGCCGAGCGTCCGCAACCCGCTGAGCAGACGGCTGCTTCCGCGAAATTGGCTTCGCTTCGTCAGCCCTCGCCCGTGGCCGCCAAAACTTCGGAAATCATGCCCGCTGTCCAGGAAAATGTCGCCCGCAGCCGCCCCGATTACCCGGAAATCGCGAAAAATACCGGCACGGAGAGCGAGGCAGCGGCACGGCCCGCCGCCTGACCGGCCGGTGCGCGGCCGCGGCCGCTTCGATCTTTGACAACTGAGCAGGCAGGGCGCCCCCGCGCACTCATACTGTGCCCCGCGGGGCTGCCGAGAGGCGCCGCGTAACAGCCGCACAGCAACAGCCGGAGATCGTCGCGATGCGAATCCCCCGCCCTGGATTGCGCATAGCAGAGCCGCGACCGTAAGCGAGCGGTCTTCTGCGCCGCACCATCACGATTCGTAGCGAGAATCGGCAAGCCCGGATCACGCCGGGCTCTCGACGGCGTGCTCGTCCCGCGCCAGCGGCGGCTCCGGCAACCAGCCCGTCGCGTTCGCCCAGGTCCAGAAAAGCGCCGTTGTCGAGCTGAGCACGCCCGCCACCGCCCCGATCAGCCGCGGGCTGTAGTGCAATGACGCGATTCCGCACGCGAGCATCGAGATCATCATCATCGACCACGTAAGCGTCTCGTTGGTCGAGAATACGCGCCCGCGATACTCGTCCTTGACGTGCAGCAGAAGCTGGTTGTAATTGAACACGGAGCTGACCGCCACCGCCGCCCGCGAGAGGCCGATGAACAGCAGCGCGAGCATGAAGCTCGGCGTGAGACTGAAGATCACATAAGCCGCGCCGTGAATGAGATAGCAGACCGCAATCGCGCGTTTGTACTTGCGGAAGGGGAGCCGGCGCGCATAGCGGTGTCCCACCAGGCCGCCGGCGATCAGTCCGATCCCCGCGCAGCCCCAGATCGTCCCGATCCCCTGCGCGCCGCGCCGGAACACCTGCTCGCCGAACAGCGTGAACAGGATTTGCGCCGCCCCGCCGCCCGTCGCCCAGCCGACGTGCACCAGCATGATGGCGAGAATCAACGGCGTGTGCACCATGTATCGCAGACCGTCGCGGTAGTCGTGCCACGGGGGCACAGAGAGGTGCCGGCGCGTGTGGTCGCGGATCGCCTTGAACGCGCCGGAAGCAGATCTCAGGCGCCAGATGCAGAACGCCGAAAACAGGAATGACAGCGAGTTCAGCAGGAACGCGGTCTCATACCCGAACTGCTTGATCGCGATTCCGGACAGGAAGGCGCCCACCGCGACATTCGTCCAACTCGTGGTCTGCGTCAACGCGTTGGCCGTCTGCAGCTCGCGCGGCGCGGCGATGGCCGGCAGGATCGCCGACCGGCCGCTGGTGAAGAACGGCGACGCAAACATCAACGCGGCGCTCAACAGGTACAGCAGCCAGGCGTCGCTGCTCCCCACCGCGAGAATGAAGCACAGCGCCACTACCATCCGCGCCAGGTCGCTCGCGATCATGATCCGCTTGCGGTCCCAGCGGTCCAGCATCACGCCGGCGATCGGCCCCCCCACCAGGACCGCCAGGCCGCGGGCGATCATGACCGCCGCCACTACCATGCCCGAGCCGGTCGCCTCGTACGCGAGGCTGAACACGGCGATGTTGTTGAAATGGTCGCCGATCTCGCTGACTACCTGGCCCATCCAGGTATAGCGGTAGTTGCGGTTCGTGCGCAGCAGCTCGAGGAAGCCCATCAGCCGCGCTCCGTGATCCAGACGCCGGTGACAACCAGGGCTCCTCCGGCCAGCAGGGAAGCAGTCGGCCGCTCGCCGAGCAGCGGGATCGCCATCACCGTCGCCAGCAGCGGCTGCACGTAAGAGAACGCCGAAATGCGGGAGGCCGGCACGTGGCGGAGCGCGTAGTAGTAGATCAGGTAACACACAATCGATGGGAACAGCGCCATGTATACGACGCTCGCCCAAGCCACCGCACTCACGGCGGCGAAGGAAAACTTCAGCGATTGCGTAATCGTAATCGGCAGCAGCATCAGGCCGCCCCCGGCGTAGGCGAACGTGTTGACGGTGAGGCTGCTGAAACCGCCCGCCGCACGCTTGCCGATCACCGTGAAGAGCGCGAACGTCAGCGCGGCCAGCAGAATGAACATGTCCCCGGAGAGCGTCGCCCCGGACGATTGCTCACGCTTTGCCTGCAGCAGCACAACGCCCGCCGCCGCGGTCGCCATGCCGCACAGCTTCAGGGCCGTGACGCGCTCGAGACGCGCCGCCGCCGCCAGCAGCAGCACCAGGATCGGCGTGAGCCCGATCATGAACGCGGAGTGCGCCACGCTCGTGCGGCTGATGCCGAGAACGAAAAATAATTGGTTCAAGGCCACGCCGAACAGCCCCAGGTAGAGCAGCAACGGCAGCTCCCGCAACTTCCAGTCGCGCCCGTTGCCGTTCTTCGCCCGCAGAAAATAGATCGGCAGAATGAGCAGCCCCGCGAGAGCGGTGCGCAGCCCGGCGGTTAGCAGCGCCGGGATCTCCCGCAGCGCGATTTTCGAGATGACGAAGTTCATCGCCCACAGGAACGTCATCAGGGCGATAAGACCGTAGAGTTTCAAGGCGGGCGGGCGGCTCAGGCTCGAGCTCAAGTCACGGTCTCCTCGCGAACCCTGACCGCCCGGATGTAATCGTGATCGAGCGTGTAGCCGAAGCCGGGCTCGTCGCGGACTGCTATGGTTCCCCGCGGCGTCGTCTCTACCGGAGGAACCACGATGTCGCGCGCCCAGTAGCGCCTGCTCGCCGAGACGTCGCCCGGCAGTACGAAATTCGGCAGCGTCGCAAGCGCCACGTTGTGCGCGCGGCCCACCCCGGATTCGAGCATGCCGCCGCACCAGACCGGCACCCCCGCGGCCTGGCAGACGTCGTGGATCCGCTTGGCCTCGCCGAATCCGCCGGCGCGCCCCAGCTTGATGTTGATGATCTTGCAGGCGCCGAGCTCGATCGCCTGCCCGGCGTGATGAGCCGAGCGGATGCACTCGTCGAGACAAATGGGGGTCTCGAGCGCCGCCTGCAGCTTCGCGTGGTCGATGATCTCGTCGTGCGCAAGCGGCTGCTCGATCATCATCAGGTGGAACTCGTCGAGCGCGCGCAGGCGGTCGCTATCGGCGAGCGTGTAGGCTGAGTTCGCGTCCGCCATCAAAGCAATGCCCGGAAACGTGCGCCGGACTTCGCGTACAACGTCAATGTCCCAGCCCGGCTTGATCTTCATCTTGATGCGCTGGTAGCCGGCGGCCAGCTCGGTTTCGATCTTCCGCAGCAGGTCGGCGAACGTGTTCTGCACGCCGATCGATACGCCGCAAGGGATCTCCCGGCGCGCCCCGCCGCCGATGTGCTGCCACAGCGGCCGGCCGAGCCGGCGCGCTTCCAGGTCCCAGACCGCCGCTTCGAGTCCGCCCTTGGCCATGTTGTGACCGCGGATGCGGGCGAGCGCGGGCGCCACCTCCGCGGCGGCCGCGAAGTCGCCCCGCAGCGCCCAGGGCGCAATGTAGTCGCGCAGCAGCAGCCACGCCGACTCGGTCCACTCCTCGTTATAGAAAGGATTTTCACCGGCCGTGACCTCGCCCCAGCCGGAAAGGCCTTCCGCGTGCACCTCGACCAGCAGCATGTCCCGCTCCGTCGTCCGGCCGAAGCTGGTCTCGAAAAAGTGGACCAGCGGCATGCGGATGTGCCGCATGGTGACGCGTTCTATGCGGATGGCCATTGTGCTAACAGGTAGGTCCCTTCCTCCGTGCCGCGCTCGAAACCGACCACCGCCAGCCCGCGCTCGAGGCACTCGGCGAATGCGTCGCCCACGCGCCGCTGGATCTCGCGCGCCTTCCGCGGGTCGGCCACGCGGATCGCGGCAATGTCGTTCGGTACGCCGATGCGGGCGCGGATCTCGGCGCGCGGAGCTCCCTCGCTGTTGACGGTCAACTCGACGCGCGGACTGCCGACCCACCATTCGGCGATGCAGCGGTCGGTCGGCAGTCCGCCGTGCAAGTGGCTGCTCGTGGTGCCGTACTGATTGAGCACGTAGCGGCGCACGATCGCGCCCAGGCGCTCGAGGTTGAAGAACGCGTTCTTGAGCTCGAGCGGGTCGAAGGTCCACTCCACCAGCTCGATGCCGCGCTCAAGCGCCTCCAGCCGCTGCCGCAGCTTGAGCATGCGTCCGGCGCCGCGGTTGCGGTACTCCTCGAGCACGCCCATCATGTGGCTGTGCCAGTACGAGCGTCCTCCCGCCTTGAGGCCGGGGATGGCCAGCGAGAAGCCGATCATCTTCGCTCCCTCGAACGCGCCCAGCGCCTGTCCGCCGATCTTACTGGCGACCACGAACAGCCGTATGGGCAGAAGCTCGATCTCTTCAAATCCCCAGATGACCTGCTGCAGGCGGACCGCTTCGGCAAGATCGGCGTGATCGGTGAGCTCGCGGACCTCGATCATCGGAGCCGCTTGGCCTCCTGCCAGAGCGCTTCCATTTCATCGAGGCTGGATTCGCCGAGCGTCCGCCCCCGCCTCGCCAGCTCGCGCTCCACGTGGGCGAAGCGCTTGCGGAACTTGCGATTGGACTTGCGCAGCGCCTGCTCGGGGTCGACCGCAAGAAAGCGCGCGACATTCACAACCACGAACAGCAGATCTCCGAGCTCGTGCTCCAGCTCCTCGCGCGAGCCCATGCTGCGCGCCTGCTCGATCTCGCCGAGCTCTTCGTGTAGCTTCTCGAGGACCTGATCGAGGGCGGGCCAGTCGAAGCCGGCGCCCGCCGCCCGCGCGCTGATCTGCTGCGCCTCCACCAGCGCCGGCAGCTTGTCGGGGATCGATTCGAGGAGCAGCCTCGGACCTTCGTGCGCCTTCTCTTCCGCCTTGATCTCCGACCAGCGCTTCTTTACGTCCTCGGCGGTTTTCGCCGAGCCCTCGCCGAAGATATGCGGGTGCCGGCGGATCAGCTTGCTGTTGATGGCATCGAGCGAGTCCTCGATCCGGAACAGGTTCTCCTCGGAGGCCATCTGCGCGAAGAACACTGCCTGCAGCATGAGGTCGCCCAGCTCGCCGGCCAGCTCGGCCCAGTCGCGGTCGTCGATCGCGTTCATGACCTCGTAGCTCTCTTCGAGCAGGTAAGGCTTGATCGTGTCGAAGTCCTGCTCGCGGTCCCACGGGCATCCGCCCGGGCCGCGCAGCCGGGCCATGATCGCCACCAGGCGCTGAAACTTGTCGCCCGCGGACTCGCCCTCGCGGGGGGACAATTCTGCCCTCTTGGATTCGCCCTCGGATGTCATTATGGAGTCCCAGAAGGAACGGCGCTTACCGCCAAGATAACATGGCGCCATCAGCGGCCTTACCGCCGGTCGGACCGCGCCTGCGAGATGAGCGCCTCTATGTCCGCCCGAGGTGGCGCGGCCAGGGAGTGCGGCGCCGGCTTCTATACTGAAGAGATGAGCGACGCTGAGGCTCCCAGAGCGGATACGTCCGCCTCGGATTTCCCGCTGCCTCCCGCCACCTTCGAGTATTTCCTGATCACGCTGAAGATGCAGGCCGAGATGCATCTGGGGCTGCTGCGGCTGAGTGAAGACGAGCCGGCGCAGCCGAACCTGCGGGCGGCACGGCACACCATCGACCTGCTCGCCATGCTGCAGGACAAGACGCGCGGCAATCTCTCGACCGAAGAGCAGCGGCTCCTTGAAAACTCGCTGACCGAGCTGCGCTTCCGCTACGTCTACGCTGTCGAGGAAGACCGCAAGAAGAACGAGCAGGAGCGGGCGAATCCGGCCGCGTCCACCGACTAGATGGCCGAAATCGCAATCAAGGTCCTGGGATCAGGCACGAGCGCGGGCGTCCCGACGATCGGCTGCGAGTGCGCCGTGTGCCAATCCGACGACCCCCGCGACAAGCGGCTTCGGCCCTCCGTGCTCCTCTGCTATGAGGGCCGCAACATCGTGATCGACACCACGCCGGACTTCCGCTTGCAGGCGCTGCGCACGGGCCTGCGCCGGCTGGACGCGATCCTGTTGACCCATTCCCATGCCGATCACATCATGGGCCTCGATGATGTGCGGCCCTTCAATTTTCGCCAGAAAACGGCGATCCCGCTGTTCGGCTCCGCGGACACCCTCGCCAACGTGCGAACTGCCTTCCGCTATATCTTCGAGCTGGAGACGCCCGAGTCCTCGATCCCAAAGCTCGAGCTCAATCCGCTGAACGGCGCGAGCTTCGACCTGTTCGGCGTCACTTTTACGCCGGTGCCGCTGCGGCACGGCCGCAGTACCATTTACGGCTTCCGCTTCGGCAACGCGGCGTACCTCACCGACCACAGCGAGATTCCCGAAGAGTCGCTCGAACTGCTGCGCGGCCTCGACGTCGTGTTCCTCGACGCGCTCCGGCACAAGCCGCATCCCACCCACTGCACGGTGGCGCGCGCCCTCGAGTATGCCGAACGGATCGCCGCACGGCGGACCTACTTCACCCATATCTCGCACGACCTCGCGCATCAGCGTACCGAGGCGGACCTGCCGCCGCGGGTGCGCCTGGCCTACGACGGTCTCGAGATCCTCGCCGGAGAGGCGCCGTGAGCCGGTTGCGCGTGTATCACAACCTGGAGGAAATCGGCCCGGAAGCGCGCCCGTCGGCGGTGACCATCGGAAATTTCGACGGGGTGCACCAGGCGCACCGGCGCATCTTCGAGCGGGTAAGCGAGATCGCCCGCGAGCACGGCTGGAAGGCCTCGGTGCTGACCTTCGATCCCCATCCGGCCCGGGTGGTCGCGCCCGGGCGCGCCCCGCGGCTCCTCTCCACCCTCGAGCAGCGCATCGGCTGGATGCGGGAGAGCGGCATCGAGCAGGTGTTCGTTCTGCCCTTCGATAAGCCGTTCTCACACCGCTCCCCGCGCGATTTCGTGGAACACGTGCTGGTGGAGCGGCTGGGCGCGCGCGCTGTGCTGGTGGGGGACAATTTCCGCTTCGGGCACCGGCACGCGGGCGATGTCCGCCTGCTCGAGCGGCTCGGGCGCGAGCTGGGATTCTTCACCGAGATCATTCCCGGCGTGATGTTCCGCGGCCGCTTCGTCTCGAGCAGCGAGGTGCGGCTGCTGCTGGAGATCGGTGACGTGTCCCGCGCCTGCAGGCTGCTGGGGCGGCCGTACAGCCTCGAGGGCACGGTCGCGGCCGGCGCCGGCCGCGGCTCCCGGCAGACCGTGCCGACGCTCAATCTGCAGACCGCCGCCGAGATCATCCCCGCCACCGGCGTCTACATCACGCGCACCGTCGATCTGGACTTGGCCCGCCGCTCAGAGTCGGTCACGAACGTCGGCTACCGCCCCACCTTCAACGGCAAAACCCTCACCGTCGAAAGTCATCTCCTCGAGCCGCCTGGAGATTCGCCGCCGGCGCGGATCCGGATCGAGTTCCTGCGGCGCGTGCGGGAGGAACGCAAGTTCGAGTCCGCCGAGGCGCTCAAGGCGCAGATTCTCGCCGATATCGGCCGCGCCCGCGCTTACTTCCGCCGGCTGGGATCCGCTCGCGAGCGCACCCGTTCCCGCGAGCTCGCGGAGCGCGGCTAAGATCAAGACATGCTCGGCATCGATCCCCGGGCCGCGCGCGCCACCTGGACCGTGCTGTTGATCCTCGCCCTCTCGGCCGGGGCCTACCTGGCCCGCCGCGCGCTGGTGTTGTTCGTGCTCGCGCTCTTCTTCGCCTACATGCTGAGCCCGCTGGTGGACCTGGTCGAGCGCTTCACTCCGCGCCGGCTCTCACGAACCTTCTCTCTCGCGATCGTTTACGTCGCGCTGCTGGCGGTCATCGGCGGGCTGGGAGCGTGGCTCGGCGGCCGCGCGGTGGAACAGGCGTCGAATCTCGCCACCCGGCTGCCCGGGCTGATCGAGCAGCACCAGCAGACGCTGCTCGAATGGCCCGTGCCGGAGTGGCTGGTGCCCGTGCGCACGCGTGTGCTCGAGGCCGTGCGCGCGCAGATGCAGGACAGCGCGCAGGAGCTGCTGCCGATGGTCACGGCCACGACGGCCGCGATCGCCGGCGTGATCGGCCGCGCCGGCGTGTTTCTGCTCGTGCCCATCCTGGGCTTCTTTTTCCTCAAGGACGGCCGCGCGATTCGCGACTCGCTCGTCGCCTCCGCCTCCGAGCGGCATCGGCCGCTGGTCGAAGACATTGCCGCCGACGTTCACCTGCTGCTCGGGCAATACATCCGGGCGCTGGTGATCCTCTCGGCCGCCACCTTCGTCGCCTATCTGATTTACTTTGAGCTCACGGGGGCGCCCTACGGCGTGCTCCTGGCCGCGATCTCGGCCCCGCTCGAATTCATCCCGGTCATCGGCCCGCTGCTCGCCTCGGCCATTATCATCCTGGTGTCGCTATTCAGCGGCTACTCGCACATCCTTGGCATTATCGTGTTCCTCATCCTGTACCGGCTGTTCCAGGACTACGTGCTGCAGCCGTACCTGATGAGCGCCGGCGTCGCGCTGCATCCGCTCGTGGTCATCCTGGGCGCGCTCGCGGGCGAGCAGATTGCCGGGGTCTGGGGCATGTTTCTGTCGGTCCCGGTGATCGCGACGCTGCGGATCGTGCTGGTGCGGGTGCGCAAGCGCCGGCGCCCCATCGGCCTGGTGAGCGAGCACGCATGAAGCGGCTCGCCTGGCTGCTTGCGCTGCCGCTGTCCGCCCACACGATCAGCATGAGCACCGGCGAGCTGCGCGTGGAAGGCGCCCGCGCCCGCTACGAGCTGCGCATGCCGCTCTATGAAGCCGAGCACGTCCGCAACCCGGAGGAGGCGCTGTTTGCGAACTTCACCATCAGAGGCGCGAGGCTCACGAGCAAGAGCTGCCGGACGCAGCCCGGCGAGGCGATGTTCTACTGCGAAGCGGTATACGAATTCCCCGCCCCGCCCGAGCAGATCGAGGTCGACTGCCGGTTTGCGCGCGTGACCGTCCCCAATCATGTGCACCTGCTGCGCGCGACCAGCGGCGGCCGCACCGATCAGGCTGTCCTCGACCTGAGCTTTGACAGCGCCACGCTGCGCTTCCGCGACCCGACACCGGTCGAGGTAGCGGCGGCGCAAATCAGCGCGGGCGCCTGGCGCGCGGTCAGCGGCCTGGCCAATCTGCTGTTCTTTGTCGCGCTGGTTCTGGCGGCGCGCACGCCGCGGGAGCTGGCGCTGCTCGCGCTCGCCTTCATCCTGGGCGAGACCGCGGGTGCGCTGCTCGCGCTGCACCTCGGCTGGCAGATCTCGCCGCGCTTCATCGAGGCCGCGATGGCGCTGAGCGTTGCCTACATCGCGGTCGAGGTGCTCTTTCTTCCCTCTGCAGGCCAGCGCTGGCTGGTGCTCGGCATCCTCGGCATCTTCCATGGGTTGTATCTGCGGATGTTCATTCAGGGCTCCAGGTACAGTCCGGGGTACGTGCTGGCGGGCGCCGCCGCCGCGGCCTGCCTGGCGGTGCTCGCGCTGTGGTTTGCGGGCCGGCTGCTGCGCCGCGCGCACGCGCCGGACTGGGCCGCGAGCGCGGCCGCATCGCTGCTGCTGGTGATCGGACTCGGCTGGTTCGCGCTCCGGCTGTACTACTGAGCTAAACGGGCGGCGCGGTCATGCCCGGGCCATTGCCTCCCGCGCCTCCGCGCCGGGCGCTTCCTGCACCAGCTCGAGGAACAACTGCGCAGCGCGGTTGAAGCGCTTCTTCTTGCGATGAATGATGCCGAGCGGGCGGTGCAATCCGGGTGCGCGCAACGGGACTGCCGCCAGCCGGCCCTGCTCGAGCTCGGCGCGGAGCACCCGCACCGGCACGATGCTCACACCCGAATTCAGCTCCACCGCTTCCTTGATGGTCTGCAGATTGTCAAAGTGGAGGACCACGTTCGGCTCGGGCGCGCCGGATTGCAGGTAGGCGGCGATGTGGTCGTGAATCGGCAGCTCCGGGTCGAAGGCGACGAACTCAACGCCCTCCAGATCCTCGGGCCCGACCTGGGGGCGCAAGGCCAGAGCATGGCGCGGCGAACACGCGAGCGCCATCTCCTCTTCGCGCCACGGGATCACCGCAATTTCCCGCGTCGCCTCCGGATAGCTCACCAGCCCGAGATCGGCGCGATCGGAGGTCACCGCCTCATATACCTTTTCCGGACGGAGATATTCGACCTCGAGCGTTACCTCGGGAGCCCGGCGGTTCAGCTCGGCCTCCAGCCGCGACATCTCCGAGATCCCGACCGAGTAGATCGACGCCACGCGCACGGCGCCTTCCACCTTGCCCTTGAGATCGTTCACCGCCACCTCGAACTCGTCGTAGCGGCGCAGGACATCGCGGCACAGCTCGTGATAGAGCTTGCCGGCCGCGGTCAGCGACATCGGGCGCGTGGAACGGTCGAGCAACTGCACCCCGAGCGCGCGCTCCAGCTCCTGGAGCTGCTGGCTCGCCGCGGAAGGCGTGATCCCATGCCCACCGGCCGCCCGGCTCAGGCTCCGGTTCTGGACAATATCGCGAAACAGGCGCAGCGTCTCAAAGCTCAAGACAGCACATCCATGCCCTATCAGTATAGGTTAAGCTGTACTTAATTGGAAGGTCTAGTTTTTCACTGTACCTAACTTTGCCAGCGTGCTATACTACCGTTTACCACGCCGGAGCGACCCATGAAAAAACCGCCTCTACCGAATGGTCTCCCCGTCGCTCAGGGGCTATATGACCCGAAAAATGAACGGGATGCGTGCGGCATCGGCTTCGTGGTGAACATTGCGGGCGAGCCTTCCCACGAGATTATTCGCAAGGGCATCCAGATCCTCATTAATCTCACGCATCGCGGGGCCTGCGGCTGCGACCCGGATACCGGCGATGGCGCGGGCATCCTGATCCAGATCCCGCACAAGTTCTTCGCCCGCGAGTGCGCGAACCTCGGGTTCGCGCTGCCGGGGCCGGGCGAATATGGCGTGGGCATGGTGTTCCTGCCGGTGGAGCGGCAGGCGCGGCTTCAGGTAGAGGGCATCCTCGAGCGCATCGTCCGCGAGGAAGGGCTAACCGTTCTCGGCTGGCGCGACACGCCGGTCGACGCCGACGCGATTGGCCGGCTGGCGCGTGGTACGCAGCCGTACATCGAGCAGTTCTTTGCGGCCGCGGCTCCGGGCATGAGCCAGGAAGAGCTCGAGCGGAAACTCTATGTCGTGATCAAGCGCGCCGGGAACGAAATCGCGGCTTCCGACATCCGCGACAAGGACTACTTCTACATCCCCTCGTTCTCCTCGCGCACGATCGTATACAAGGGGCTGCTGCTGGCGCCGCAAATCTCGCGATTTTACGGGGAGCTTTCCGACCCCGACGTGATGAGCGCGCTGTGCCTGGTGCACCAGCGGTTTTCGACGAACACGTTCCCAAGCTGGCCGCTCGCGCATCCGTTCCGGTATCTTTGCCACAACGGCGAAATCAACACGCTGCGCGGCAACGTCAACTGGATGCATGCCCGGCACGCGGTGCTGTCGTCGCCGCTGTTCGGTGAAGATCTGAAGAAGATTTACCCCATCATCTCGCCCGGCGGCAGCGACTCAGCGTGCCTGGATAACGCGGTGCAACTGCTTCATCTCGCCGGGCGCGACATGGCTCACGTGATGGCTATGCTCATTCCCGAAGCCTGGGACGGCGACCCCACGATGTCGGATGAGAAGAAGGCGTTTTACGAGTACCACGCGTCGCTGATGGAGCCCTGGGACGGTCCCGCCGCCGTGGCCTTCACCGATGGCCGCGTCATCGGCGCCACGCTCGACCGCAACGGTTTGCGGCCGGCGCGCTATCTGGTGACGCACGACAACCTGTTAATTATGGCCTCGGAGACCGGAGTGCTTCCGGTCCGGCCGGAGGAAGTGAAGTTCAAGGGCCGGCTGCAGCCTGGCCGCATGCTGCTGGTCGATCTCACGCAGAAGCGCATCGTGCCCGACCGGGAGCTGAAAACGGCACTGGCGGCGAGGCAGCCCTACCGGGAGTGGATCCGCCAGCACCAGATCACGCTCGACCAATTGCCGGAGCCGCCGCGCGTGTACGGGACGGACCAGTCGACGATCCTGCGCCGGCAGCGTGCCTTCGGCTACACGCACGAAGAAATCCGCCTGCTGATGACGCCGATGGCCGTGCAGGGTGAGGAGGCGGTCGGCTCGATGGGCACGGACACGCCGCTCGCCTGCCTGTCCGACAAGCCGCAGCCGCTGTTCAACTATTTCAAGCAGCTCTTCGCCCAGGTCACTAATCCGGCCATCGATCCGATTCGCGAGGAGCTGGTGATGTCGCTCACCAGCTACATCGGCACCGAGCGCAACCTGCTCGAGGAAACGCCGCAGCACTGCCATACACTCAAGCTTTCTCATCCGATCCTGACCAACCGCGACCTGGAGAAACTGCGCCGCGTATCGCAGGGCGACCTGCTCGCCTGCACGCTCTCCATGCTGTTCCGGGTCAGCGGGGGCGCCCAGGAGCTGGAGCGCGCGCTCGACGGTCTCTGCCGCCGCGCCTCGCTCTCGGTGCAGTCGGGCTACACGCTGATTATTCTGTCGGACCGCGGCATGGACGAGGAGCACGCGCCGATTCCCAGCCTGCTGGCGCTCACGGCAGTGCACAATCACCTGATCCGGGAAGGCACCCGCACCCAGGTAGCGCTGATCGTCGAATCGGGCGAGCCGCGCGAGGTGATGCACTACTCACTGCTGATCGGCTACGGCGCCAGCGCGGTGAACCCGTATCTCGCCATCGAGACGCTCGAAGATCTCGCGGACCGGCGCATGCTGCCCGAAGGCGCCACCTTTGAGACTGCCCTGAAGAACTATAAGAAGGCCGTCAATAAGGGCCTGTTGAAGGTTTTCTCGAAAATGGGGATCTCGACGCTGCAAAGCTATCGCGGCGCGCAGATCTTCGAGGCCATCGGGCTCAACCAGGATCTCGTCGAGAAGTACTTCACCGGCACGTCGTCGCGCATCGAGGGCGTGGGCCTGGAGGTGCTCGCCCGCGAGGCCAAGCTGAAGCACGACCACGCCTATCACCCCGTGACCGAGGCCGACACCGAGCTCGATATCGGCGGCAGCTATCAGTATCGCGTCCGCGGCGAGTATCACCTGTTCAACCCGCTGACCGTGAGCAAGCTCCAGCACGCGGTGCGCGCCAACAGCTACCAGACGTACCAGGAATATACCGACCTTCTCAACGACCAGAGCCGCAACCTGTGCACGCTGCGCGGCCTGATGAAGCTGAAGAAAGCGGCCAAGCCGGTCCCAATCGATGAGGTCGAGCCCGCAACCGAAATCGTGCGCCGCTTCGCCACCGGCGCGATGTCCTACGGTTCGATTTCGAAGGAAGCGCACGAAACGCTCGCCACGGCCATGAACCGCATCGGGGGGCGATCGAATACGGGTGAGGGCGGCGAGGACGAAGAGCGCTTCGCTCCCCTGCCGAACGGCGATTCCAAGCGCAGCTCGGTCAAGCAGGTGGCCTCGGGCCGCTTTGGGGTCACGACCACGTACATGGTCAACGCCGACGAGCTGCAGATCAAGATTGCGCAGGGCGCCAAGCCGGGCGAGGGCGGCCAGCTACCCGGCCACAAGGTGGACGAGAACATCGCGCGCACCCGCCACTCGATCCCCGGCGTCGGCCTGATCTCGCCGCCGCCGCACCACGACATCTACTCGATCGAGGACCTGGCGCAGCTCATCTACGACCTCAAGAACGTGAACCAGCAGGCGCGCATCTCGGTGAAGCTGGTGGCCGAGGTGGGCGTGGGTACGGTGGCCGCCGGGGTCGCCAAGGCTCACGCCGACGTGGTGCTGATCAGCGGTTACGACGGCGGCACCGGCGCCTCGCCGCTCACCTCGATCAAACACGCGGGCATCCCGTGGGAGCTCGGCCTGGCGGAGACGCAGCAGGTGCTGGTGCTGAACGATTTGCGCAGCCGCATCATCGTCCAGACCGACGGCAAGCTGCAGACCGGGCGCGACGTCGTGATCGCTGCGCTGCTCGGCGCCGAAGAGTTCGGTTTCTCCACGGCTCCGCTCGTGAGCATGGGCTGCATCATGATGCGCAAGTGCCACCTGAATACCTGCCCGGTGGGCATCGCCACTCAGGATCCGCGGCTGCGCAAGAAGTTCCAGGGCCAGCCCGAGCACGTCATCAACTTCTTCTTCTTCATCGCCGAAGAGGTTCGCGAGATGATGGCCGGGATGGGCTTCCGCCGCATGGACGAGATGATCGGCCGCGTCGACCGCATCGAGATGCGGGAGGCGGTCGAGCACTGGAAGGCGCGCGGGCTCGATTTCTCCTCGATCCTGTACAACCCGCCGGCGCCGCAGCGCGTCGGCCGCCGCCGCACGGTCGCGCAGGACCACGGGCTCGATAAGGCGCTCGATTACAAGCTGATCGAGCACGCCCGGGACGCACTCGAGAACAGAGTGCCGATCGATATCCGGCTGCCGATCCGGAACATCCATCGTACTGTCGGCGCCATGCTCAGCGGCGAGGTGGCGAAGCGCTGCGGATCCTCGGGCTTGCCCGACGACACCATCAGGTTCTACTTCACGGGCTCGGCCGGCCAGAGCTTCGGCGCGTTTCTCGCGAAGGGCATCACGCTCACCCTCGAAGGGGATGCCAACGACTACACGGGGAAGGGCCTGTCGGGCGGAAAGCTGATTGTCTTCCCGCCCCGGACTTCGACGTTCCTGCCGGAAGCCAACATCCTCATCGGCAACGTCGTGCTCTACGGCGCAACCTCGGGCGAGGCCTACTTCAACGGTGTGGCGGGCGAGCGCTTTGCGGTTCGCAACTCGGGCGCGACGGCGGTGGTCGAGGGGTTGGGCGATCATGGTTGCGAGTACATGACCAAGGGACTGGTCGTGGTGCTCGGCAGAACCGGACGCAACTTCGCGGCCGGCATGTCGGGCGGCTTCGCCTTCGTACTCGACGAGACCGGCGAGTTCAGCGAGACGCTCTGCAACAGAACAGGCGTGGATCTTGAGCCTCTGGGGGAAGCGGCCGACATCCAGGCGGTGCGGAACCTTATCGAGCAGCACGTCGAGTACACCGCCAGCCCGCGCGCCCAGTGGATTCTCGAGAATTGGGGCGAGATGCTGCCCAAGTTCGTCAAAGTGTTTCCGCACGAGTACAAGCGAGTGCTCGGGGTGCCGCGCAGCTCGGCGGTTTACCGGCCGGTCAGCGCGATGGCGGCCGAGCAGCCGGGGAGGCAAGTCGCGTATGGAGACTGAGCCGGTCACGCTCTGCTAGCCTGCGCCCCTCACGCCGTGGTTACGACGCGCGGCGGGGAGCACTGGAACAGCAGGCCGGGGAGGGCGGCCAGCCGGCCCGGCTCCCGGACGCTCCGCCCGGGAGTGAGGATCAGAGGTCGAACGACAGATGGGTAAAGTAACGGGTTTCCTCGAATACACGCGCGAGCTGCCTCAGCGGCGTCCGACCGTCGAGCGCATCAACGACTATTTCGAGGTCTATCAGCCGTTCCCCGAGATCAGCGTGCAGGTGCAGGCGGCGCGTTGCATGGACTGCGGCGTGCCTTTCTGCCACACCGGATGTCCGGTGAACAATATCATCCCGGACTGGAACGACCTCACCTTCAAGGATCGCTGGAAGGACGCGATCCGTGTCCTGCATTCGACCAATAACTTCCCCGAATTCACGGGCCGGATCTGCCCCGCCCCGTGCGAGGCCGCGTGTGTGCTCGGCATCAACGAGCCGCCGGTCACCATCAAGCAGATCGAGAAAACCATCATCGAGCGCGCCTGGCGCGAGGGCTGGATCAGGCCCGAGCCGCCGCCGTTCCGCACCGGCAGGAAGATCGCGGTGATCGGCTCCGGTCCGGCGGGGCTCGCGGCCGCGCAGCAATTAAACCGCGCCGGCCACTGGGTGACCGTCTTCGAGAAGGCCGACCGCATCGGTGGTCTTCTCCGTTACGGCATCCCCGACTTCAAGATGGAAAAGTGGACGATCGACCGCCGCCTGGAGCAGATGGAGGCCGAGGGAGTGGTGTTCGTGCCCAAGGCGCACGTCGGCGCGAGCCACCCGGTCGAAGACATCCGCGAACAGTTCGATGTCATCCTCGTCACCGCGGGCGCCGAGCAGCCACGCGACCTGAAGGTCCCGGGCCGCGAGCTGAAGGGCATCCACTACGCCATGGATTTCCTGCCGCAGCAGAACAAGCGCGTCGCCGGCGACACAGGCATCCAGGCGGACCAAACGCGCTGGAACGAGCCGATCCTCGCCGCCGGCAAGCGCGTCGTCATCATCGGCGGCGGCGACACCGGCGCCGACTGCCTGGGCACGTCGCACCGGCAGCGGCCGCTCTCGGTACACCAGTTCGAGATCATGCCCAGGCCGCCCGAGGAGCGGCACTCGTCCACTCCCTGGCCGCTCTGGCCCTTGCAGTTGCGCATGGAAAGCTCTCACGAAGAGGGTGGCATCCGCGACTGGGCCGTCTCCACCACGCACTTCACCGGCGACGCCCAAGGCAACGTCAAAACCTTGCACGGCATTCGAGTCGGCCCGCCGCCGAAGTTCGAGCCGATGCCGGGCACCGAGTTCACCATGGAGGTCGACCTGGTGCTGCTCGCCATGGGCTTCACGGGCCCGGTGCGAAAGGGGCTCCTCGACAAGCTGGGCGTGGAGCTCGACGCACGCGGCAACGTGAAGACCGGCCCCGACTATCAGTCGTCGGTCGCCAACGTGTTTGCCGCGGGCGATTCCCGGCGCGGCCAATCGCTGGTGGTCTGGGCGATCGCCGAGGGCCGCAAAGCCGCGCACCACATCGACAAGCAACTGATGGGCGGCACCACGCTGCCGGCGTGAGCGATGGCCATCGAGCCGGTCATACGGAAGTTTTCGAGCTTCGAGGAGGCCGAGCAGGCCGACCGCGAGTACTACCGCTCGCTCACCCCCGAGCGGCGCTTGGAGATTCTGCTCGAATTGATGGAGTCGGCCAGGCAGAACGCCAATGCCCCTGGCGAAGGACTTGCGCGAGTTTATCGAATCGTTAAACTCGGAGAACGTTGACTATTTGATCGTGGGTGCTTTCGCGCGGGACTTTCGGCCAAAGATTTTGTCCAGCCGAGGGGCGTGATTCAGCTCGGAGTCGCTCCCAATCGCATTGACCTGCTGACCTCGATCGACGGCGTGGATTTCGACGAGGCGTGGCAGGCGCGCGTCGAATCCAGGCTCGATGGCGTACGGGTTCGGTTCATCGGCCGCCGGCAGTTGATCGAGAACAAGCGTGCGACCGGCAGAATGCGCGACCGTGCCGGACTTGGAAGCGTTGGGCGAAGAGGGCGGCGGATGAAAGCGCGGTACGCAGTCCCGCCGTTCTTGCTGTGATACCCTGGCGAGCTTGCCATGGCAGGCCAGTGCATCTTTTGCAGCATTATCGCGCGAGAGAGGACCGCTCACATCGTGCACGAGACGGAGGACTGCCTCGTCTTTCTCGACAGCCGGCCGCTGTTTCCGGGTCACTGCCTGGTGGCGACGAAACAGCACGTCGAGACGCTGCTCGATCTGCCCGATCCCCTGCTCAAACCGCTGCTTGCGGCCGCGCGTCTGATCGCGCGGGCGGTTGAGCGCGGGCTCGGCGCCGAGGGCTCGTTCGTGGCCGTCAACAACCGCGTCAGCCAGAGCGTGCCGCACCTGCACGTCCACGTCATCCCACGGCGGAAGGGGGACGGGCTGAAAGGCTTCTTCTGGCCGCGTACGCCGTACCGGGACGAGAAGCACATCGAGGAAGTACTCGCATCACTGCGGGCGGGCGTCGCCGCCGCTGGAAGGTAACTCTGCTGCAAACATGCGATCGCGGGATGCAGCGTAATGGCCCCCCCGCTATAAGGCCGCAGGCGAAGGCCGCCTTGCACAGCGGTGGTCGCGGCTGGCGACCGGGCGAAGCGGGCGCGGCAGAGCGCGGGTGAGAAATGCGGGTAGGCTGTTTCCGCCGTGGCCGTCGCGAGCAGGGCCCCAAAGCCGCGCCTCGGCGGCACAGCGAGAGCAGCCCGGCGGATGCCGTCGTCGCATGCGGCACGAATCTGCGATAGCATCGACCCTATGAACCGACGTCGTCTGGCAGTGCTCGCCGGCGCCGCGTCGCTCGCGGCGCTGTCGTTGTGGTACGGGCAGAGGCAGGTGGTGTACTCGCAGTCCTCTGCCGTGCAACCGGTGGATGATTCCGTTGTATCGCTGCGCGTGCAGTTCGGAGTGACGGACGAGCAGCCGCGAAAGTGGGACGGCAAACTGAGTGTCAGCGGCGGCGAACTGGTCGCGCTCCGCAACTGGCGCCCGCGCCCGGGCGACCAGGTCGAGACCTCGAGTTGGAAACTCGAGACGCGCCGCGGCCCCAACTTCGTGCGCCGGCCGTGGGAAGCCGACGCCCTGGTCGAGCCCACACGGTACATGAACGTGCCCGGCATCATCGTGGACGTCAAGACCACGGGCGCCACGAACATCGAGTTTCAAACCGCCAACGGCTCGTTCCGTGTACAGCCGGCGAGCCTGCGTGCCGGGCAGCCGGCCACGTTGCTGAACGGCGCCGTGCTGGTCGACCGCACGGCGCCGGCGCAGACGCTCTCCGAGCCTGGCTATGAAAACGACTTCGCATCATTGGTCGCGATGCCCGGCGGCGGCCTGTGGGCGGCCTGGGTCGGCTACAAAAGCCACGCCACTGAGGTGTTCGTGCGCCGCTTCGACGGCCGGGTCTGGGGCGCATCGATGAAGGCTACGGCGAAGCCGGGCGATATCTTCCTCGCCAAGGCGGGCCGCGACCGGGGCGGCAATCTATGGGTCGTCTG
Organism: Acidobacteriota bacterium; assembly: GCA_016178155.1. Taxonomy (GTDB): domain Bacteria; phylum Acidobacteriota; class Terriglobia; order Bryobacterales; family Bryobacteraceae; genus JACOTZ01. The sequence continues at coordinate 18,955 of JACOTZ010000242.1, forward strand.
GTCGGAACAGGCCGGCGGCAACTTCGACCTCTACGCACGGCGCTACGACGGGCGCGGCTGGTCGAGCGTGGAGCGCCTGAGCAGCGCGCCGCAGCCGGACGTCTATCACAATGTCGCCACCGATTCGAACGGCAATCTCTGGGTTGTCTGGCAGGGCTTCCGCGAAGGTACGTCCGACATTTTCGCGCGGCGCTATGACGGCCGGAGCTGGGGCGCCGAAGAGCGCGTGTCCACCTCGGCGGCAAACGACTGGGAGCCGGTGATCGCGACCGACCGGACCGGCAAGGTTTACGTCGGCTGGGACACCTACGATCAGGGCAACTACGACGTTGTCGTGCGGTCCTGGAACGGTTCGGGCTGGGGCGATGTCATGCCTCTGGCGACGACGCCGAAGTTCGAGGCGCACGTGGCGCTCGCCTGTGACGACCAAAACCGCCTTTGGGCCGCCTGGAACGAGAGCGGGATGCAGTGGGGCAAGGATACGGGATTTCTAGTAAAAAAGGAGGGCACAGCGCTCTACCGGTCGCGCTGGGTCGCGACGGCGGTGCGGACCGGCGGCCAATGGATGCAGCCGGCGGCCGAATTCGACCAGAGCCTGCCGGAAGATATGCGGGCGTTCAACGATCATCCAGCGCTGGTCGCCGACGGTAAGGGCCGCGTCTGGCTGTTCTTCCGGCACCGGCTGACGCGTATCCGGGACGTGCCCAGCGACACGCCCGCGCACCGCGCCGCGTGGGAAATTTACGCCACAACCTTCGACGGCGGCCTCTGGACCACACCGCTGCAGCTTCCGTTCAGCGGCTATCGCCAGGACGTGCGCGCCGGCTTCGCAGCGGATGCGAACGGGAACGTATACGCCGCCTGGCCGATGGACAATCGCGATTACGAAGCGTTCCTATACCGGCATGC